>CANPYT010000011.1 GCA_947588705.1 uncultured Acetatifactor sp. | reverse complement strand
CCTTACAGCTCAGGGGATAAGCCACAAAATAAACCATCACCACGGAAAAGACGGTGCCGACCACCGTGTACAGCACGGAATTCTTAAATCCGCTGAATATCTTCGGATCAGAAAATACCGCCTTATAACCCTCCAGCGTAAACTGGCTGGGAAGCAAAAAGGTCTTGCCGGTATACACGTCATAGGGGTTTGACGCCGAAGCCACCAGCACATAGTAGAGCGGATAGGCAACGACCAGCAAAACGACCACGCATAATGTCACAAGTATCACATCGCTGACTTTGTCAGAAAGACCATGTCTTTTCATATTTCCTCACATTCCGCCGCCCTGAGCGGCACAGACAATGATATCGCCGCAAACACACTTAGATAAAGCTCACATTCGCAGCCCGTTTCGCTATCTTGTTTACTATGAACAAAAGCGTAATATTGATTACCGTATTGAACAGGCCGATGGCTGTGGAATAGCTGTAGGCGTGATCCACAATACCCTGTTCGTACACGTAAACCGCGATCACGTCGCTGGCCGCCTTGTTGAGCTGTGTCTGGAGCAGGAAAACCTTCTCAAAGCCCACGCTCATAATCCCGCCGGCGCTCATGATGAGCTGAAGTACGATCATGGGGATCAGCTCTGGAATATCAATATTCCTGATACGCTGAAACAGGGATGCGCCGTCTATCTTCGCCGCCTCGTAAAGCCCCGGGTCAACCGCCGAAAGCGTGGCCAGATAAATGATCGTTCCCCATCCGGCGTCCTGCCAGATACCGGACGCTATGTAGATCGTCCGAAATGCGTTGGGGTCTGTCATGAAATCAATATGGCTTCCCCCCAGGAGCAGATTGACCAGCCCTCCGTAAGGAGAAAGGAAGATGCGGATCATACCGCACACTACCATAATGGAAATAAAATGCGGCGCATATAGAATCGTCTGCACTGCCCTCTTAAACCTTTTAAACCGAAGCTGATTGATCGCCAGCGAGAGGATGATCGGGATAGGGAAACTCCACAGCAGCCCGAAAAGGCTAAGCTTCACCGTATTCACGATCATACGCTTAAAAGTGGGGGCGGTAAAAAAACGTTCAAACCAATCCAGCCCCACCCATTCGCTGCCGAAAAACCCCCTGCTGGGAACATAATCCCGGAAGGCAATCTGTATGCCATACATAGGTATGTATTTGTAGATAATCGTAATCACAACAGGAACCGCAAGCAGTAAATACAGCTGCCAGCACTGTGCCATCCGCATTCCCAGAGACTTGCCGCGTCTTCCCGGCGTTCCAGGCGCGATATCCTTCGTTTTCGCCTTTGCTTTTTGATCGCTCACGCTCTGCTCTCTCCTTCCATTATATTGTCAAAGACATTGTCCGCGGAGTTTCATGAAAGGTTTTTTCTCCTTACCAATACATAAACTCCTGAATTTTCAGCATCTTCTGCCAGGTTACCGTCCTACGCGGAAGAATCTGTTCCCTCTTTTATGTGAAACGTTATTTTTTTTTCAGCTAAACAATACCACGCAAGCCGTTTCCTCGTCAATACAAATTTTAACATCTTCGCCATTTCTTCATCACTTTGTCTGTTTTGCATAGTTTTAAGTTTCTGAATTTGTGCACTATTTTCTTTTTCGAATTTGTATCAGCCAAAAATGCACAAATAAACGTTTCACAAATTTTTCTATCTCTATTTACAAAAGTCATGAACTATGCTATTCTTGTGTTGTGAAATTTCACGTCCTATATAGTAAATATTAAACGCTATGTATAAATGTATATATAGTATAAATGTATATATAAATGCAGGAAGCAAACGAGGTGAAACCAATGTCAGAAAACAATCCCGCCCCCACAATGAAGGACGTGGCCCGCGAGGCCGGAGTGGCCCTCGGCACAGTATCCAAGGTCATCAACGGCCTTCCCGTAGGCGAAAGTTACCGGATCCGCGTGGAGGAAGCCGTCGCAAAGCTGAATTACCGCGTCAACAGCTACGCCAAGGGCCTGAAGACCAACAAGACTTACACAGTAGCCGTAATGGTGCCTAATCTCATCAGCCCTTTTTTTGCCAAACTGGCAGACTGCATCAACAGATCTCTGGCCCGGCGCAAGCACCGGATGCTGTTCTACGCCACAGATTACGATCACAACCAGGAGCAGGAATATGTGATACTGGCCGAGCAGCAAAAGGTAGACGGCATCATCTGCCTCTCCTATAATCCGGATCTAAAGGTGTCGGAGAACATTCCGCTGGTGTCCATCGACCGCTATTTCGGCGGCCAGATCCCCTGTGTCTCTTCCGATAATTATGGCGGCGGGCGCATCGCAGCGGAAAAACTCGTGGAAAACGGGTGCCGCAGCCTGGCCTTTATGCGCATCGGCTCAAGCGTCACCAACGAGCCAAACAAGCGGAAAGACGGATTTATAAACGCCTGCGAGGCCATGGGCGTTCCCTATACTTTGAAGATCGTGGATGACGGCACTCCTTATTCCGCTTTCGAAGATTTTCTCCGGGAGCACACCCATAAGGGAAAGCTGGACTTCGACGGCATTTTCTGCGTCACAGATTCGCTTGCGTACCAGATTCTGCGCACTCTTCGCCAGATGGGGATACGCGTTCCGGAGGATGTCCAGATCATCGGCTTTGACGGCACCCGGCATTTCGGGGATCAGGATTTCTTCTGTTCCACTATCGTTCAGCCCCTGGAAGAAATCGCCGAGACCTGCGTATCCATGATACTGGAGAAGCCCCTCGGCAAGGCCCCTTCCCTGATCTGCCTGCCGGTACAGTACGCCTGCGGCGGCACCACAAAATCCTGACGCCGGCACCGCATACCCGAAAAACCGCCGCTTCAAGCGGCAGAATGGAGATTATTATGATGGATATCACAGCTATTGGAGAAATCTTGATCGATCTGACACAAGACGGCAGGAACGGACAGGGGATCCCCCAGTTTACGGCAAATCCCGGCGGCGCCCCCGCCAATCTCGCCGTCGCGGCGGCGCGGCTTGGCGCCAGGACAGCCTTTGTGGGAAGGGTGGGCCGAGACAGCTTCGGAGAGCAGCTGCGAGACTGTCTCCTGGAAAACCATGTGGACATCTCCGGCATGTCCACCGACCCCGTACAGCACACTACCCTTGCCGTGGTTTCGCTGGACGATACGGGGGAACGCCATTTCAGCTTTTACCGCGACCCCAGCGCGGACGTAAATCTCACGGAAGCCGAGATACCAGCCTCTCTGTTGGAAGAAACACGCTTCCTCCATTTCGGGAGCATAAGCCTTACCGCGGAACCGGCCAGGAGCGCTACGCTTTTCGCCGCCAAGAAGGCCCGGCAGCATGGCGCTCTCATAAGCTATGACCCCAATTACCGCGCCGCCCTCTGGCCGGACGAAAACACCGCAGTGTCCCGGATGCTGGAGCCGCTCCCGCTGGTAGATGTGCTGAAAGTCTCCGAAGAAGAGCTGCCCCTCCTGGCCAAAACCGACGATTGCGCCGCAGGCACCGCCAGGCTCGCGGAACATGGCATCCGGCTCGTCCTTGTGACCCTTGGGGCAAAAGGCGCCTTTTACCGCCTTGGTTCCCAGACAGGGCTTGTGCCTGGCGTTCCCTGCAGGGTAGGCGACACCAACGGGGCCGGCGACACTTTCTTCGGCGCCGCGCTCTCCCGGCTGGCAAAGCTCCCCGACCTGGACAAATTGTCTTCGGAAGAACTTGAGCGGATCCTGGCTTTTGCCAACAAGGCCGCCAGCATCACCGCCAGCCGTCACGGCGCCATCCCCGCTATGCCGACCCTGGCAGAGGTATCGGGCGGATGATACTCCGCCCTTTTTCTCTGCCATCCTTTGATTATCCGGAATCGGATAGCTATTTATAACGTTTCACAATATTTCATAGTGCATTTCTGCCAATTTCCCTTGTGATTTTTTATCAATAATGCTAATTATCCTTTAATTTTAGATGACATATTGACAAAAGTTATTTTGAATCTTATAATTTGATCAACCTAATTCGTGAAACGTTATTTTTATCAACAACCACTTTTCTTTGCAACAAAAATTTTCCTTGTAACCTTGTAACCTTGTAACCTTGTAACAGAGTAACAGAAAACAAAATTCACAATGATCCATAACAAGAGGTAACATTATGATCAGAAAAAGCACAATGAACAAAATAATATCTTTCGCCCTGGCGGGCTGTATGTCCTTGTCTCTGGCCTCCTGCGGCTCAGGTGCCGGCTCCGACGCGGCGGACGATATCGTAAACGGTGACTTTGAGGACGTTTCCTCCGGGAAATGGGTGGGCTGGACACGCGAGGACGCCGCATTCAACTTCCGCGGCGTAGTGGACAGCGAATCCCTCAACGGCGTCACCGTCGAAAAATCCAACCAGTACTTCTTCTCCGGCTCCGACGGCGGCAATCCTCCCATGCGCGGCACACTGACCTCAGATCCCTTCCGCCTGGGCGGCAACGGCTTCATTACCTTCCGGATGGGCGCCGGCAAGGATCCTGAAAAAATCTATGTGGAATTTTTTGAGGAAGGCAGCGATACCGCCTTGGCCAAAGTTGCCAATACCGACTGTGACGGCGTATTTATCACGGACCACCTGCTGACAAAGGTAGTAGACCTCTCCGACTATATCGGCAAGAACATCTACATTAAAGTCACGGACAATGATGACGGCAACGATTTCTCCTATGTCAATTTAGACGACTTTCGTGTGTGCCAGAATGACGAGGAAGTAGCCGCCGCAGAGGCCGAGTATCAGCGTCAGGTCGCGGAATACGGTGAAAAGCCCTTCGAGGAGGACGAAACCTCCTCCACCATCGTAAACGGCGGCTTTGAATCAGGCGATCTCACCGGCTGGAAAACCCTGGAGGGCACCGCTCTGACCCGCGCCGGCGTAGTTTCCACAAGCCAGCGTTACTGGGATGACCGCGCCGTGTACGGAGAGGGCGAGTTCTACCTGGACGGCTCCAACAACGGTGCCATTCAGGAAAATCTCACCGGGTCTATCCGCTCCACCAAATTTACCCTGGGCGGCGACGGCTACATATCCTTTATGCTCGGAGCCGGCAACGGCAACTGTTATGTAGCTCTCTGCGACGGCAATACGGACGAGGAACTGATCACAGTCCACAATGATTATTTCAGCGATCCCGCTCTCGCCCTGACCCTCCTGCGTGTCTACATGGATGCCAGTGAATATCTCGACAGAGTGGTGTATCTGAAGGTGGTCGATGGCAACGACGGCAGTGGCTTCGCCTTTATGAATGTAGATGATTTCCGCGTTTCCCTTACGACAGAGGACGTGGCCGCCCTGGAGGTTGCCCAGCTCGAAGCGGTGCAGAACGAGACCTATACCTCCGCTTCCTATGATGACCTCACCTCCTTGGAAAACTATTACACCACCTATCCCTACCCGGTACCGTTAAATTCCCTGGCCATGACAACCTACGCCGAAAATCAGGTTGTGGACTGCGGCACAGTTGATCTCACCGCTTTTGTGCAGGACGCCAGCGCCTCCTATGGCGACGAAACCATAGACAGCCTGACCATTACAAAGGTAACTTTTAACGGCACAGAATACACCGACGGCTTCGATGCTTTTGACCTGTCCGAACCGGGTGCCTACACGGTGACCTACGGTACGGAATATGAGGGAAAAAGCGTGGAAACCTCCTTCACCGTGATCGCCATGGCGGATCACAATTCCGTGGCAAACGGCGGCTTTGAGTCCGGGAACCTGGCAGGCTGGACAGTTCTGACGGATGGCTGGAGCATAGTAGACGGCCAGGCGGCCGGCGTCATATCCGCAGACAGTTACTGGAACGAGGGGCTTCCCTATAACCAGGCCGGCGACTGGCATCTGGACGGCTGGAACACCGGAATTGACGAAGGCTCCACCTGGTCCGTACAGTCCAGCAGCTTCACCCTCTCCGGCTCCGGATGGATCTCTGTCCGCATGGGCGGCCATGCCGCCGCGATCCATGTCTACACGGCGGACGGCACCGAAATCGGTTATTATCAACAGACCCGTTTCAACGACGCAAACTTCCCCAGCGTTGGAGCCGGCGGCTCCTGGGCTGACATGGGCACCTATGCCATAGATCTCTCCGAATATCTTGGCCAGGAGCTCTACCTGGTGCTTGCCGACGAACAGGTTGACGGCTGGGCGCACGCTTTCTTTGACGAGGTTGTGACCTATTATGAGACTGCCCCGGACTATGCTTCCTCCTTCGACACAGTGACGGACGGCGGAGACGGCGGGGAGATCCAGATCCCCTGGCAGCTTGCTGTAAATTTAAAATAGCGATTTTACGGCCGGGCAGCCAGACTGCCCGGCCTCCTTATCAAAGCCTCACAGATCGGAGAATCCTATGAAAAAAATAATAACGACCTTACTGCCTTTCTGCCTGGCGGCGCTTACCTCCTGCGGAGGGGCCGCACACGATGACCATCTTCTGCTCCACCTGGCCTTTGACGAGGGCAGCGGCATCACCGTCCAGGACTCCTCTCACAACCTGCCGGACACCGATATGAATTATGAATTTTCACACGCCGCCTATATGGAAAATCAGGATCCTCAATGGCGTTCCGACGGCATCCAGGGCGGCTGTATCCTCCTGGACGGCAGCAGCACCTACGTCACTTACAAGAGAAACGATATCACCGTAGAAGGGCCCTCCTTAACCGTACAGGCTTGGATCGCCCCCCGGGTCTTTGAATGGGATGACCCCAAAGCCGCCGACAATGGAACCGACCAGCTCACCGGCATTGTGAGCCAATCGGATAAAACCGCCAAAAAGGGCTTTATCTTAGGCTATGAGCGCTTCGGCCGCCTCAGCTTTCAGGCAGGCACCGGAGATGACTGGCTTACGATCTGGACAAACGGGGATAATCTGGAAAAGTACGCCTGGAATCTGGTCACCGCCACCTTTGACTCGGAGGCAGGGGAGATGCGCCTTTACCTGAACAGCGAACTTGTGGCTTCCCGCAGCGTACCGGAGGGCGCCCAGATCGCAGGCGCTTCCTCCAAGTCTCTGACCGTGGGGCGAAATGTGGAGGGAGAACGCATGGCGGCAGGCTTCCTCAATGTAGCCAGCGGCTATCTGGACGAGGTCAAACTTTACGACATCGCTCTGGACGGCGAGGAAATCCAAGAATATTATTCCAAGGCTGATATTCCTGAGATCACTTTTTCTGATATATGGCTCCAGAACATACTCACGGATGACTACACCCGGCCCCAGTTCCATGGCGGCCCTTACCAGTTCTGGATGAACGAGCCCCACGCGCCGGTCTACTACAACGGAATGTACCATCTCTTTTACCAGGCCAATATGACAGGCTCCTACTGGCGGAATATCTGCTGGGGCCATCTTGTCAGCACCGATATGGTAAGCTGGAAGCCCGTGAAAGAGGCGATAACGCCAACCGAGGATACTGTTGTCCCGGACGGCGTCTGGTCCGGCGGCGCGGCCCTGGACAAAAACGGGATCCCGCTTCTCTTCTTCACCGCTGGCAACGACAGCTTCCGAGATGTGGAAGGGTTGATCTCTAACCAGAACATCGGCGTGGCATATCCGGCCGACCTGAGTGACCCGGAACTGACAGACTGGGTGATCTGCGATGAATTGGCGGTAATTCAGCAGGCCGGCCAGGGGCGCACAGGCGAATTCCGCGATCCGCACATCTGGAAAGAGGGAGATGTATGGTGTATGCTCGTCTGCTCCGGCAGCACCTCTTCCAACGGCGGCACCGCGATTCTCTACACCACAGATACCCTGGAACTTACGCCGCGGGGAACGGTGGATATGAACTGGCAGTATAGGGGACCCGTCTATGAGATGGAAAATCAGTCTCCTCTCTATGGCACAAGCTGGGAACTTCCCATTATCATGCCCGTGCACAATGAGGCCGGCACCATAACGAAATACTTTTTCTGCATCTCTCCCGCTCCCGCCGGCATCACGGACAACAAGGTCTACTATTGGCTGGGCGATTTTGATCTTGAAAGCGGAAGATTTACACCGGATGAGTCCTTCCAGGGTGAACCGCATATGCTGGATTACGGAGACAATGTATTCACCGGCCCCAGCTGCTTTATCGATCCAGTAAGCGGGCAGCTTTATATGTTCAGCATTATGCAGGACCAGCGCGGGGCGGCGCAGCAGGGCGCCTCTGGATGGGCCCACACCGCAGGTCTGGCCCGTCGGATATGGCTGAATGACGATGGCACCGATCTGAAGATGAGCCCTGTGGACGCCCTGAAAACGCTGGAAAAGAACATCCTCATCCAGGAAACAGACCTCACGCTGGATGCAGCCAATGAGGCTTTGTCCAAGGCAGACTCGGATATGCTCCATATCCGTCTCACCGCAGACATAAGCGGGGCTTCGGAATTTGGGATCAACCTGAAGCAGGGAGGCAAATGGGACTGCACCACTTACCGCTATGACGTGAACGCCGAGACGATCTACGGCCGCACGGAAAACAAGGGTGAGGGCGCAAAGTCCGCCGTGGTTTCCGGCTTCCTGCCGGATGAGAACGGGAAACTTACCATGGAAATCTATATCGACCGTTCTCTGGTAGAGGGCTTTTTCAACGATTACAAGGCCATCAGCATCCGCTCCTACACTGATGATAAGGATTCCCATGCCATCAGCCTTTTCGCTGACGGCAGCGTAACGGTCGAAAGCCTCTATGTAGCCGAAATGAATCCCATTTTCTGACCAATGCCCATGTAACAGTTCAGCCCACGCCATTCGCAAAGTCGCGCTGCCGCGCTCTCCGGCGCTTTGCGCCTGCCTTTGCTCATGAAATCGGCGCTCCCTCAGCCGCCTGATTTGACGGAAAATCGTGCTTGCACGAATTTTCCGTCATGTCTGGTGGCTGAACTGCTACATGCCCATAAAAAGGCCGGGAATTTATCCTGAGAAATGATTGACATTTTAGCCCCCAGCATATAAGATGGCTTTAGAAGGAATTTAGAGACGGAAAGCGGAAACAGAGCCAAAAGGGAACCGTGTGCGTTCCCTTTTTTCTATAGGCTCCGGGCCGGGACAAAACACCGCATAAAACCAGGAGGTTGCCATGAGAAAAATCGATCTGACGGCTGAGACTGCCGTTCCCTTTCACAACAACGTGGATTTCTGCGTCGGCACAGGACGCATGGGCCTCGCCCTGCACCAGGAATACCTGCGGCATCTGAAAATGGTCCAGGAATACATCGGTTTCCGCCATATCCGCGGCCACGGCCTGTTCTGCGATGACATGGCCATTTATCAGGAGGACCGGGACGGAAATGTCACCTACAATTACACTTACCTGGACCGGGTCATGGACAGCTATCGGGAGCTGGGCCTAAGCCCTTTCCTGGAACTGGGCTTTATGCCGGAAAAGATGGCCAGCGGAAAGCAGACCGTCTTTTACTGGAAGGGAAACGTGACGCCTCCCGCTTCCTACGATGCCTGGACTGACATGGTGAAAGCCCTCCTGGAGCACCTCTGCCAGAGGTACGGCCGAGACGAGGTCGTGACCTGGCCCGTGGAGGTCTGGAACGAGCCCAACCTGCCCGGCTTCTGGGAAAATGCCGACATGGAAGAATATTTTAAACTCTTTCACCGGACCTTTCTGGCGGTAAAGGAAGTGGACAGCCGCTTCCGTGTGGGCGGGCCCGCCGTGTGCGGCGGAAGCGACGAAAAGTGGATCCGCGCTTTTTTGGAATACTGCGCCAAAAACCAGATCCCCCTGGACTTTGTCACAAGGCATCACTATACCACGGAGCTGCCGGAAGACGTGGGCCATTACGGCTACGCGGAGCTGATGCAGGCGGAGGACGGCTTTGCCAACCTTCGCACCTCCCGCGACATCACAGACAGTTTCCCGCAATATAAGGGGCTGGAGATCCATATCACGGAGTTCAATACCTCCTATATCCCCAACTGCCCTCTCCACGATACCAACCAGAACGCGGCGTTTATCGCCCAGCAGCTTTCCCGGCTGGGAGACAGCAGCGAATCCTATTCCTACTGGACCTTCGGCGATGTGTTTGAGGAACGGGGCGTACCCTTCACCCCTTTCCACGGCGGTTTCGGGCTCCTGGCCAACGGCTGCATCCCAAAGCCCACCTTCTGGACCTTTGTGTTCTTCAAAAAGCTGAAGGAGAAACCGGGAACTTGTATTTACCGGGATGACAATGCCGTTGTGATGCGGCTGCAGGATGGAAGCCTCCGGGGCGTACTCTGGAATATGGCCAACAGGCGCAGCGGCAGAACGCTGTGTTTCGAGCTGAACCTTCCCGGGGAGGGCTGTCTGATGACCCGGCTGGTGGACGAAAAACATGGCAACCCGCTGAAGCTCTGGCACGACCTGGGCGAACCGGCCGATCCTTCCCGGGATCAGGTATCGCTGCTGCGGGAGGCTTCTCTGCCCTACACCGCGAGCCGCAGGGTCTTGCGCAGGAATGACCGGACGGCGGAAACGCTCTCCATAGAAGAGAACGGCGTCCTGTACTTTGAGTGGACGCCGGTGCAGGTCACGCCGGACAGCGGTTATTCCTACGAGCGCACGACCCAGTATCCCCACATAAACCCCATCACCCGCCTGGATTACCCTGACGTGGATGTGATCCGGGTGGAGGACACTTACTATATGGTCAGCACCACCATGCACTTCATGCCGGGCTGTGAGATCCTTCGCTCCTATGACCTCAGGAACTGGGAACACGCCGCCTATGTGTATGACGCCCTGGACGGCACCCCCGCCCAGAAATTAGAAAACGGCCAAAACATCTATGGCCAGGGCATGTGGGCCGCCTCCCTGCGCTTTCACAAGGGCACCTTCTATGTGTGCTTTGTGGCAAACGATACCCACAAGACCTACCTGTACACTGCCCCCAGTATAGAAGGGCCCTGGGAGAAACACAATATCCAGGGATTCTACCACGATTGTTCCCTCCTTTTCGACGACGACGGCAGCGTATACATCGCCTACGGCAACCGGCATATTTACATTACCCAGCTGAAAGAGGATCTGAGCGGGCCCTTGGAGGGCGGCCTCCACAGAGTGGCGGTCAGTGACAAGGAGGGCCCTTTCCTGGGCTATGAGGGCACCCATTTTTATAAGATAGGCGGAAAATACTATCTCTTCTTCATACACTCGAAGGAGGACAGATGGCGCAGGACCGAAGCCTGCTTTATGGCGGATTCCCTAAGCGGAGAGTTTGTAGGCGGCGACGTGCTGGACGACGACATAGGATACTGCGGGCAGGGCGTGGCGCAGGGCGGCATCGTGGACACTCCTGAGGGGGATTATTACGCCATCCTGTTCCAGGACAGGGGGGCCGTTGGCAGGATCCCTGTCCTGCTGCCGGTAAGCTGGAAAAAGGGAATGCCCGTGCTTGGCGAAAACGGCCTGATCCCGGAGGATTTCCCCATAAAGAGCACCCGCCCCGGACACCTATACCGGCCTTTGGTAGAAAGCGACGATTTCAGGGGAGCGTTGAAAACCTGCTGGCAGTTCAACCATGAGCCTGACCAAAGCCTGATCCATCAGGACAGGGAAAGGGGCCTCTGGCAGGTGGCCACAGGAAAGCTCTGCCCGGATCTGACGCAAGCCTCCAACACCCTGACCCAGCGGATGCTCTATCCGGGCTGTGCCGCGGAGGTCACTGTGGACGGCAGCGGCCTGAAGGAGGGCGACTATGCGGGTCTCTGCGCCCTCCAGGGGCAGTACGGGCTGATCGCCCTGACCCGCAGGGAGGGAGAGCTCTGCCTTGTGGTCCGCAGGGCATTTCCCCTGACGGACGCTTCCGGCAGCCACAAAGGATATGAGGAGCGGGAGACGGAAGCCATCCCCCTGGGGGAGATCACCCGGGGAGCCCAGGTGCGCCTGCGGCTGGAAGCGGATTTCACGCGGATGCGGGATACCGCCGTCTTTTCTTATTGGAAAGACGGGGAGCCGGGCAAGCCCTGGCTGGGCAAATGGGTCCGCGCGGGCGGGGAGCACCGCCTGTTCTTCCGGCTGGACCACTTTGCCGGCTGCCGGTTCGGGCTGACCGTTTATTCCACGAAGGAAATCGGAGGAACCGCTTCCTTCAGCGACTTCTGCTACCGCGAGAGATAATCCGGCGGCAAAGCGAGGCAGATCATTTCCCTGTAAGGAGGTATTTATGGCATTTGACGGCGTTACTATCGCATGTGTGGTATCGGAACTGAGACAAAAGCTGATCGGCGGAAGGCTTTATAAGATCGCCCAGCCGGAGGAGGACGAGCTGCTCTTGACAGTCAGGCAGAACTCGGAACAGTATCGGCTCCTCCTCTCCGCAAACGCCTCTCTTCCCCTGATCTACCTGACGGAGAACAACAAACCCAGCCCTCTCACCGCCCCCAATTTCTGTATGCTGCTCCGAAAGCACCTGCAGAACGGGCGCATTACCGCAATTTCCCAGCCCGGGCTGGAACGGATCGTCCGCATCGACGTAGAACACCTGGACGAGATGGGCGACCTGCGCCGCAAAACCCTTGTGGCGGAGATCATGGGCAAACACAGCAACCTCATCTTCTGTGACGAGAATGATGTCATTATCGACAGCATCAAGCATGTGTCCGCGGCGGTGAGCTCCGTGCGGGAGGTGCTGCCCGGCAAGCCCTATTTCGTGGCTAAGACGCAGGAGAAGCTGGACGCCCTGGCCGCGGATCCTTCCGCTGTCCGGCAGGCTCTCATGGCGAAGCCCCAGCCTGTCTACAAGGCGGTCTACGGCACTTTCACCGGCATCTCCCCCATCCTGGCCCAGGAGCTGTGCCACCGCGCAAGGGTAGACGCGGAACTGCCCACTGCCGCCCTGGGGGAAGAAGACTGGACCCGGCTTACGGATGTCTTTCAGGACATGGCCGACTCCATCCGGGAAGAACGCTTTACTCCCACCATCGCTTACACAGGCTCCCAGCCGGTGGAATTTGCCGCCCTGCCCCTGACCCTGTACACGGGAGGCGCCGACTCCTGCAAGACCATGGATTCCATGTCCGCCCTGCTGGAATATTATTACGCGGAGAAGAGCGCGCTTACCCGCATCCGCCAGAAGTCCGCGGATCTGCGGCGTATCGTGCAGACGGCCCTGGAGCGGAACGTGAAAAAGTATGACCTGCAGCTGCGCCAGATCCAGGATACGGAAAAGCGGGAGACATACCGTATCTACGGGGAACTTCTCAACACCTACGGCTATAGCGCCAAACCGGGGGCAAAATTTCTGGAAGCGGTAAATTACTATAGCGGCGAGACGGTGAAGATCCCCCTCGACCCCACTCTCACCCCCACGGAAAACGCAAAAAAATATTTTGACAAATATGGAAAACTGAAGCGGACCTATGAGGCGCTGTCCACGTTGACCGAAGAGGTCAAATCTGAGATCGACCATCTGGAATCTGTCAGCGCCTCCCTGGACATCGCCTTAAAGGAAGAGGATCTGGCGCAGATCCGGGAGGAACTCACGGAGAGCGGCTACATCCGCAGGAAAAGCGGCTCCAAAAAGCAGAAGATCACCAGCAGGCCCTTCCACTATATCAGCAGCGACGGCTTTCACATGTACGTGGGCAAGAATAATTATCAGAACGACTGGCTCACCTTTCAGTTTGCCTCCGGCGGCGATTGGTGGTTTCACGCCAAGCACATACCCGGTTCCCATGTGATCGTAAAGATGGAAAACGCCGGAGAGCTGCCGGACCGTACCTTTGAGGAAGCCGCCAGGCTGGCCGCCTACTACTCCAGAGGGCGGGACCAGGAAAAAGTGGAGATCGACTATGTGCAGAAAAAACACGTAAAAAAGCCCGGCGGGGCAAAACCGGGTTTCGTGGTCTATTATACAAACTTTTCCATGGCGATCGACAGCAATATCGCCGGCATCCGCCTGTTGGAGGATGGCTGAGATCCGCTGCCGGACAAGTTCGGGATATGCGGCCGCCGCGCCTTATCAGTGCAGCAGCCGTATTTTCTTTGCCAGCTTTACCAGCAGATATCCCTTGGGAAAACTCTGCAGCTCCCGCTCCGTCACGCCCCTGAACAGAAGAAGCAGCGCAAAGTACACGCACACCCCCGCCGGGATGGATACGATCAGGCCAAGCCGGAAAGAACCTGTCAGCAGCAAAAGGCCCTCGTACACTGCCCGGGCCACAGCCCCCATCAGCAGGGCCGCTATCCCGGGAACCACAAAAGTTCCCTTGACATCCTGCCGGTATCCCACCGCTTTCCTCACGGCCCGCTGATTCAGATAACACATGACGCCGGAATACAGCGTGTTTGCCGCCACAATGGCATACAGGTCCAGCTCCGTGAAGCAGAGCAGGGCCACAGCCACCGCACTCTGCACCGCCAGGGCGATCCCCGCGTTGACGATGGGCATGTTCAGCCTTCCCAGCCCCTGCAGGATCTGGCTGTTCAGCGTGGACAGGGAATAAAATACCACGGAGAGAGAAAGCGCCATCAAAAGGGCCGTGGCCAGGTCCTCCGCCTCCTGGCCGTTGGAAAAGAACAGCAGCCTGGTCACCGGCCTTGCCAGCGAAAACATCCCCACTGCGCAGGGAATGGAGATCAGCATGGTGGTCTTGACCGACAGCCGGATGGAGCGCCGGGCCCCGTCTTCATCCCCGGCCCCCATATACTGGGCCACCGATGGCAGCATGGCCGCCGCCATGGCGGAGGCAAACGCCAGGGGAATGTTGGAGATGGTCTGGGCCTGGCCGGAAAAGATCCCCCACCGGGAGGAGATCGTCACCGCGCTCACTTCCTTTATGGCTGGCAGCAGCTTCGTGTACACGCTGGTATTCACCGTTCCGCTCAGGTTATAGACCGCCGTGCTCAGGATAAAGGGCGTCACCACGCCTGTGATCATTTTGACAATGTCGCGGTAGGAATCCACGTTCTGGTGCCTGTCCCGGCGGATCCTTCTGTGGATAAGCTCCTTGTTGAGCCCGTAGACGGCCAGCATGAACAGCAGCGCTGCCAGCACTCCGGCGCCTGTGCCCAATGCGCTTCCGATCGCCCCCGCCGCGGCCCGCTTCACCTGTCCGGCCTCGTCCGCCGGCATCTCCATGCTTCCCATGGCGCCGTTGATCAGCAGATAGGCCGCCCCCACAGTGACTACGGCGTTTGCGATCTGTTCCAGGATCTGGGACACGGAAGTCTGGGCCATGCTCTTATGGGCCTGGAAGTACCCCCGCAGCACTCCTAGGATGCCGTAGATAAAGATGGTGGGGGCAAAAGTCCGCAGCACGGATGCCTCCGCCTCCGACATGACAAGCCCCGCCCCGAAAAACAGGAAAAGGCTGGCCACACCGCCAACCACCAGTACATACCCCAGGGCACACAGAAAGATCCTGTGGGCGTTCCGGTACTCCCTTACCCCCAGCTTCTGGGCGATCACTTTGGATATGGCCGATGGGATGCTGTAGGAAGAGATCAGAAGGATGATAGTGTAATACGCATAGGCGGTCTGATAATACCCCATTCCCAGATCACCGATGACAGCATGCATAGGGCTCCTGTAAAGGAGCCCTATGATCCTGCTGATGATACCGGCCGCCGCCAGTATCCCAGCCTGCTTGATAAAATTATCTTTACTGCCGTTTTTGTCCGCCATGCCCCTAACCAATCAGCCAGTCGTACATCTCCTGATATTTCGCCGCAGACACATGCCAGGAGAAATCTGCCGCCATCGCCCTGTCAACCAGCTTGTTCCATTCCCGCTTCTTATCATAATAGATATGCTCGGCATAGCGGATCGTATTCAACATTTCGTGCGCATTGTAGTTTGTGAAGCTGAAACCGGTACCGGTGTTTTCATACTCGTTGTAGGGCACCACCGTATCCTTCAGCCCGCCTGTCTCGCGGACAATGGGCAGCGTACCGTATCGCAGCGCCATCAGCTGGCTCAGGCCGCAGGGCTCAAACAGCGAAGGCATCAGGAACGCATCGCAGGCCGCATAGATCTTGTGTGACAGGGGGTCGGAATAATAAATATTTGCCGACACCTTGTCGTTGTATTTCCAGTCAAAATGACGGAACATGTTCTCATACCGCTCCTCGCCCGTGCCCAGCACCACCAGCTGGACATCGTCGGAACAGAGTTCATCCATCACATAGGCCACCAGATCCAGGCCCTTCTGGTCTGTCAGCCGGGAGACAAGGCCGATCATCATTTTCCGGTCGTCCTGGCAGAGCCCCAGCTCCTGCTGCAGCGCCTTCTTGTTTTTCACCTTCTCCTTGCGGAAATCCACCGCGTTATAGGGATAAGGGATATGCTTATCCGTAGACGGGTCGAACTCCGCATAGTCTATGCCGTTGACGATCCCTCTCAGATCCCCGCTCCTGGCCCGGAGCAGGCCGTCCAGGCCCTCCCCGTAGAACGGCGTCTTGATCTCCTCCGCGTATGTATCGCTCACTGTAGTCACGGCGTCCGCGTAGACGATGCCGCCCTTTAACAGGTTGGCGTCCTTGTATGCCTCCAGCTTGTCGGGGGTAAAATAATACTCGGGAAGCCCTGTGATATTCTGCACCGTCTTTGTGTCCCACTTTCCCTGGAACTTTAAATTGTGGATCGTGATGACAGACTTGATCCCCCGGAAAAAGTCTCCCTCCCGGAACCGCTCCTTCAAATACACGGGGATCAGGCCGGTCTGCCAGTCATGGCAGTGGATCAGGTCGGGCCGGAACCCGATCACGGGCAGCGCCGACAGCACCGCCTTGGAAAAGAAAGCGTATCTCTCGATCTCCCATCTGGGATCATCGGTATAAGCCTTGGGGCCGCTGAAATAGCTCTCGTTGTCGATAAAGTAATAATGTACGCCCTCTTCCTCCGCTTCCAGGATCCCCACATAGACATTCTTCCAGTTAAAATCCATGTAGAAATGAGATACATAGCGCATCTTATCCTTCATCTCCTGCTTCATGCAGGCATACTTGGGGATGATCACCCTCACGTCAAAATACTGCCGGTCAATACACTTTGGCAGGGAGCCAACCACGTCGGCGAGACCGCCCGTCTTGATAAAAGGTACTCCCTCAGATGCCGCAAACAAAATATTCTTCATTGGAAACCCCTCCACCGGAAAAATGTAATCGTCTCGGGCAGACCCTGGAACCGTCCCGCACTTCAGGCCACAGATCCTGCCCCTTTACGAGTATTATACAACATTCCGTGTCCAGTGGAAAGTGTTTTCTTTTGACGGTATGCGCCAAATTCGCAACAAGTTCAGCCCCCGTCATCCGCAAAGCCGCGCCATCCGGCACTGTGCGCCTGCCTTTGCGCATAAAATGGCCGCCGGCTGAACTGTTGCGCCAAATTCGTCAGACTTTATAGGAGAGCCGGATCCGGTCGGCGATCAGGGCTATAAATTCTGAGTTGGTGGGCTTTCCCTTCCCCGTGTCGATGGTATACCCAAAGAGCGCGTCCAGCGTCTCCATCCGCCCCCTGCTCCAGGCCACCTCGATGGCATGGCGGATCGCCCGCTCCACGCGGCTGGGCGTGGTCTGAAACCGCTTCGCGATCGTGGGATACAGGATCTTTGTGATGGAGCTGATCATGCCCGGATCCTCCACGGACATCATGATCGCCTCCCGCAGGTACTGATATCCCTTGATATGCGCGGGAACTCCAATCTCATGTATCATATTGGTCACATCCTGCTCCAGGTCCCGGATGACCAATTCCTGCTTCTGCAGCTCATGGCCAGATTTCTGTACCGTTCCTCCCTTGGCAGAGGGAACTGTTATCATAATCTGAAATTCCTTGTCCGCGTTCATCAGATCGTCAAGGATCTTATATATTTTTTCATTGTCTTTCGTAGTTGTAATGTTCAACTGTTCCATTAAACTACCTCCCTGTCATGAAATCGTTCTTTTTCGGTGGCATCAGCCGCGCCATTCCGCACCATTTCGTGTTTTGCCATCAAAATCAGCCACCTTTTATATTATAAAAGACAATTATTTGAAACTTCAACCGCATTTCACCGCGAGTTTCGTTTCCAATCGTCATTTTCGCCGGCAATTTCTGTTAAATCCTGCAAATTCTGCTTTTTTCCAGAAAAAGTCGAAATATCCGCAGGGTCACGACTCCCTGATCTTCCGCCTAAGCTCCAGTATCATCCCCGGCGAGACGCTGAGCTCGTCGATCCCCATGCGGAGAAAAGTTTCGGTAAACGCTGGATCCGCCGCCATCTCCCCGCAGATCCCGATCCGGATGCCGGCCCTGTGGGCGCTTTCCGCCGCCATGCCGATGAGCCGCAGCACCGCCTGGCGGGCCGGGTCATCAAAGCATTCCAGCTTTTCGTTCTGCCTGTCCAGCGCCAGCGTATACTGGGTCAGGTCATTGGTGCCCACACTGAAAAAATCCGCTTCCTTCGCCAGCATATCTCCCAGGACCGCCGCCGCCGGCGTCTCGACCATAATGCCCACCGGCACCTTTTCCGCATGTGCGATTCCTTCCCTCCTCAGCTCCTCCTTCGCCTGCTCCTCTATCCGGCGCAGCCGGCGAAGCTCTTCCGCGGAAGTGACCATGGGATACAGGATGCGGAGCTTTCCGCAGGTTCCCGCCCGATACAGCGCCCGCAGCTGTGTCTTCAGAAGCTCCGGATGCTCCAGCCCCAGCCGGACGCCCCTTAAGCCCAGCGCGGGGTTTTCCTCCGGCTCCTGCCTGAGCCACGGCACTTTCTTGTCCGCTCCGATGTCGAAAGTCCGTATGATCACATCCCGGTCTCCCATCCGCTCCAGCACCTGCCGGTAAAACCGGAACTGGGTCTCCTCGTCCGGCCGGGCCCTGCTGCCAAGATACATGACCTCGCTGCGGAGCAGGCCGATCCCGCCTGCGTCATTGGCGCAGGCGGCCTCCACGTCCTCCATGGTCCCCACATTGGCATAAAGCCGAATGGATTTGCCGTCCCTGGTGACGGTCTCCTTCCCCTTCATCTCCCGAAGCTGCACTTTGCGCCGGTCCGACTCCCTCTTTTTCTCCTCCATAGCCTCCAGGGTCCGGGGATCCGGTTCAATATACAGCACTCCTGAATATCCGTCAATGACGGCCCATTTCCCGTCGTGTTCCCCGCCCAGCCCCTCCCCCAGCTTCATGAGGGCGGGCATCCCCATGCTTCTGGCAAGGATCGCCACATGGGAATGGGTGCTTCCCCTGCGCAGGGCGATCCCCAGCACATTCCCGCCGGCCAGACGCGCCGCCTGGCTGGGAAGGAGATCTTCCGCCATCAGGATCAAAGGCCCTTCCGGCAGTTCCCGCCCCCGCTCCGGGCCTCCCAGGATCTCCAGCAGCCGGGCCGTGATGTCCCGGATGTCCCCGGCCCGTTCCCGGATGTACGCGTCCTCCACCGACTGCAGCATCCGCGCTATGTTTTCCCCGGTCACATGCACCGCATATTCCACGTTGACCCGCTGCCCCGCGATCATGCGCCGCACCGACTCCCTGTACTCTTCGTCCTCCAACAGCAGCCCCTGCGCCTGAAAAACAGCCGCGTTGGCCTCCCCCACTGTCTTTACGCTCTCCTCATACAGCAGGGCAAGCTGTACCTTTGCCTCCCGGACGGCTTTTTCGTAGCGCCTGAATTCCTCCTCCGGATCCTCCACCATCCGCCGCGGGATCTCCCGGCGTCCCCCGTAAAAAGCCAGCCTTCCCGCACAGATATCCCGATATACGCTTTTCCCCTGAAGAGTGATCATACCATACCCCGCTTTTCCTCCGGGGAACAGGGGCCGCCTCCTTCTGCCTTTCCGGACGCCCGCCCTTCCCCTTATGGATATTGTACCACACATTCTCCCGGCAGCCAAGAAAACCTTGACATCCGTTTCCGATAAATGCAAAATAGAAGCAACAGTTCAGCCAGCCGCCTGATTTGACGGAAAATCGTGCCCGCACGAATTTTTCACCATGTCTGGCGGCTGAGGGAGCGCTTTTTTGTGAGCAAAGGAAGGCGCACGGCGCCGAAAAGCGCGTAAGCGCGGCTTCGGGAATGGCGCGGGCTGAACGGTTACAAGCGGGCCGAACTGTTACAACTAAACTGTTACAAATAGAAAAAGATCCTGCCGCAGACGAAAAGGAGATGCCATGAAACAGATCAATGACGATATCAAGCAGGGCAGCTTTAAGCAGTTTTACCTCCTGTACGGCGAAGAGCGGTATCTCCGCCGCCAGTACAGGGAACGTCTGAAAAATGCCCTCTGCGATGACGGCGATACCATGAACGTCCACTTTTACGAGGGAAAGGATATCTCCGTGGGCGAGATCATCGATCTGGCGGAGACTCTGCCCTTCCTCGCCAACCGCCGGGTGATCTTTCTCAACGACAGCGGCCTGTTCAAATCCGGCGGCGAAAAGATGGCGGAATACCTGGCCGATCCCAACGAGACCACCTTTTTCGTGTTCACGGAAAGCGAAGTGGACAAGCGGAGCAAGCTGTATAAGATCGTACAGTCCAAGGGCCACGCCGCGGAGTTTTCCACCCAGGACGAATCCACCCTGAAGCGCTGGATAGCCGGCGTACTGGCAAGGGATGGGAAAAAGATCACGGAAAACACAGTGCAGCTCCTGCTGGCAAAAACCGGCACTGACATGGATAATATCCAGATGGAGCTGGAGAAACTGACCTGCTATTGCATGGAGCGGGACGTGGTCACAGACGAAGATGTGGAGACCATCTGCACCACCCGTATAACCGGCCGCATCTTCGACATGATCAACGCGATTGCCGACAAAAAGAAGGAACAGGCCCTGGGGCTCTACTATGACCTGCTGGCCCTGAAAGAGCCCCCCATGCGCATCCTGTTTCTGATCGCCAGGCAGTGCAACCTGCTGCTCCAGGCCAAGGAACTGAAAGCAAAGGGATACGACAACCGCACAATGGCCTCAAAGCTTGGCGTTCCCCCCTTCGCCGCGGGCAAATACCTGGCCCAGTCCTCCCGCTTTTCCTCCGCCGCCCTCCTCAGGGCGGTGCAACAGTGCGTGGAGGCGGAGGAGGCGGTGAAAAGCGGCCGCATGAACGACCAGATGAGCGTGGAGATCCTGATCCTCTCCGTATTGTAATGCCGGGCTACCGGTATGTCTCCGCCCGGATCCCCCCTGTTTCAAAATAGACCGTGACCGCCCCGCTCTCCCGGGTCTGCAAAAGGGCGCAGCCCTCCCCGTACAGGCGGTCCAGCAGCTCCTCATGAGGATGTCCGTAGCGGTTGTTTCTGCCGCAGGAAATGACTGCCAGCCCAACGGAAAGCTGATCCAGGAACTCCTCCGAGGTAGCTCCGCCGGATCCGTGGTGGGCCACTTTCAGCACATCCGCCCGCCGGATCCTGTCCCGGGCAAGCTGTTCCACCAGCGCCCTCTCCCCCTCTTCTTCCACATCCCCGGTGAGGAGAAGCGTTCCCGCCGGATCCCCGGATCTCCCCTGAAAAAATTCCACATAAAAGCACTGGGATCCCGTGTTGGCATCCTCCGCGTTCCATCCGGCCCTGGGGTGGAGACAGGTAAACCTGGCGCTGCCGCATTCCCAGGACTCCCCTGCCGCCACATAACGGACTGCCGCGCCGCTTCGCCCTTCCCGCGCCAGCTGTTCCAGTTCCAGGAACGCTTCCCCGACATCTCCCCCCAGTTCCGGGAGGATCAGCTGTTCCACCATGATCCCCTGGCCCGGCCCCTCCGAAAAAAGTTCCACAAGGCCGTTGATGTGGTCCTGGTCCGGATGAGAGACCAGGACGGCGTCTATCTTCCGGATGCCATGGTATTTCAAAAAGGGCAGAAGCACATATTCCCCCACTTTGCCGCGGCTGGTACTGCCGCAGTCAAAAAGATAGGCTTCCCCGGAAGCGGTCCTCACCAGGATACAGTCTCCCTGCCCCACATCCAGGAAATCCGCCCGGTTCGCCGCCCTGGGCCGGGCCCCTATAAGAACGACGTCCAGAAAGAGAACCACCGTCAGCGCGGCCGCTGCCGTCTTCCCCCTTCCCCGGCGCGTATGCCCGGCCATGGCCGCGAGCCCCACCGCCGCCGCCAGGATCAGATAATACCCCAAAACCTGCCAGAGCCGGGGCTGTCCCGGGTTCCAGGTGGAAAAAGGAAGTTTCCCGCTCGTCCGGCAGAGCAGCGCATACCAGCCCAGGATCCCTTCCGCCGTCTTCTGAAGCGGCATAAACCACGGAAACAGCAGGAGCAGAAACCCTGCCAGCATCAATGGTTTTACAAGGGGCAGCACCAGCAGGTTCAGGAACACGGACCAGACCGGCACCTCATAATAACACCACAGCTGCACCGGCAGCGTAGCCAGCATTACCGACAGGCTTGTCAGGGCGGACTGTCCCAGTTTTTCCAAGGCCCGCCGCGCCAGGCCCCCCGCCCCCTGCCATCCGCTGACAGGTTTTCCTTCTTTTTTGTAGACCGCCTTGGTCAACGCAGGACCTATCACCCCAACCCCAAGCACGGAGACATAGGAGAGCAAGAAGCCGCTGTGATGCAGGTACCATGGATTTCTCCACACCATGAGCGCCCCCATCACCCCAAGCGCCGTCAGCATATCATATGTCCTGCCAAGCACCTCCCCCAGCATACGGATCAGGTACATACCAATGGCCCTGCAGGCTGACACCCCAAAGCCGGTAAGGCCGCCATAGACAAGGAGCAGGACGCTCCCCGCCAGGGCGGAGGGCATTACCGGAACCCGCAGACGCCGCAGAAGCCTGTAAAGGCTCATCCCCAGGATCGTGATGTGAAGGGAGGAGATACTCAGGATATGCAGGATCCCGCTCTTCCGGTACAGATCCTCCACCTGCTCCTCCAGCCCGCCCTTGTCTCCCAAAAGCAGTGCGCAGAGGACTCCGGCTTCTTCTTCCGGCAGAGCCCGGTACAGGCGTTCCTCCAGCTTTACGCGCAGCCTGTATAGCCCTTCCCGCACCGGCCAGACCCCCTGTCCTTTGGCAGCCACCTTTCCCCGGCTCAGCCTTCCGTCCACGCCCAGTATCCGATAATAGGCGGCTCCGTCAAACTCCCCCGGATTCGTTGCCCCGGACACAGGCGCAAAATCGCCCCGCAGCGTCACATAACTTCCAAGCGGTATCTCCCCCGCCTCCTCCAGCTTGCATATGATATTGTTCTTGTATGAGATTTCCTTGTCTGAAATTTCCTTGCTTGAGATTTCTCTGTTTAAAATTTCTTTATTTGAGATTTCTTTATTTGAGATTTCTTTGTCTGAGATTTCCTTATTTGAAATTTCTTTGTCTGAGATTTCTTTATTTAAGATTTCCTTGTCTGAGATTTCCTGCCGGGAACTTCCGGCCTCTGATCCAAGATCCTGAACGGGATCGTCCGATCCCGTAAATTTCTGCAGACAGACTGAAGCTTTCTGCAGATAGATGGTCTGGCCGTCCTTTTTATATACCTGCGCGGTAACTGTCAGATCCCGGCATTCGCCAAGGATCTGTGCTGTAACCATTCCCCCGGGATCCCTGCCCGGTCCGCCGGATTCCAGCCGCACTGCCGCGATGATTATCAGAAAAAGGGCGGCCCAAAACAACGGTCGCCTCATCCGCATCTGTTCCTTTCCTGTTTTCTTTTTCCATGATTTTTTATGACTTACTTTTCTATGATTTACTTTTTATGATTTATTTTTTTGACTTATTTTTCTATGATTTACTTTTT
Organism: uncultured Acetatifactor sp.; assembly: GCA_947588705.1. GTDB lineage: Bacteria > Bacillota > Clostridia > Lachnospirales > Lachnospiraceae > Acetatifactor. The sequence continues at coordinate 32,008 of CANPYT010000011.1, read as the reverse complement.
ATGACTTATTTTTCTATGACTTACTTTCTCTATGATTTACTTTTCTCTATTTTTCCAGCGTGGTAACGATATCCAGATTCCGCTCGAAGGTAGAGGTGCTGAACGTTGACGGCACTTCCCCGTTTATCAGGATCTGGACCTTGTTGATATTGCTCAGCTCCACCAGGGAATTGACAATCGCGTACACCGATTCCTCCGTAGGCACGTTGTTTACCGCGGACAGGAAGTTTTCATCCAGATTGACATAACAGATCCCATCCTTGGTAGTGACATTGATGATCTTGGTTGCGGGATTCACGGAAGGGTACAGCCCTTCCACCTGGCCGCTGGGCCCCGCGATCAGCTCCTCCACCACAAACCGCTCCATCTGCATACTGGTAGAATAATACTTTTCCCGGTACGCCGCTATCAGGCTGGTCCCGTCCTCCGACGCAAAGTACAGGCGCACCCGCGCCAGCTCATAGGTATTGATCTCGCTGCCGTCATTGTTGATAAACTGCTCCGCGTTCATCCATCCCACGGGGTTTCCCATGCTGTCATACAGCTGATTTCCTTCCACCGTGATCTCCACATAGCTGATATCCTCCAGCTGGGTCAGGGTCCTCACGATGGCCGCCCGTACCAGTACCTCCGTAGTCACGGAAAGCTTCAGGTATTCCGCGTCCATGTCCAGCACCACCGTTGCGCCCTCCCGTTCCACATCCAGAAGCTGAAAGCCCATATTCAAGGGTGCCTTGTATTCCAGCTTCTCGGGTATGGCGGCAAGGCATCCCAGCAGCTCCTCCAGCTTTCCCTCCTCGGAGTCCGCCGTCATCTCATGGGCATGGGATTCCACCTTGGTCTCCGAGTTGCTGACGTAATACACCTGACAGACATTTTCCCCCTGGGGCTCCTCCTCCCCGCAGGAGGCCAGGCCCAAAATACAGCCCATCGCCAACAGCAGCCCCAAAAGCTTCCCTCGCAAAAGCTCTCCGGCCCGCAGCCTCTTCCGCTCTTTACTTTTCAGGCACTGTTGCGTCATAACCGCTCCTTCCCGTCCACCCGGCACCTCGCCTGCCCGCTTCCCTCTAAACGGGCCCGGCTGCCTCCCGGATCCTACTGGGGAATATAGATCAGAGGGATTTTCACCGTAAAGACGGAGCCCTCTCCCTCCACACTGCTCACTGTGATCGATCCCCGGTGCATGAGCACCGCGCTCTTCGTGATCGCAAGGCCAAGCCCCGTTCCGCCGATCTCCCTGGAATGGGATTTGTCCACACGGTAGAATCTCTCGTATATCTGCTCCAGGGATTCCTCCGGGATCCCCAGGCCGGAATCGCTGACCACGAAAGTAAAATACTGATGGTCCGCGTCCAGCTCCACCTTTACCCAGCCGTGTTCCTTGTTATATTTGATGGCATTCTCCACAAGATTGGTCATGATCAGGGTCATCTTGACCTCGTCCACTTCCGCCGTCACCTGGCGCATACTCTCGAATACCACTTCCACATCTTTCCTGCGGGCGATGGGCCGGAGCCGCTTCAGGATCAGCTCCGTCAGGTCGTTGATGCTGACAGAGGACACATTCAGCTCCTGGGCCTTCTTATCCATTTTCACCAGTGCCAGCAGGTCCGTGATGATCTGGTTCTCCCGGTCGATCTCGGAGACGATATCCTCCATGAACTCCTTGTACAGCTCCGCAGGCGCGTCTCCCTGGGCCAGCAGGGAATCCGCCAGCACCTTCATGGAAGTCATGGGCGTTTTCAGCTCATGGGACACATTTGCCACAAATTCCTGCCGGGAATCGTCGAGCACCTTCATCCGCTTTAAAAGCTGGTTAAAGGCGTCCACGATATTGGCCGTCTCCGAATATCCCGGCACAGAGATGCTCTCATCCGTATAGCCTGCCTGCACCTCGTTGATGGCGTTCTCGACCTTGCTCAACGGCTTGGTCAGCAGGACCGCCAGCAGGATCGCAACGGCGATGACACAGACGAACATCAGGTTCTCCAGGAGGACCGCCCTGCGGTTCAGCATCTCCAGCGTGTCGATGATGGATTCGTTGGAAATGCTGGTGAGCATCACGCCCACAATGGCGCCGGACGCGTTAGAGCTTCCCTCCGGCGCCGGAAGGTTCGTGTCCACAATGGGAACGGTCATCTCTATGTAGCCGTGCTCCCTGTCGTAATAGGAAATGTTTTCCCCCCGGAAACACCGGATCACTTCCTCTGAGATAATGGTCTTGCCCTCGCTGATCCCGTAGGTGTCCATCACCACCTTCAGGCTGGAATCCACGATCAGGACCCGGCCCTCATACAGGTCGGAAATGGTCTCCAGCTCCGCGTCGATCACATCCCGGGAGGTTGTGCCGTTCCTCTCTTCCGGCTGAATATTGTAAAGGTAATTGTTGCTGATCAGATGGCTGCCCACCACGCGGAGCTGGTTCTGTACCGTGGCGATCCGCAGCTCCACCGTCCGTTCCTCATAATCGTCCAGGATACCGTAGCGCAGGAACACGCAGGGGATCACGCCCGCAAGCAGTATGATCAGAAAGATGCGCGCCTTCAGGCTGCGCAGAGAGACGAGCTGTCTCAGCTCATGCAGCAATTCTTTCACCATGTTTGTCTTTATGCTCTCCCTCATGCGTTCAGGAAGTAATAACCCACGCCCCACTTGGTATGTACGTACCGGGGCTCACTGGGATTCTGCTCGATCTTTTCCCGCAGCCGGCGGATATGCACGTCCACAGTGCGCACGTCCCCGGGATAATCCGACCCCCACACCATCTGAAGCAGGTTTTCCCGGCTGTATACCTTATTGGGATTCAGCATCAGAAGCTCAAGCACTTCAAATTCCTTGGCCGTCAGGCCGATCTCCCGGCCCTCGATGTACACCCGCCTGCCCTCGCAGTCCAGGCGCATATCGCCGCTCTCCAGCACCCTGGGAGCGGGAGCCGCGCCTCCCGAAAGCCGCCTGGGCTCCGTGCGCCGCATGATGGCCTTGATCCTGGCTTTCACTTCCAGGATGTTAAAAGGTTTTGTGATATAATCGTCGGCGCCGTACTCCAGCCCCAGGATCTTGTCCATATCGTCGCCCTTCGCCGTAAGCATGATGATAGGCACATTGGAGAACTCCCGGATCTGCTGGCAGACTTCAAAGCCTGTGAGCTTGGGCAGCATCACGTCCAGAAGGATAATGTCATACTTGTTGTTCCTGGCGTATTCCAGGGCCTCCTCCCCGTCGTAAGCACAGTCGATCTCCATATCGTCCTGTTCCAGGCTGAAACGGATCCCTTTTACGATCAGCTTCTCGTCATCCACCACCAAAGCTCTCTTGCCCATCTCCCAAAATCCTCTCATTCCGCCGTATACGGCTGCTATTTCACTGTTATCCTGCCGCTGATCTTACCGTAAACGCTGGCCTTGATACCGGAAACTTCCATGATCTCCTCACAGCTTTCGAAGGCGCCGTTTGCCTCCCGATAGGCGATGATATCCCTGGCCCGGGATTCCCCGATGCCCGGCAGCGTACAGAGGGCCGCCACATCCGCCGTATTAATGTTCACAAGGCCGCTGTCCGCCTCCTGCGGGGATCCTTTCAGGCCCTCCGTCTCCGAAAGCCTCTCCGCCTCCTCCATCGTCGGAAAATACAGCTGCTGCCCATCGCTCACACGCCCGGCAAGATTTACATAACTCCTGCCGGCGTCCTCCGCGAATCCTCCCGCCGCATCCAGGGCATCCTGAGCCCTCGCTCCCTCCGGCAGCGATACCACCCCCGGAGATACCACGGCCCCGCAGACATGCACCAGGATCTCCGATGTCCCGTCGTCCGCAGATCCCGCTCCTGTCATCTCCGCTGTCCCGTTTCCCTCCGGCTGCAGCGCCGGCGTCTCTCCGGCGGCGTCTCCCCCGGCGGCATTTTGCCCCTCTCCGGCAGCCTCCTGTGCCTCCGCTCCCGGCGGGGAGACAGCTTCCTCTCCCTCCCGGCCGATCCACAGGACCTGGCCTTCCTTTTCGCCGCAGCCGCATAAAAACGCGCACAAGACCGGAATGAACAGAACAGTCCATCCGATTTTTATCTTAACTCTTGTCCTATCTTTTCTCACCATAGTTCCTCTCCCTCCCCCGGTGGCCCGGTCAGATGAAAAGGACTGCCTCTCTATGCTGATAAAAATCATTGTAAAGGAAGCGGAGATTTTTTACAAGGGCGTTTTGGGAAAAATTTTACTTTAATCCTTCATTTCCACTTGAAGATAATGATACCGGCGATAGCCACCAGCATCCCTATCCCCTTGCGCCATTCCAGGGGCTGTTTCTCCACGCCGAACCATCCCAGAAGCTCGATGACATAGGCCACCAGCAGCTGCGCCACCACGATCAGCATCACCGCTCTGGCCGGCCCCAGCAGATCCATGCTCCGGATCACCGTATAGGTGATGAAGGCGCCGATGGCCCCTCCTAACAGCATATACTTTGGCTGTACCTGAAATACCTGCAGCAGGCTGCTCCGATCCGTAAAGAGCCAGGCCCCCAGGCAGACGATCAGCGCCGTCAGCTGCACAAACGCGCTGGCGGCCCAAATACTGGACGCCTTTGTCACCTGGGTGTTAAACACTCCCTGTACGCTCATCAGCGCCCCGGAGATCAATGCAATCAAAAGACCGATCATGTGATACACTTCCTTTCTTTTTTATCAGTGTATCCCCTGATCGGCCATTTATTCCCTCCGGCAAAAAGTCATCCCGCGTCAGCCCCGGCACCGGCTCCCAGCTGAAAGGAGATCTGCTCCTGCAGCTCCTGCACCAGCGCCGTCACGTCCGCACCGTTCCAGACCCTGGCAAAAAGCCGTTCCAGATAGAGCCAATAATTTCCCGTCTCCATCATCTTGGGGAGCGGTACGCTGTCCGCATATTCCTGCCGGAAGATCTGCAGTGCGCCGTTATCCCCGTTGGCCGCCAGGCTGGCAGGCACTTTCCCGGTCCTCTCATAGAGCATATCCGCGCACTCATCCACCAGATACGCGGCAAATCGATTGGCCAGTTCTTTGTGGCCGGAATACCCGTTTATGGCCACCGCGCCGGTCACGGACATGGAGCGGCTGGCCAGCTCCCCGCTCACATCCGGCATCAGCGCAAACCCATAGTCAAAGGCAAAACTTCCCTCTTCCTTCGCCCGCGCCAGCTTCTCCGCAATATCCGTGGTAGCGATCGTAAACACGATCTTCCCATCCAGGAAGTCCTGCACCACGCTGTCATAGCTGACCGCATCCGATTCAATGGAAAAGAACTGGTTCAGCGCCTTATAGACCTCCAGGCATTCCATCGTCTCCTGGTTGGCGATATTCACGCTGGTATGGTCGTCTCCGTTTTCCCCGCCGACGGTCATATAATTCCCCACAAACCAGTAATTGTACAGGATATCCGACACATCCCATTTCATCACGCCCTCCACGCCCTCGGGCAGGTCGAAGGTGTCCGCAATATTCCGGATCTCGTCTACCGTAGCCGGGATGGCCCTCAGGAAATATTCCTGGGTCTTTTGGGCGAGCAGCGTCTCATCGAGCCCGGCTCCCGGGTCTTCCCCGGAGCCATCCCCTTCTCCGCCGTCTTCCCCCAGCAGCTCCCTCTGGGCGCTCTGCCTGGCCCATTCCATCAGATACGTCTCATTGTACACCAGGGCGCTTGTGTCAAAATACAGCGGATATGCCGCCAGCCTGCCATGGTATGTCACCGCCGAAAGCGCGGCCCCAGGGAAATGGCTTTCGTCGCAGACGCCCGCCACATCCTCTATCTCGCAGGCCAGCCCGGCCAGATACGCCTTTTCCAACGCCTCATGGCTTATCAGGTACAGATCCGGCACCTGCTCCTTGTGCAGGGACGCCTCGTTGATCGCCTCCAGATACTGGCTGTCCGAAGTGAGCACCGGGATCACCCTGACATCCTCCCGCTCCCCGAAGGACACCGCGGCGCTGCTCACAAAATCTTCCAGTTCCTTGTCGGAATACCAGAAATAGATCGTCTCCTTGTTATCCAAAAATGCCAGCGGATCCTCCTGGACCTGGCGCGGCTCAAAAGTGCTCCCGTATAAAAGAGCGGCAGCCATGGCTGCCACGGCTGTCACTGCGATCCATCTTTTTCTAAAACTCATGATTCCTCTTATCCTGCCGTAGCAACGGCATCTTCCCGTCTCTTTTCACTCCCGCGAGGGCTCCCCGCTTTCCAGGCAGGCGTCCAGAATGGAGATCATCTCGTCCACATTTTCCTTTGTGATCACAAGGGGCGGAACAAAACGGATGATCTGCGGGCCCGCGTTGATCAGGATCAGGCCCCTCTCCATGGCCCGGTCAATGATCTCCCGGACGGGCCTGTCAAACACCAGCCCCTGCATTAGGCCGGTCCCACGGCGCTCTGTGATGCCATGATGCCGTTCCTTCAGCTCTTCCAGACTTTTTTCCAGATAGGGCCCCACTTTTCTCACGTTTTCTATTATATGATCCTTCTCAAATAAATCAAGCACTTTTTCCACTGCGGCGCAGGCCAGGGGATTTCCGCCGTATGTGGTTCCGTGGTCCCCCGCCTCCAGAGAGTTCCCCGCTGTCTTTTCCGTCATCAGGAACGCCCCCACCGGAACGCCGCAGCCCAACGCCTTGGCGGTGGTCATAATGTCCGGCTTCACCCCGTATTTCTGCCAGGCGTAATAATAACCTGTCCTTCCCATCCCGCACTGGATCTCGTCCAGGATCAGCAGGATATCCCTCTCGTCACAGATCTCCCTAAGCCACCTGAGGAAACCCTCCTCCGCCGGCCGCAGGCCGCCCTCGCCCTGCACGGTCTCCAGGATGATGGCGCAGGTCCTGTCCGTAAGCTGTTCCCTGACGCTGTCGATCTCGTTCAGCTCCGCAAACCTTACATGGCCGATCATGGGCTCAAACGCCTCCCGGTACTTGGCATTTCCGGTGACAGACAGCGCGCCGAAGGTCCTTCCGTGAAAGGAATGGTTCATGGCGATGATCTCGTGGTCCGTGGACCCGTCCTTCCGATACGCATATTTGCGGGCGGCCTTCAGGGCCCCCTCCACTGCCTCCGCGCCGGAGTTTGTGAAAAATACCCGGTCCATGCCGGAAACCTTTTTCAGCTTCCTGGCCGCCTCCACAGCCGGAACATTGTAGTAATAATTGGAGGTGTGGATCACCTTGTCGATCTGGGCCTTCAGGGCATCGTTGTACTCCCTGTTCCCGTAGCCAAGGGCAAACACGGCGATGCCGGACACAAAATCCAGGTACTTTTTCCCGTCCGTGTCGTAGAGATACACGCCCTCGCCCCTGTCCAGGACAACCGGATAACGGTTATAGGTGTGAAGCAGGTCGCGCTCCGCCTCCTCTATATAAGCTTTCATTGTCTCACTCATAAGCGATACCCCCTGTGCGCTCCCGCGCAGAAACATTGTTTGAAAAGCCGCCCCATTCCCCGGAACGGCAGAATCCCCTTCCGGCTCCGGCTCAATGGTCTTCGCAGAAGCTGTCTCTCTTCGCGCCGGTGGCAAGGTTATCGTCATCGGCAATAATGGCGGTCCCGATGCCCTGCTTGGTAAAGATCTCCAGCAGCAGGCAGTGCGGCACCCGTCCGTCCAGGATATGGACGCGGCTGACACCGCTGCGGATGGCGGAGGTGCAGTTGTTCAGCTTAGGCAGCATACCTCCTCCGATGATGCCGCTCTCGATCAGCCTGTCCGCCTCGGAGGCCGTAAGCCTGGAGATAAAGCTGTCCTTGTCGTTGATGTCGCGGTAAAGCCCCTCGATATCCGTCAGGAATACCAGCTTGTCGGCGCCCACCGCCTTGGCGATGGCGCAGGCCGCGTCGTCCGCGTTGATATTGTAGGTGTGATAGTCGCTGCCCAGGCCGATGGGGGCTACGATCGGCAGGAAATCGTTCTCCAGAAGATCGTACAGCACCTTGGGATCCACCTCTTTTACGTCTCCCACATAGCCGATATCCTGGCCGTCGGCATACTTTTTCTCCACCTTCAGGAGCCCGCCGTCCTTGCCGCTGATGCCCACCGACCGGACGCCAAGCTCCTGTACCATGGTCACAAGGCCCTTGTTCACCTTGTTCAGCACCATCTCCGCGATCTCCATGGTCTCATCGTCTGTGACCCGCAGCCCGTTGACAAACCTGGCTTCCCCGCCGACCTTGCCCACCCACCGGCTGATCTCCTTGCCGCCGCCGTGGACGATGATGGGCTTAAAGCCCACCAGCTTTAAAAGCGTCACATCCTTGATCACGTTCTTCTGGAGCTCCTCGTTGCTCATGGCGCTCCCGCCGTACTTCACAACAATGATCTTGCGGTTAAATCTCTGAATATAAGGCAGCGCCTCGATGAGGACTTCCGCCTTCTGCATTACCTTCTGCATATCTTTTTCCATGATGAATCCTTTCCTTTCGGTGTACGCCTGTTTCCCTGCCGGGTCAGCTTCGGTAATCGGCGTTGATCCTCACATAGTCATAGCTTAAGTCGCAGCCCCAGGCCACAGCCTCCGCGTCGCCCTGGTGCATATCCGCCAGGATAGTGACCTCGGGAGCGGAGAGGACAGCCGTTGCCTCCTCCTCGCTGTAATCCAGCGCACATCCCCCGCTGTAAATATGGATCCTGCCGTTCTCGCTCTGGAAATAGAGATCCACGTTCTCCGGGTCGAAACTGGCCCCCGAATATCCCAGCGCACAGAGGAAACGGCCAAAATTGGCGTCATGCCCAAAGATAGCGGCCTTGCTCAGGGAAGAACATACTACGGACCGGGCCAGGACGCGGGCGTCCCGCTTCGTCGCGGCCCCCACCACTTTGCACTCAAACAGCGCGGTGGCGCCTTCTCCGTCCCCCGCCATCTTTCTGGCGAGATAAACCGTAATGAAATGAAGCGCCTGGCAGAACGCGTCATACTCCGGCCCTTCCCCAGTGATCTCCGGGTTTCCGGCCAGGCCGTTTGCCAGCAGGAGCAGCGTGTCATTTGTGCTGGTATCCCCGTCCACGGAGATCATGTTAAAGGAATCCACCACATCCGCGCTGAGGGCTTTCTGCAGCATCTCCTTTGAAATGTTCAGGTCCGTTGTGACAAATCCCAGCATGGTACACATATTGGGGTGGATCATGCCGGAGCCCTTGCACATGCCGCCGATCGTCACCGTGCGGCCGCCGATCTCCGCCTGCACCGCGATCTCCTTTGGGACGGTATCCGTGGTCATGATGGCCCTGGCCGCGTCATGGCCCGCCTCCAGGGAAGGGCTTTTTGCCGCCGCCAGCTTTTCGATACCGGCCGTGATCCGGTCCACCGGCATCTGCATACCGATGACGCCGGTGGAGGCCACGAGGACAGCCCTGTCCGGGATCCCAAGCAGCTTCCCGGCGCACTCCGCCTCCGCCCTGCAGCAGTCCATCCCCTGTTTCCCGGTGCAGGCGTTTGCGATACCGGAATTTACCACCACGGCCTGGACAAAATCGGAATGCTCCACCAGCTCCCTGTCCCATTGGACCGGGGCCGCCTTCACCAGGTTGGAGGTAAACACGCCGGCCACCCTGCAGGGCGCCTCGCTGTACACCAGCGCCATATCCTTTCTGTCTTTATATTTTACGGCAGCCTCCGCTCCGGCTGCCTGGAATCCTTTCGGCGCGGTAACGCCTCCTTCGATCTGCTTCATAGGTGATCGTCCTTTCTGTCCTTTCCCTTCTGTCAACGCTATCGGTTGAATGCGGTAATATTCGCCTCGTTCAGCGTAAAATCATAATAATTCAGATCCTCGCGCCTGGTCCAGCCGATACGGTTCCAGAACGCGTTTCCCACATCGTTCACCGTAAATGCGATAAGGCTGACCTTGTTTATTTTTTCTTCCTTCAGCGCGTTCATGCAGCGGACCACCATGGCCTTGCCAATACCGTTCCGCCGGCAGTCCTCCCGGACACACACATGATACAGGCATCCCCTCCTGCCGTCGTGCCCGCAGAGGATCGCCCCCACGATGGAGCCGTCCTCCGCCGCTGCCACTACGCTGATGCCGGGATTGCGCTTTAAAAAACGCTCCACCCCCTCCCGGGAATCGTCAATGCTCCGCATACCGAATCCCCGGATGGTCATCCAGAGGGCGTACACTCCCTCATAATCTTCTGCTGTCATGGATCGGATCGTATACTTTTCTTTCATCTCAGCTTCCTCGATGCCCCCTTGCTCCCGCCCAAGCTTTTTCCCATATAAATATAACATATAAATAAATATAATAAGATAAGGCGCCGTCTTCTCAGGGGAAACAGGGCGCCAGGTCCAGCCCCTCGCTCTCCCTCAGGCCAAACAGCAGATTCATATTCTGTACCGCCTGGCCCGCCGCTCCCTTTACCAGGTTATCCAGCGCTCCCATCATGACAATACGGCCCGTGCGTTCCTCCACGACAAAGCCGATATCTACATAGTTGCTGCCTTCCACCCACCTGGTCTCAGGGCACACACCTTTTTCCAGCAGGCGGACAAAAGTCTCGCCCCCATAATGCTTCTCATAAGCTGCCCTGATCTCGGCATAGGAGGGCAGGCTGCCGTCCGGCTTCCTTATAAGAGAAGCGTACTCCGTGACCAGGATCCCCCTGTTCATGGGGACCAGATGGGGCGTAAAGCTGATAGTCACAGGGCGGTCCGCCGCGTACCCCAGCTGCTCCTCAATCTCCGGCGTGTGGCGATGGCTTCCAACGCCGTATGCCTTTATATTCTCATTGACCTCGCAGAACAGGTTCGCGACCTTGGCCCCTCTTCCGGCGCCGGAAGTTCCGGACTTTGCATCCACGATCAGCGTGTCCACGTCGATCAGCCCTTCCTTCACCAGCGGATACGCCGTCAGGATGGAACAGGTAGTATAGCAGCCGGGATTGGCGACCAGCCTGGTCTCAGACGTGATCTTCCCCCTGTTGATCTCGCAGAGCCCGTACACCGCCTCCCGGATGAACTGGGGCGACTTGTGTTCGATCCCATACCACTTTTCGTACACAGCCACATCCTTGATACGGTAGTCCGCAGAAAGGTCGATGACCTTCGTCTTTGACAGGATCTCCTCCGTCAGGATTCCCGCCAGGAATCCCTGGGGCGTGGCCGTAAATATCACGTCCGCCTGATCCGCCAGCTCCGACAGGTCATCGTCTCTGCAGACATTCTCCACGATCCGGAACATGTTCTGGTAAACTTCGCTGTAGCGCTTGTCTATGTAACTTCTGGAACCGTACCAGACAACCTCCGCCTCCCTGTGATTCTGCAGGAGCCGCACCAGTTCTCCGCCTGCATAGCCCGTTGCCCCGATAATCCCCGCCTTTATCATCTTTTTCTCCATTTCTGCGCTGTACTGCGCGCATGACAAGTTTGTGCCAGGCAAGGCACACATACCAATCATACCACTTTTTTGGCAAATGTCTATAGGATTTTTATTTTTATGCAAAAATATCCCTATATTTGCATTTTTATTCATCTTTTCTTTTATTCTGACTTTTATTCTGACGCACCTTATTCTGACGCACCGGCCCTGCCCCCGGCGGGGCGGCCGCCTGGTTCCGGGCTGTACGCAGGATAGAAGAACATTCTCCCCGTTACCTGATTGTAACGCGATCTATAGCAGAATCTATAACACAACTGTAATACTGTCTATAATGCTACCTATAACACTCTCTATGACACTCTCTATGACCCTATCTATAAAACACTATAACACAGTCATCGGATTTGTCAAATCCTGGGGCGACGCCTTTACCCTTTGTCCTTTGCATTTTGCCCTTTGTCCTTTACCTTTTGTCCTTTGTCTTTTATCCTTTGTCCTTTACCTTTTGTCCTTTGTCTTTTATCCTTTGTCCTTTACCTTTTATCTTTTGCATTTTTATTCTTTATTTCTCTAATTTTATTCATATTTGTGAATATATCTGCGGTTTTCATTCATTTTAGGGAATTTTTTATTCATATTTATTGCATTTTTCACTTGCATTTCCATTTCTTCTGTTGTATAGTGTTCTCAGACTGTAAAAACAATACCATCAAAGGGAGGTAACATCCAATGAAAGAAAAGGTAATCCTTGCGTATTCCGGCGGCCTGGACACCACCGCCATCATTCCCTGGCTGAAGGAGAATTTTGATTATGAAGTGATCTGTGTCTGCGTGGACTGCGGACAGGCAGAGGAGCTGGACGGCCTGGAGGAAAGGGCAAAATCCTGCGGCGCTTCCAAGCTCTATATCGAGAACGTCATAGACGAATTTTGCGACGAATACATCGTTCCCTGTGTGCAGGCAAACGCCGTCTATGAGAACAAATATCTGCTGGGTACTTCCATGGCCCGCCCCTTGATCGCGAAAAAGCTGGTGGAGATCGCCCGCAAGGAAGGCGCCTCCGCTATCTGCCACGGCGCTACCGGCAAGGGAAACGACCAGATCCGCTTTGAGCTGGGCATCAAGGCCCTGGCCCCCGACATCCGGATCATCGCCGCCTGGCGGAACGATAAATGGAAAATGGACTCCCGGGAATCGGAGATCGCCTACTGTCAGGCCCACGGCATCCACCTGCCCTTCTCCGCGGATTCCTCCTACAGCCGCGACCGCAATATCTGGCACATCAGCCACGAGGGGCTGGAGCTGGAGGATCCGGCAAACGAACCCAACTATGAGCACCTTCTGGTGCTGGGCACCACTCCGGAGAAAGCTCCCGACCAGGGCGAGTATGTGACCATGACCTTTGAGAAGGGCGTTCCCACCTCTGTGAACGGGAAGAAGATGAAGGTTTCCGAGATCATTTCTACCCTGAACGTGCTGGGCGGCAAGCACGGCATCGGCATCATCGATATCGTGGAAAACCGTGTGGTCGGCATGAAGTCCCGGGGCGTGTACGAGACCCCCGGCGGCACCATCCTCATGGAGGCCCATCAGCAGCTGGAAGAGCTGATCCTGGATCGGGACACCTACGCCATGAAGAAAGAGATGGGTAGCCGCTTTGCGAGCCTTGTGTACGAAGGCAAATGGTTTACCCCCCTTCGTCAGGCGGAACAGGCGTTTATCGAGGAGACCCAGAAATACGTGACCGGCGAGGTGAAGTTCAAGCTCTACAAGGGCAACATCATCAAGGCCGGCACCACCTCCCCCTACAGCCTGTACAATGAGAGTATTGCCTCCTTTACCACGGGAGATCTCTATGACCACCACGACGCGGAGGGCTTTATCAATCTGTTCGGCCTGTCCTGCAAGGTACGGGCTATGAAGATGCAGGAACAGGGCGAGAAGCTGTTCTGAGGTATCTGCCTTCCAAAGTAAAATATCCGGACGAATATCCGGATAAATATCCGAAAGCAAGGCAAATGCCCCGCGGCAAATAGCATCAATACGCATCAAAGTAATAAGCAGTAAATAGTAACAGTTCAGCCCACGCCATTCGCAAAGTCGCGCTTACGCGCTTTCCGGCGCCGTGCGCCTGCTTTTGCTCAAAAAAGCGTTCCCTCGGTTGCCGTATCCAGAGTAAAATTCGTGCGAGCACGATTTTCCCCTGAACACGGCAACCGGCTGAACTGTTACGGTAAATAAACACAGGTAAATAAACATAGGAAAGGTTTCCTACAGACATGACCATAGCTGTGATATATTGGATCGTTATCAACCTGATCGGCTTTGCCGTCATGGGAGCAGACAAAAAAAGAGCCATCCGGGGTGCCTGGCGCATCTCGGAGGCTTCTTTGTTTTTCACGGCGCTGATCGGAGGGGCGCTTGGCTGCACCCTGGGAATGTACCATTTCCGGCACAAGACCAGGCATTGGTATTTCCGCCTGGGAATGCCCGGGATTTTTATGGCGCAGGCCGCCATATTTTTCCTGCTGCGGAAGCCGGGCTGACCCTGCGGGCCCCATGGGACCGGCTCCGCCAATATCCCCGCTCACGTTGTCACGATCACGCCGCCGTCATTGGCGTACATACTGCTGACTCCCCTGGTGTCCATAAGGATACACTCCCGGAATCCCACCTGGGAAAGGATCAGCTCCTGCACCATCCTGGCCCGCTCAGGGGCATTACAATGAGTGATGATCAGCCGGCGTTTCCCCGGTTCCTTCACCTCGCGGGCAGCGTAATCCGCCATCTTCCCCAGCGCTTTCTTGATGCCGATGGCCTGGCTTTTCTGTATGATCTCTCCTTTGACAGACCCCATCACCGGCTTGATGTTCAGCGTGGAAGCGACCAGCGCCTTTACACCGCTCAGCCGGCCGTTTTTCCGCAGCGTTTCCAGATTGTCCAGCACAAAATAGGTGTGCACGGAATCCCGATAAGCTTCTACCTTCTCCACAATCTGCCCAAAGTCCAGCCCCTGCTCCTCCAGCTCCGCGATCTTCAGCGCAAGCTGGGTCTCGCCGCCGCTGGCGGATTCGGAATCGATCACATGGATGTCCTTTCTGCCATATTTCTCCACATACAGCTTCTTCCCCAGCTCTGCGCTGTTATAGCTGCCGCTCAGGTGGGAGGAGAGCGTCACCACATACACCCGCTCCGCCTCCGTCCTGTATGCCTCCCGATAGCGCTCCGGCGACGGACAGGATGATTTTGGACATTTGGGGTACTCCGCCACCTTCCTCAAAAATTCCGCCTGACAAAAATTCTCGTCATCCTCCACTTTGTATTCTCCCACTTCCAGACTTAAGGGAACGATTTCAAACCGGCTGTCTCCCCTGAGCTTTTCAGGAAGTTCTCCGCAGCTGTCAAGAATCACTTTGTAGCTCATGCCTGTACCTCCATGTGGATCGCGCCACTTGATTACTACGTTTTTGTTTCCAATTTACGTAGTTTTCATTACCGCATATAGTAGCACACGGAACATCGTCATGTAAAGTGCCGCAGACGGATTTTACAAAAATTTCACAATTCCCGCCGGATCGTGACCTTTCAGCCAGCGCCGTTTTTTCCTCTGGCTACGGCTGTTTCACGCCGGCAAAGCGGTAACGGCTCAGCCCACGCCATTCCCGAAGCCGTTCTGACTCGCTCACCGGAGCTGTGCGCCTGCCTTTGCTCAAAAAAGCGTTCACCCGAAGCCGCTACAGCCTCACATGTTCTGTCTTGCATTTAAGCGCCATACACGATATGATAAAAGATGCCAGTTCAGCCGGCCATACAGCGCCGGAATGCCCGTAAGCGCGGCTTGATTCATGGCGCGGGCTGAACGGTCACGGGGAACGACATATTGGTATTATAAAAGGAGAAATTTCATGATCGCGTTACAGATCACATCCATGAAAAATTTTATGAATCGTCTGCTGACATCAGAATGTTTTGACATATTTCTGCTGGAGGAAGCCGTGATCGGCACCTCCTGCACCTTCACAATAGACGGCCGGATCCACAAAGCGTTTTTCCGCCAAGAGGAAGGCGATCCTTCACCGGCGCTGCCGGAATTTCGCCCCTGGGGCGAACTCAAAGGGCTCTGCTTCGACCTGATCAAGGGAAAACGCACACCTCTTTTCTTCCGCTTTACCCTCCAGCTAAAGCCGGAGCTCGCGTCCTCCCTGTTAAAAAAAGAGGGCTTCGGCGCAGACCCGGAACAGGTGAAGGCGCTGGCCCTGAACATCCGCTACGACGGCTCAAAAGCGGTCCTGACCACCGCCGCTTCTTACCATACCTTCCTCTTATCCAAGGAGGCGGACGCCATCTGGGATCGCGCCCTGGCAGGATATCTGGACCGCGAGGGCATCGCATATGAGCCCCTCTGACCGTCGGGCCAGCGAAAGGTTTTTTCGTCCTCCCCTATCTTTTCATTTTCGGTTTAAAGATGAGGCTGGCAAGGTAGCCAAAGATCAGCGCCGCAGACGTACCCACGGCTCCCGCCTTAAATCCCCCGGCAAAAGCCCCCAGGAATCCCTGTTCGTCCACCGCTTCCTTTACGCCCTTCATCAGCACATTCCCAAAGCCCAGCAAAGGTACGCTCGCTCCCGCCCCCGCAAATTCCTGGAAGGGTTCATAAAGCCCCAAGAAGCTGATGACCGTTCCCGTTACCACAAGCAGCACCATGATCCGCCCCGGCATCAGCTTTGTCTTTTCCATCAGGATCTGCACCAGGGCACAGATCCCACCTCCCACCAGAAAAGCGATCAAATAATCCATCATCACGACATACTCCTTTCCTTTAGAGATAGACGTCGGTTTGCTGTATGTCTCCCTACAACAAATACCGGCGTACTCCTTCGAAACAGGCGCCGGCTTGCTGTATGCCCATCTGCCGCAAATACCGGCGTACTCTTCCCGACGCGCCGCCGTCCGCTGTATCCGCGCCTGCCGCACAGCAGGCAGCGGCTATCCCCCGTCCGGGGCACATGCGTCCGTACAGCCCGTTTGCGGTTAGTTTCTGCCGTTCTCTGTAAAATTATGTATGTCCGTTATTTTTTGTGGACGCAGGCGGCGGCTTCCTCCACCACTTCCCGCAGCCGCTTCCCGCAGCAGTCGATGACGCTGTGGGCGTATTTTTCATACAAAGGCGTCCTCTCCCAGTACAATTCTTCCAGCGTCTGCCCCGGCCGCAGCGTGACGCCCCTGGCCGACAGATCGCCCAGACGCTCCTCCACCTCCTGGCAGGGCAGCTTCAAGTAGATCACCCTGCCGATCTCACGCAGGTGTTCCATCGCCTCCCTACCGTAAATGGCGCTGCCGCCGGTCGCTATCACAGATTTTTCGGGGGAGAGCGAAGCATTCACCCGGTTTTCTATCTCCCAAAAACCCTCTATCCCGTTTTCCTGGATCAGATCGTGGAGAAGCTTTCCGCAGCGTTCCTGGATCACCAGATCCGAATCGATAAAGCCGTAGCCCAGTTTTTTTGCAAGCACTACGCCAACCGTACTCTTCCCGGAGCCGGGCATTCCGATCAATATAATATTATCCCCCATGTCTCCCTGCCTTCTGCTTATTCTATCGCCTTCCGCTTTTGCCCTTTCGCTTATTTCCCTGTGCTTATCGCTTTCCGCCCTTGCCCTTCCGTTCAGACTGCGGCAATTACTTCCACCTCGCAGAGCACATTCTTAGGAAGCGTCTTTACCGCCACGCAGCTTCTTGCCGGCTTCTCCGTAAAATAACGTGCATATACTTCGTTAAACGCCGCGAAATCGCCCATATCCGCCAGAAAGCATGTGGTTTTTACCACATTCTGATAGCTTGTCCCTGCCTCTTCCAACAATGCTCCGATATTCTTCATCACAAGCTCCGCCTGGGACGTGATATCGTCTCCCCGGATCTCCCCGGTAGCGGGGTCGATGGGAATCTGGCCCGATGCAAACAGCAGGCCGTTGCTGATGATCCCCTGAGAATAAGGTCCGATAGCCGCCGGGGCTTTGTCCGTTGAAATTTTTCTTAACATAATGCAATCCTCTCTTTCTTGTTTTTGATTTCCAGTAACAGTTCGGCCCGGTTTCCGTGTTCAGAGGGAAATCGTGCCCGCACGAATTTTACCCGGGCTGCTCTACCTCCGGCTCGTCAAACTCCGCCGTCACATAATAGCCCCTGGCATTTTCCGTCACATCCACCACCACTCCTTCCCGGCTCTTCAGCCGGTTGCGGAAGGGAATGTTCACGGACATGGCGAGAGACGGGTCTATGGTATAGTAATAGTTGCTGGGAAGCAGCCCCTCCGTCACCGTGATCTTCTGGCCCGCCTGCAAAAGGCCCGGCCTCTCCATTTTAAACTCCATTCTTCTCATAAAACCTCTCCCCAGGCTTCCCTCTCGCCGCCGATACGGCGGCTCTCCCTTTTGCTCCGTCAGATCAGTTTCCCCAGGCCAGGAACCCGTTTTAACAGATTCGACACAAGGATCCCCGCAAGCACACATATCCCCACCCAGACAAAGGCTGCCGGATAAGCATGGATCACAGGGGCCAGCGCCCGGTACGTGGGATAAAAGCATTCCCTGAGCTGCGGCTCCATCAGGTACGTTCCGAACGTTCCCGCTCCCGCGAAGCAAACCAGCCTTGCCAGCCTTTCGGGCATGTTCCTTCTCCGGCAGAAGAAACGCACCAGCGCAAAGATCGTCAATGCGTACACCACCGAAAACAGATATCCCATGGTCACATATCTGGAACCGGAAAGCGTGTGGTTGTTCACCCACATGCTTATCAGCGTAAGAAACACAGAGCTCCCCGACAGGATCAGCAGGTTTCTCTTTCTGAGGAACTCTTCTCCGGAGCGGTGCTCCACATAATACCCCATGACCGCCGCCAAAACATATTGCTCCAGTATAGGCAGCTCCAGGCGTGTGTGATTCCACCCCAAAAAATAGTCCGGTATGGCAAGCACATCGTTCAACAGGATCCAGGCCGTCAGCAGATAGAGGAACCAGCTCCCCTCCGGGATCGCTTTCACCAGCCTCTGCAAAAAGGGAAGCACCATCAGCAGGGATAGGTACGCGAACAGGAACCAGATCGGGCCGGATACGTTCCCCTCATACAGAAGGCGCAGATAGCCCTTGAAATCCATGCTGTCAAGATGCCCCCTATAGTTCCAGACATACTGCAGCAGGCTTACCAGCACCGTCACCACAGCCATCCGCAGCACCCTATGCCGGTACACATAGCCTATGGATTCCTGCCGGTCCAACAGCACCGCCCCCGATATCATGAAAAAAAGAGGAATGCAATACTGCACCACCGAAGCAAGAAAAATACCGAACCAGTAGTTGACCGCGTTCGCTGTCTCCACGTAGTGATGTACGCCGAAGTTCTCCGTATGGCAGAGGACCACCCCGAAGATCGCGATGACCCGCAGGATTTCCAGATATACGATTTTTTCCTTCCTTTCGCTCATCCCTTCCGCATCCTCCCGGCAGAACCCTCACTGTCAGCCTGTTATTCAGCATAGCGCAAAAGAAGGTTTTCGTCAAGTTATCGCTCCCTAAGAGACCGCATCACTGTCACCTTCCTTTATAATGTAACATACATTATATAGAAAAAAAGACCGGAATATTCCTGTGAATATTTCAAAAGGAGCTTCTATGGCAACATTTTACAATCAGGCCACCCTCTCCTACAACGGAAACACTACCACCTCCAACATTACCTCCGGCGAGCTGATGGAAGTCCTTTCCGCCACAAAGACGGCCTTGATCGACACCTACACTTCAAACGATAACGTGACTTATATCATCAACATCATCAATTCCGGCACCACAGCGTTCAATGACCTGACCGTTACGGACAATCTCGGCGCCACCGCCGCAACTGTCGGCGGGATCTCTACGACGGTGTATCCTCTGACTTATGTGGCTGATTCGGCACAGTATTATGTAAACGGCGTCCGGCAGGCGGATCCCGCCGTGAGCGCTGACACTACCCTGACCTTCACCGGCATCAGCGTTCCCGCCAGCGGCAACGCCACCCTGATCTATCAGGCGTCCGTAAACCGGTTTGCGCCCCTGAACACAGGCGGCACGATAACAAACTCCGCCGTGGTGTCCGGGACCGGCCTCTCCGGCGACATTTCCGTCTCCGCCACCATCACGGCGGCTCAACGCGCACTGCTGACGATCAGCAAGTCCCTGTCACCCACCACCGTGACGGAAAACGGCCGGCTCACCTACACTTTCATCATCCAGAACCTTGGCAACACCGCTGCGGACGCCGGTGACAGCGTGACGGTCACCGACACCTTCAACCCCGTGCTGAACTCCCTGAATGTGACCTTTGACGGAACTCAGTGGACAGCCAACACCAATTACACCTACAACAACCTGACCGGCGCGTTTGCCACCGAGGCAGGGCAGATCACCGTGCCTGCCGCCACTTACACTCAGGACCCCGCCACCAGCGCATGGACCGTCAATCCCGGCGTCGCCGTCCTGACTGTGACCGGCATCGTATAAAACAAAAAGGGCCTGCCGCCCACCGTAAAAACGGTGCATGGCGGCAGACCTTCCTCTTTTATCCTTCCTCCAAAAAGCCTCAGCCCCAGATCCTGTATTTCCCGCTCAGCGCAAGGAACGCAAAGAAATACAGGCAGTTGTCGTAATATCTGCGGCCTCCCTGCCGAAGGGGCTGCTGCCACAGGCGCTCCACCCATTCCCGGGCCGTCCGAAGTTCCTGCCCGTCTTCGCTCCGGCCGATCACCGCAAGCGCCCCCTGGGCCGTCGCCGCCATCATCCCCACAGGATGCAGCGCGTCCTGCCCCAGGCAGGTACCGTCCACCTCATAAATTTTGTAGGGCTCTTCCCTGTCTCCCAGGAAACGCTGAAGCCTGGCCGCGGCGTCCGCCTGCCCCTCGTCCTTGCCAAACCAGGCATAGTCCAAGCCTATATTTGCCACCGTGCGATAGGCGTCGCTGTAAAACCAGTCATGCCGGTCATTTGACCAGGGCAGCCGCCTGCTCATGGGAGAGCCGTCAAACTCCGCGTATTCCGCGTTCATACCGGTGACCGGATGACACGCGGCCTTTAAATAGCGCCTGCTGGCCACGGCCGCCTCTTTCCAGAAGGGCCTGTCTTCCTCGTCCGCCCAGAGCGCAAACAGCTCATAAAAATGCGGCAAGTGATAGGAGGGATCCGTAAAGTCAATGCCGGGCACAAAGAGGACCTGCTTGTTATCCCGGTTCCACATAGGCTGCCCTGGCCTGCCGTCCTCCCCCTTGTGAAGACACGCCCGCAGGATGGCCCTGGCATGAACGGAGTAATTGTAGATACCCTCTCCATCGCCCCAGCGGTTGGAAGCAAAAAACAGCGCCATCGCAAAAAATTCCTCGCCGTCAGGGGCTGCCCCTTCGGCGTTTTTGCTGCCGTCCAGCCCGCAGGACCAGGCAAAATAGCCCTCGTTCTCCCCCGTCTTCTGCCACATGTATGTATATGCCCATTTCCAGATCCGGTCAAATTCCTCTTTCTTGTCAAGCTGCACACAGATCATCATGCCGTAGGACATCCCTTCCGTGCGGGCATCGTGATTCCCGGTGTCCTCCAGATACCCCATGTCATCTCCCACCGGGTGATAGATCCGCTCCTCCTCAGAACCGTAGAAGAAGGTGTTCCAAATCTCATCCAGCCTCTCCTCCACTTCCTGCCCGCTCTTTCCGCACTCCAGGAACAGATTCCTGTACTCCTTTGTCTCAAATGCGCCCATATCTTACTCCTCTCCCCTGGGCCGGCCATACCGGCCCCTCCTTTCCGTCCCTCTCCCGCAGACAGGGAACCGGCGGCCCGCCGGCCCCGTCACAGGTTTGCTTTTTATGATTATATGATTATAAAAAACGCCGCACATTTTGTCTCGGCAAATCCTGCGGTTTTTCTGCCCACTTTTTGCTTTTCTTCTCCGCGCCTCCCCGGCTTTCCGATCTACCGATTCCTGACCGACTCTATCACAACGCAGTGGGCGATCCCCGGAACGCTTTTCCCCTCGTTAAAGCTGGTCTTGCTGAGTAGCGCCCCGGTAGGCAGGAACAGTACCTTTTTCCAATTGCGCTCCTCCAGCTGTTTCAGGACGTAGGCGGAGAGGGTCACAGCGCTGCACCCGCACCCGCTTCCTCCCGCGTGGGTGTCCTGGCTCTCCGCGTCATAAATTTCCAGGCCGCAATCCATATGCTGAACAGAGATGTCGTAATTTTTTTCTCTGAGAAGGTCGATCAGCACCCTCTGGCCCACTTTTCCCAGATCCCCAGTTATGATCTTATCATAATCATCAGGTTGACTTCCAAAGTCAATAAAATGCTGTTCCAGAGTGGATGCTGCTGCCGGAGCCATACAGGCTCCCATATTCATGGAATCCTTCAGCCCGTAATCCACGATCTTTCCCAGTGTGATCCCGGTGATCTGCGCCCTCGGGCATCCTCTGCCCCAGGATCTGGCAGCCGTCATGGCCTCCTCGTCACCCAGCACAAAAGCGCCGCTCCCCGTCACGGTCCAGGTGGCGGACAGAGGCCGCTGGTTCCCGTATTCCAGCGGGAAACGGAACTCCTTCTCCGCACTGGCAAAGTGGCTCGAGGTAACGCAGACCACCCGGCCGGCAAATCCCCCCGAAATGCTCATGGTTCCCAGCGCCAGGGATTCCCCGCAGGTGGAACAGGCCCCGTATACCCCCAGCAGCGGTATCTGATACGAAGAGACGCCAAAAGAAGTGGCTATCGATTGACCAAGCAGGTCACCGGCGAAAATGAAAGAGATGTCATCCGGCGACACCCCGGCCTTTTCCAGGGCAAGGCCGACCGCATCCCGCTGAAGCGTACTCTCCGCCTCCTCCCAGGTGGCGCATCCAAACATGTCATCCTCCCCCACCTTGTCAAACAAAAGCCCCAGAGGGCCCTGTCCTTCCTTGGTTCCCACTGTGCTCGCGCTGTTTAAAATATATACCGGCTTTTCCGGCCGAATACTGGCCCTTCCCAGACTTTGCTTCATAGCGTTACCTCCTGTGTCTGCCGCAGCCGATTTGGCTGCCTTTTTCCATTCCCGTTCCGTCCTCTTTCCCTGACAAGTTTGTATCAGATGTGTCAGACAATGCCCGGGCACAGAGTCCAGTATTTCCCCGGCGCCCAAAAAATATGCGCAGACAAAAGCCACAAAAAAGTTTGATTTTTGCTTGCTTTTTGTCTGCGCATTCCCTAATTTCCTAATTTCCTAATTTCCTAATTCCCTGATTTCCCGATTTCCTAATTCGCTAATTCCCTGATTTCCCGATTTCCTATTTCCTAATTCCCCACATTCTCCGAGAAGCGGGCCAGGCGGGCTGCACCCCGTCACTGCGCCGCCTGCATCAGGCTAGTGACTACATAAAGAACCTGGCCGTTGTATTCCACCCTGGACCAGCCGGAATCCGCGCTGACCCCGGTTCGATGCACCGCCTCTCCGCTGCTGACCTGGCAGCTGACAGTGGCATCACCTTCCGTTGTGCTGGGCTCCGTCCTCAGGTTCACATATTCCTTGGGAGTAAGCTGGTCATCGCAGTCGGTAAAAATGATGACCCTGCCACTTATGGTACTGACACGGTTGGGATCCAAAGGTGTCACAGGTGTCTTATAACTCAGATCCGTGGTCAGATACTGCGTCACCGCATACAGTGTTTGACCTTCATAGTCAATTTTCGACCACCCGGTGTCCCGGTTGATCCCGCTCCTGGAAAGCACCTGGCCATTACTTACCTGAACCACTACCGTTTCCGCATCCGCGGTGCTCGGCACAGTCCTAAGGTTTACCACATCCTTGGGTGTGACAGACTCCTGTACGGCCTCAAACCGCATGGTGGAGTCGCCATTCTCCGGCTCCGATGCGGCTGGCGCTCCTGTTCCGGTCTCCGTCTCGCCTCCTTCCGGCTCTGACGCGGACGGGGCTCCTGTTCCGGCCTCCGTCGTACTTCCCTCCGGCTCCGATGCGGCCGGGCCTCCTGTTCCGGCCTCCGATTTCGGCGCTGATGAGCCTCCCTCCGGCTCTGACGCGGACGGGCCTCCTGTTCCGGCCTCCGTCGTACCTCCTTCCGGCTCCGACGCGGACGGAGCTCCTGTTCCGGCCTCCGACGCACCTCCTTCCGGCTCCGACGCGGACGGAGCTCCTGTTCCGGTCTCCGTCTCGCCTCCTTCCGGTTCCAACGCGGACGGGCCTCCTGTTCCGGCCTCCGTCGCGCCTCCTTCCGGCTCCGGCGGTAAGGTGATTTCCGGCCCCGTGGTATCCCCGGAGGCCACTTCCCCTCTTCCGTCAGGTTCGCTGCCGTTCCTGTGGGTCACAAACCACAGGCCGGCACAGAGGACAGCGGCCACCGCCACCATCGCCGCAAACACCAAAAGCATCTTTCCTCTCTGCCCGAAAGCCGGTTCCTCCGGCCAGTCCTCCTCTTGATCCTCCTGTTCCGGCCAGTCTCCGGCCCAGTCTTCTCCGTCCGTATCATCCGCTTCAAAGGGTTCATCCGTCTCAAACGTTTCCTGCTCTTCTGTCCCTTTCATATCCCCCGCCGTTCCTTCCCGTCCTGTTCCGCTCCCAGCCGCGTTCTTCCGTCCTGTTCCCATTCCTGTTTCCCATTCCTATTCCTGTTCCTGTTCCTATTCCTATTCCTGTTCCATTTCATTCCCGGGATATGGTCCGCTCCGGGCGCCAGCCCTTACGCCCGTCCGCCGTCATACTTTTCACTCTGCATACGGATCAGCTCCGCATCCTCAAAGTAATTGATCTTCATGGCGCTCTTTACCTCGGCTAACGTCTGGGCCGCCACTTCCCGGGCCGCGTCGCTGCCTTCCCGCAATACCTGGTAGATCGCGGGAATATCCTTCTCCAGCTCTTTTCTGCGGGCGCGTATGGGTTCCAGGATCTCCTGCATGATATTGTTCAGGAACTTCTTTACCTTCACATCCCCCAGGCCGCCTCTCTGGTAATGGGCCTTCAGCTCGTCCAGGTCCGCATACTCCGGCAGATACCGTTGGAAATGCTCCTGCTGGCAGAACGCATCCAGATAGGTGAACACCGTGTTCCCCTCCAGATGCCCGGGATCGCTGACCTGCAAATGCAGGGGATCCGTATACATACTCATTATCTTTGTCCGCACCTCGTCCGCGGAATCCGCCAGATAAATACAGTTTCCGAGGGATTTGCTCATCTTCGCCTTGCCGTCCGTACCCGGCAGCCGTTTGCAGGCGTCATTGTCCGGCAAAAGCGCCGACGGCTCCACCAGGACAGGGGCATACACGGTGTTGAATTTGTGCACGATCTCTCTTGCCTGTTCGATCATGGGAAGCTGGTCGTCCCCCACAGGCACTGTGGTCGCCTTAAACGCCGTGATATCGGCGGCCTGGCTGATCGGATATGTGAAAAACCCGACGGGGATGCTGGCCTCGAAATTGCGCATCTGGATCTCGTTCTTCACGGTGGGATTGCGCTGGAGCCGCGCCACTGTCACCAGATCCATGTAGTAAAAGGTCAGCTCACACAGCTCGGAGATCTGCGACTGAATAAACAATGTCGTCTTTGAGGGATCCAGCCCGCAGGAGATATAATCCAGCGCCACCTCGATAATGTTCTGGCGGACTTTCTCCGGATTCTCAATGTTATCCGTCAGCGCCTGGGCATCCGCTATCATGATAAAGGTTTTCTTATATTCCCCCGAATTTTGAAGCTCTACGCGCCTGCGCAGCGAGCCCACATAATGTCCTACATGGAGACGGCCGGTGGGGCGGTCTCCCGTCAATATGATCTTGTCTGTCTTGTCCATTGTATGCCTGCCTTTCTGTTCCGGATTTCTTTTTCCATCTTAACCGTTCAGCCCGCGCCATTCGTAAAGCCGCGCATACGCGCTTTTCGCCGCTCCGCGACTTCCTTTGCTCACAAAAAAAGCGCTCCCTCAGCCGCCTGGGCTGAACTGTTATTTTCCATCTTAACACAACCCCAAAATTTCTGCAATCCTCCCGAAACAGTTTCCGCTCCCCGCTTTTCCCTCTACCGGGAGTCCTCCGATCTTTCCGGCCCCGCCAAAAACAACGCCATAAATTCATGGGCCAGCAGCGGCATTGCGGAAAGCCCGATCAGCCGGAACCACTCCCGGGCCGACAGGGATGCCGTTCCGAAAGCGCCGATCAAAAAAGGCACTTCCGTCACCGCGAACTGAAGCAGAAATCCCACGCCGCAGGCCAGAATCATCAATTTGTTCTCCCTGTGGTCCATGCGGAACACAGAGCGATGCACATCCCGCATCCCCACGGCGTGAAAAAGCTGCGACATGCCGAGCACCGTAAAAGCGTATGTCTGGGCTTTTGAGAGCACTTCCCCGTTCTGCAGCACATAAGAGATCTGGCCCAGCCGAAAAGGCAGCCCCTGCATCCTGACCAACGCGCAGGGCAGCATGAGAAACGCCGTCAGGCTGACCACCGCGATCAACGCCCCGTAGAAACAGGTACATGCCAGGCCGCCCCTGGCAAAAAGACTCTCGTCCGCCTTCCTGGGCTTCTGCCGCATCAGCCCCTTCCCGTCGTTTTTATCCACTCCCAGCGCCAGGGCCGGCAGGGAGTCCGTGATCAGGTTGATCCAGAGGATATGGCTGGATTTCAGGGGAGAGGCCAGGCCGCAGACCACCGCCAAAAACATGGTGATCATTTCTCCCAGGTTGGAAGAGAGCAGGAAGATCACAGACTTTCGAATATTCTCGTAAACGCCCCTGCCCTCTTCAATGGCCCGCCGGATGGTGGCAAAGTTGTCGTCCGTGAGTATCATGTCGGACGCCTGCCGGGCCACATCCGTCCCTGACATTCCCATCGCGATCCCAATGTCCGCTTTTTTCAGGGAAGGGGCGTCGTTCACGCCGTCTCCCGTCATGGCGACGATCTCTCCCCGCCGTTTGAATCCGTCCACGATCCGCACTTTCTGGGCGGGTGACACCCTTGCGAACACCCGTACAGTCTCCAGCCGCCGCGTCAGTTCTTCCTCCGACAGCCGCTCCAGCTCTTCCCCGGTGATACACTGCTCTTCCCTTTCCGCGATCCCGAGCTGTCCGGCGATGGCAAAAGCCGTGTCCACATGGTCTCCCGTGATCATGACCGTAGTCACGCCGGCGCCCTTAAAATCCGCCACCGCCCTTGCGGCCTCCGGCCTGGCCGGGTCGCGCATCCCTACCAGCCCTAGGAAAGTCAGCTCCTCTTCCTCCGGGACGCCCACTCCCAGGCGCATCGCCACAGCCAGCGTCCGCAGGGCCTCTCCTGACATTTCCTCCACCGCCCGGCGGATCTGCCTCCTCCAGGTATCCGTAAGCGGTACCGGGCCCTTCGCCGTCTGTATCCGGGTACAATGCCTCAAGACCCGATCCGGCGCCCCCTTGGTATAGCTCACAAGCGCCGCCACAGAACTGGCCGCCCTCAGCTCCGCTCCCGGCCTCCCCTCCCGCCTGTGCAGCGTAGTCATCATCTTTCGCTCGGAATCAAAGGAAAGCTCCCCGATCCTCGGCAGGCTCTTTTCCAGCTCCCCCTTCTCCAGCCCCAGCCCCGCCGTCAGGTCCAGCAGGGCCAGCTCCGTGGGATCCCCCGTCCTGCTCCCCTGCGCTTCCGAGGCATCGTTACAGACCGTACAGCCGTAAAAAAAATCAGGGCAGTCCGCCAGCCGCAGCTCTTCCGCCGGGCGGACGGAACCGTATAAATAACATTTTTCCACCGTCATACAGTTTTGGGTCAGCGTCCCCGTCTTGTCGGAACAGACCACGCTGACCGCCCCCAGGGTCTCCACGGAGGGCAGCCTGCGGACGATGGTGTTTATGCGGACCATCCTGGTCACGCTCAGCGCCAGGCAGATCGTCACCACCGCCGGAAGCCCCTCCGGCACCGCCGCCACAGCCAGGCTGATAGCGGTGATCAGCATCTCCGGGATATTGCGCTTCTGCAGGATCGCTATGACAAAGAGCGCGGCGCAGAGAAGAAGGCTTGAAAGGCTGAGCACCTTCCCAAGCTCGCCCAAGCGCTTCTGGAGCGGAGTTGCCTCCTCCTTCGTCTCCGTGATCATGGCGGCGATATGTCCAAGCTCCGTATCCATCCCTGTGGCGGTAACCATTCCGGTTCCCCTGCCGTAGGTGACGATGGTAGACATATAGGCCATATTCCGGCGGTCTCCCAGCGGAAGGCGCATCCCTCTCCCCGCCACAAACTTTCCGTCCTTCTCTATGGGCAGGGATTCCCCGGTCAGCGCCGACTCCTCGATCTTTAAGTTTACGGTTTCCGACAGCCTCAGGTCCGCCGGGACCTGGCACCCCGCCTCCAGGTACACCAGATCCCCCCGCACCAGCTCCGCCGCCGGGATCTCCATCCGTCTTCCCTCCCGGATCACCATGGCTTTCGGACTCGCCAGCTTTTTCAGCGACTCCAGCGCCCTGCGGGCCTTCCCCTCCTGAAGCATCCCCACTACGGCATTCAGCAGCACTACCACGGCAATGATCACAGCGTCGCTGATCTCCCCCAGAAGCACCGACACCACAGCCGCCACGATCAACACATAGATCAGCGGATCGTTTACCTGCTCTAAAAAAGATTCCGGAAGCGTTTTCTTTCGTCCTTCCTTCATTTCATTTCGCCCGTCCCGCTTCAGGCGGGCCGCCGCTTCCCCACAGCCCAGGCCATTCCCGGCATCGGTCCGCAGCTCCTCTGCGGTCTGCTGGATATCATACTGTTCAAACACGAAAAAACCTCCCGAAGGTTGTCTGCATTCCATTCTATGCCTTCGGGAGGAAAAGTATGTCCGTTCCGCGGCGCTTCCGCTCAGGAATCTCTCAGAAGCTGCCTGGTATATTCTTCTTTCGGGTCTTCAAAGATCTCAGACCTGTCGCCGCTCTCGATGATCCGGCCTTTCCGCATCACCATGATCCGGTCACACATCCGGTAGACCACATTGATGTCGTGGGAGATAAACAGGTAAGCCAGCTTCATCTCCTGCTGCAGTTCCTGCATCAGCTCCATGATCTGCGCCTGGATCGTCACATCCAGCGCCGACACAGGCTCATCCGCCACGATAAACCCGGGATGGGTGATCAGGGCCTGGGCGATGCTGACCCGCTGCCTCTGCCCCCCGGACAGCTGGGAGGGCCGCCTGTGGAAATACAGATCGTCCATGCCCACCCGGCGCAGCATCTCATAGGCCGCCTCCTCCATCTCTTCCCCGGTCATGGCCTTCTCCCGGTCAAGGAGCCCCCTTGCCCGCAGCGGCTCCTGCAGGAGCCACCCCACCGTCTTTGCCGGATTCAGGCTGCTGTAGGGATCCTGAAAGATCATCTGCGGCCCCATAGTCCTGTGGACTACCTGCCCTGTGATATCCCTGTTCATTCCCAGGACCGCCCTGGCGAGGGAAGTCTTGCCGCATCCGCTCTCTCCCACAAGCCCTACGCTCTCTCCGGGATAGATGTCAAATTCCGCGCCCTCCACCACACAGCGCCGTCGGTTCCGGGAAAAGAGGCTGTTGCCGCCGTCCTGATAAAACACGGAAAGATCCCGTACCTGAACAGCCGGCTCCCCTGCCGTGTCCGCCATACGGGCGGCCTTGTTCGTTTTTATCCGGGAGGGCACCGCCTCGATCAGCTTCCGGGTGTATTCCCGGGCCGGATGTCCAAAGATCTGTTCCGTATCCCCCTGCTCCACCACGCGCCCGTCCTTCATCACCGCGATCCGCCTGCAGATCCTCCGCGCCAGGTTCAGGTCGTGGGTAATAAAAAGCATGGTGTTTTTCTGTTTTTCATTGATCTCCCGGAGAAGCCCTATGATCTGGCTCTGTATGGTCACATCCAGCGCTGTTGTGGGTTCGTCCGCCACCAGCAGCCTGGGGTGCAGGATCACCGCCATGGCGATCATCACCCTCTGCCGCATACCGCCGGACAGCTGATGCGGGTAGCTGGCATAGACCTTTTCCTCCTCCCGCAGGCCCACCGCCCGAAACATCTCCAAGACCCTTTTCCTTCTCTCCTCCGGAGAGAGCCCGGTGTGGAGCCGCAGCACTTCGTCCACCTGCTTCCCCACCCTCTGCGTCGGGTTCAGGGAAGTCATGGGCTCCTGGAAGATCATGGACATCTTATTTCCCTGGTACCCGCGGTAGAGTGACCGGTCCCTGGGCCTGCCCGCCTCCAGCAGCGTCACATCGTCGAACAGGATGCGGCCAGAAGTGACCTGGGCGGCATCCGACACAAGGCCCATCAGGGTCAGGGCCGTCACGGACTTGCCTGAGCCGGATTCTCCCACAAGCCCCAGGATCTCCCCGTCACGAAGCTCCAGATTTATATTTTTTACCACTTCCGCGCCGTCAAAGGCCACGGAAAGATCCTCCAGCCGTATCATTCGCAGAGCCTCCTGATCCCTTCGCTGAAAAGGGAAAAACCAAGCACCACCCACACGATGGCAAGACCGGGCGCCAGCGCGTACCACGGCGCCGCCTGCAGATATCCCTGGGCATCCGACAGCATATTCCCCAGGCTGGCGTCCGGGGGCTGTACCCCGATCCCAAGATAGCTCATGCCGGATTCCGCCAGGATGGCGTTATTCAGCCCGATCATCACGGACACCCAGAACACGGGCAGGATGTTTGGCAGGATATGCACAAAGAGGATCCTGGCCTTCCCCACCCCCATCAGGCGGGCCCGCCGTATGTAATCCGCGTCCCGCAGGCGCAGATATTCGCTGCGCACGATCCGGACATAACTCGGCGTGAACACGATCCCCAGGGAAAGGATCAGATTCTGCCTTCCGTTCCCAAGGATGCTGATCATCACCAGAGCCAGCAGGATACTGGGGAAACCGTTCACCGCGTCCACAAAGCGCATGACCACCTCATCCGCCAGGCCGCCGAAATATCCGGTAAGCGCCCCCAGCACGATCCCCAAAACCGCGGAGAACAATACTACCAGGGCACTGATCAGGATCGTCGTTCCCATCCCCTGCATGACCCGGGAAAAAATATCCCGCCCAAAGTTATCCGTTCCGAAAAGATGGCGCAGGGAAGGCGGGTCAAACCGTTCCGCGGCGGACATGGCCGTGGTGCTGTAGGGCGTCCGGAAAAAGCCCGCGATCCCCAGCAGCACCGCCAGGCCCGTCATAAACAGGCCGGCAAAAAGGTATTTATTCCATTTGAGACTGCTGATACGGCTGGCCATAGGTTCTCCGGATCCTCCTTTCTATCCCCTTTTCCCGGGGCAGGACCGCCGATCTATTTCCCACTGATCCTGGGGTCGATCACCCGGTACAAAATATCCACCAGAAAATACACAAAGATCACAACAAAAGTGATATATAAGATCAGGATTTCCACTACGGGCAGGTCCCTGTTGGAAATGGAACTGATGAGCAGCCTTCCGATCCCCGGCAGCGCAAACACCTGCTCGATCACGATGCTTCCCGCCACTATCTCGGCGATGATCATCCCCAGGAAAGTGACCACAGGCATCAGGGCATTCCGCAAAACATGCCCGTACATGACGCGCCGCCTCGTACAGCCTTTTCCGTAGGCCGTCCGCACATAGTCGGCCCCCAGCTCCGTCAGCATGGAATTGCGCAGGAACCTGGCCGTCATGGCGATCTTCGGTATCGCCAGAGACAGCGCCGGGAACAACAGGTAGCCGAGAAAGGCCCCAAAATCCTCCTTATAGCTCACATACCCGCCGGGCGCAAACATCCGAAAGACAATGCCAAAGAGATACGTCACAAGGATGCCCAGGAAAAAAGACGGGATTGCCATAGCCGTCTGGGTGGCCACCCCGAAAGCCGCATCCAGGAAATGGCTTTTGCTCCTGGCCCATATCACTCCCAGCGGAATGGACAGCGCCACGATCAGCACTAAAGACAGCGCCGCCAGCCAAAGCGTCACGGGCATCTTATCTCCGATCAGCTCTGTCACAGGCATCATCTCGTTCATATTCTTTGAATAGCGGTAGCTGACTCCCAGGTCTCCCCGGAGCACACCTCCCATCCAGTTCAGATATCGCGTCACAGGCGGATCATTCAATCCCAGCTCTTCCCGAAGCTGTTCCTCCCGCTCAGGAGTGGCTTCCGTTCCCAGAATGGATGTCACAACATCGCCCGGAATGACCTGAAAGGCCAGGAAAGCGGCCGCGGAGACAAGAAACAATGTCATAATGAGAGTGATCAGCTTTTTAACTACATATCTCACGCCGCCGCCTCCTTCCTTTTTCTCTTATTCCACTACGTACACGGTACTCATGTCCTGCACGTAAATAGGATAAAACTTATAGCCGTCCAGCCTGTTGCTGATAGCCGTCATGTTGCCGGGCACCTGCAGGAACGCGGTAGCCGCGTCATCCACAAGCATCTGCTGCAGCTGCTTATAATAATCCGCCTTTTCCTTCAGGTCCAGGGCCGACGCCGCCTTCTTGTAGACCGCGTCATACTCCGCATTGTTGTAATTGATGAAATTCTTGGAGGAATCCGACTGGAAACGGTTCAATAAGTACCCAGGCGTCTGGTCGCAGGTGATGCCGCTGATAGTCGCCGCATACTGCCGCCCATTGTAAATGTCGTTCAGCCAGGTCTCCCATTCCACCGCGTTGATGCTGGCGTTGATCCCCACCGCTTTCAGCTGCTCCACGATCACCTCGCCG
>CANPYT010000010.1 GCA_947588705.1 uncultured Acetatifactor sp. | reverse complement strand
GGGTGGATGTGTATGAAAACTGGACGGATGTGTCCGGCTTTTTGATCGCCGACCCCAGGATCATTGACAATCCGAAGGGGATCGAGGTGATCACCTACAGGGAGCTGCGGGAGCTGTCATACATGGGGGCGGGCGTACTGCACGAGGACGCCATCTTCCCGGTGCGGCAGGAGGGGATCCCCATCAACATCCGCAACACCAACGCCCCGGAGGACGAGGGCACTTGGATCGTGGGGAGCACCTGCCAGAAGTCAAAATATGTGATCACCGGTATTGCGGGCAAGAAAGGCTTCTGCTCCGTCAGCGTGGAGAAAGACATGATGAACTCGGAGATCGGGTTTGGCAGAAAAGTGCTCAGCGCGTTTGAGCAGCAGGGGATTTCCTTTGAGCACATGCCTTCCGGGATCGATACGCTTACGGTATTCGTCCACCAGGATGAATTTATCGACAAGGAGCAGAAGGTGGTGGCGGGCATTCATCGGATGGTGAAGCCGGACACTATCGAGATCGAGTCCGATCTGGCGCTGATCGCCGTGGTGGGGCGCGGCATGAAATCCACCCGGGGAACTGCGGGCAGGATCTTCTCCGCCCTGGCCCACAGCAACGTGAACGTAAAGATGATCGACCAGGGTTCCTCTGAGCTGAATATCATCATCGGCGTGGAAAATTCTGATTTCGAGACGGCCATCCGCGCCATCTATGATATTTTTGTGCTGACTGCATTATGATGCATGACAGGAAAAGGCTGCGGGATAAAAGCTGTAGGAAAAGGCTGCGGAAAAAGCTGTGGGATAAAGCTGCAGGAAAAAAGCTGCGGAAAAAGCTGTGGGATAAAGCTGCAGGAAAAAGGTTGCGGGAAAGGCTGCGGGATAAAGCTGCAGGAAAAAAGCTGTGGGATAAAGCTGTAGAAAAAGGCTGCTAGAAAAAAGCTGCGGGATAAAGCTGCGGGAAAAAGGTTGCGGGAAAGGCTGCGAGATAAAGCTGCAGGAAAAACTGCGGGGTGCTTTGGCGGAGGCGGAAGCGGAAGCGGGAAAGGGGCGGAGAACCGCCTTGCTCCCGCTTATTTATATGCCCGCCGGAAGCCGCAGCGGCGGAATAATCCGACAAAATATAGAAAAATGGAAAATTATGTAAAAATTTTAAATTTTTAAAAGAAATGTGTTGACAAAAAGAAAAGCGTGACGTATAATAAAACCATCAACAGAGAGAAAGAAAAACTTCCAACTTCCAAGAGATACAAAGGATCTAAGGTCAAAGGAAGAATGTGCTGAGTACACAGAGGAAAAGGTAACGAATCACGGAAGAGCCGTTTATACAGAAAATACGTTACAGTACCTTTACGCAAAGGAAAAAGTGGAAAAGCACATAAGATGAATTGGAAGAAAAAACTGAATAGGGATGCACAGGCAGGAAAAGGAGGTAAAGTCCATTGGATCAGATGCATTGAGGGAGCGTATTGGTCAAGATGATCGATACGCTCCCTCATTTTGCGCGGAAATCCCTGTAAAGGGATGCGGGACGTTTTTGTATCATTTTTGTAAAAAATGGCGAATACAGCATTTTCCAGTGGAAAAAGAATGAAAGATAGGGTATTATGGAAAAGGCGTGACATAGACCGACAGGACGCGGGTTCGGCTCCTTGAAGGAATTTGGGCCGGAACCCCGGGGATAAATCGAGATTTCCGATGGCGGGGCCTGTGTCAGCGCAGAGAACAGAGCGGAAATGGAGAAGAAGATAGAGATGGATGAAAAGCAGCAGCAGAATCAGGAAGAAAAGCGGGAGATCAGGAGAAAGAGAAGGATCCGGAACCAGGTCCTGGCGTATGCTGTGCTGATTCTCCTGATCCTGGCGGCAGCGGCGGGGATCGTGGCCATAGTGAGACAGCTTACTGCCGCATCCCAGGAACAGGCAGAACAGGATCAGGAGGATCCGGAAGCTGTGATAGACGATATCCTCTCCAGCGAGGAGGAACTGAGTACGCCGGAGCCGACGCTGACACCGGAGCCGGTAGTGGAAAAGACCAGGGAACAAAAGCTGGACGAGATCGTGAACGCGGTGATCGAAGTGATGCCGCTGGAGGATAAGGTGGCAGGGCTTTTTGTGGTGACGCCGGAGGCCATCACGGGAGTAAATAAGGCAGTCCGGGCCGGAGACGGGACCCGGGACGCCCTTTCCCAGTATGCGGTGGGAGGGATCGTGTATTTTGAGAAAAATATGCAGTCCGCCGACCAGCTGAAGGAGATGCTGGACAATACCATGCTCTACACAAAATATCCGCTGTTCCTTGCCGTGGATGAGGAAGGGGGCAGCGTGGCCCGGCTTGCTTCCGCGGGGCTGGCAGATAAGGTGGACAGCGCTAAGGATGTGGGCCTGACCGGAGACCCCAACAACGCTTATATTGCGGGAACGGCCATCGGCAGCGCCATGAGCGGCTTTGGGTTTAACCTTGATTTTGCTCCGGTGGCGGATATTGCCAGCGTGGAGGGAAGCGTCATGGAAAGCCGTTCCTACGGCTCGGATCCCCAGGCGGTATCCGGTTTTGTGAATGCTATGCTGCAGGGCCTGAAAGAGCAGAAGGTGACGGGATGCCTGAAACATTTCCCGGGGAACGGTTCTACCGCCCAGGATCCGCACACCGGCATCGCCTCCAGCGACAGGACGGCAGAGCAGTTCAGGGCGGAGGAATTTGTCACATTCCAGGCGGGCATCGACGCGGGGGCGGAAATGATCATGGTGAGCCACATGGCGGCGCCGGCGCTGACGGGGAACAGCGAGCCCTGTTCGTTCTCTGAGGCCCTGGTCACGGATATTTTGAGAAATGAGATGGGATTTAATGGGGTCGTCATCACGGACGCCCTGAATATGGCGGCGGTCTCTGATTATTATGCCTCCGAGGATGCCGCGATCATGGCCCTGAAGGCCGGCTGCGATATGCTGCTGATGCCGGAAGATTTTGAGGCGGCCTACAACGGCGTACTGGACGCGGTGAAAAACGGGGTCATATCCGAGGAGAGAATCAATGATTCCCTCCGTCGGATCTACCGGATCAAGTATGCGGATCGGGTGGAAGAGTAGGCAGGATCTCCTGCAGCGCCGCCAGATCTTTTTTGGAACAGAAACCTGTGCTGAAGGCGGCCGCCGTGCCGTCATTCAGCTCCAGGATCATCAGTTTTCCGGGCTTTTTTGCCAGGCGGAAGAACATGATGAGATTGAAAAGGGTCATGAGCAGCAGAAGGAGGAAGATTCCGCCGAAGAACAGAAGGCTCCGGCGAAGCTGTTCCAGGCGGGCCGCTTTGTCCGCGGTAAGCTGCTCATACTCCGCGCGAAGGGTATTTTCGCTGTCTATAAATTCGGTGAGCTGGTTTTTCTGTTGGGTCAGGCTCTCTATCTGCGCCGCGTTTTTATCCAGCTTATCTTGTGTCTCCGCCAGCTGCCCGTCCAAAGAGGAGGGAAGGGCGTCCATGTCAAAATCTACCGTTTCCAGGTATTCCGGATGATTTTCTATGTATTGGGTCACGATCTCCGTGACAGATGCCTCCCGCCCGGTAATTTCATAATACATCCCGCCGTAGGAATCATCGCCTGCGGAATAAGTGACCTTGTCAAATACGCCAAGGCCGGGGGCTATGGTGTCCATAAATTTCAGATAAGCATCGTAAAATGCCTGCTCATTCGCCAGCTGGTCCCAATCGATGTCAAAATCCTCCGCGGAGATATCCTCCTTCAGCCAGACCGGATCCGGGGAGTCATAATAGCTTTCCGCGCTGCTCCAGAATCTGCTGTAATCGGAGCTGTCCCAGCCGGGGACATCCATGGCTGACGGGTCGGGGTTTCCGCCGAAAGCCTTCACGAAGACGGCTCCGTTTGCCACATAGTTAGGGACCAGAAGCACTCTGTTCAGAAAGTCGGAGGCGG
This sequence comes from uncultured Acetatifactor sp., assembly GCA_947588705.1. GTDB lineage: Bacteria > Bacillota > Clostridia > Lachnospirales > Lachnospiraceae > Acetatifactor. The sequence continues at coordinate 56,743 of CANPYT010000010.1, read as the reverse complement.
TGATGTAGATCCTGCCCGTGTAGTAGATGTGGCGCTCCAGGTCGTAATTGTATGTGTTTTTCAGGAAAGTCTCAGGATCCTGAAGCTCCCGGGAAAAAATGCCGGCGTCCTGGTCCATGGTGTAAAAGTGCAGTTCATCCTCTATGTAAGGATTTTCGCCCAGAGAAACCGAGTAGGAATAATAGGGATAGAGCCAGCTGTGGATCATCTGGTCGCTCTGAAAGGCATCCAGCAGGTCTTCCAGGTACTGTTCATAGGCGTCCGCAAAGAAATCCGACGTAAACAGGGCGCTTATGTCGAAAGAGGAATCCGCCACGGCGGTCCGGAGGATCTCCTGCCGCCGCTGGCTTTCAAACTGTTCCAGCTCTGTATTCAGCTTTTCCTGCAATTCCAGGGAGACATTCAGCTGAGCCTCCAGCGATTCCAGCTTTTCCTGGCTGGGGCCGGACAGGTCTTCCAGCGCCTCCTCCAGGTCGGCGATCCGGTCCTGATTGTAGGGAGTGCGTATCTGCTGCCAGGTCTGCCAGCCAAAATATCCGCTGATGGCGGTTCCGGCCGCGAAAATGAGCACCAGAAGGAAAGAGACCATCACCTTGCCCCATTTCTTTTTCCGGCAGACGGTGTACCCTGTCACCAGGGACAGGGGAATGCCAATCTGGCCTTTTTTCCGCTTGAAGCGGCGGCCTTTCCTCCGGTAGTAGGAACCGTCCACCAGCAGGCTGCCGTTTTTGACGGAAATTTTCTTTTTGCGGATCACCATGTCCGGAACGGGGGCGGAGACGGGAACTGGGGCGGAGCCGCCGTGGCTCTCAGGGACATTGGCGGACTCGTCCGCAGCGCCCTTTTCTGTTTCAGGAACTTCTGTTTCCGAGAGGGGCCGGGAAGGCTCTTCTGCAAGGGGCGCGGTATCCTCCATCGGCGCTGCAGCCACGGGAACCTGTCCGCCGCCGTGCTCTGTTTTTGCAAGGGGCGCGGAAAGCTTTTCCCCAGGGCCCCCGGAAGGCTCTTCCTCAGGCGGCGCCTGCCGCAGCAGTTCTTCCACGTTGACCACTCTTGCGCCGCAGTTGGTGCAGAAGCGGGAATGTTCCGAAAGCTCCTTACCACATTTCCAACAAAACATAGTCGCATCTCTCCTTATGTACGTTCTTCCTCTTGCTCTGCCGCATCCGCGGCCATTTCACAGATCCTTATCCTTATCATACACCCATGCCTTTAGACAATGCAACAGAATCCTTTCTGTGAAACTTTTTAGAAAACTATTGGAAAACTATTGCAAACAGGGCATGATTTGACACATAATAATAACGACAGGAAAAGTTATGGCCGGATATGGCCGGAATATCATGGAAAGCTGTTATGGAGAGGAAAAATCAGTGAACAATAAGATAGTGCGGGTTCTGTTTATTATCAGGGCGGTCCTCTGGGTGATCGCGGCGGCAGCCACAGTCTATTGGATCGCCTGGTCCTTTAAGCTGTATGAAATGGGTATTTATGAGGTGCACGAATACAGCACCCGGCTCCGCCCTATCCTGGGAAGGGGGCTGCTCATCGCCTTTGTGAGCATATGTATCAGCCTGGTCCTTCGGAGCATAAGCGACAGGATAAAGAAGAAAAACAAGTTCTGAGGGCGGGGCTGAGTGAGGCAAAAAACGGGATCCCCCGATAAAACGGGGGATCCCGGCAATAAAAAAAGCGATAGACGGGACTCGAACCCGCGATTTCCACCTTGGCAAGGTGGCGCTCTACCAACTGAGCCACTATCGCGTATGTGTTTCGCCTTGATGCGAACAAGTTCATTCTACATGACAAAGTTACTTCTGTCAATATTTTTTTCAGAATATTTGATAAGTTTCAATCGGGAAATTTTTCTTGCGGGAACAGGGAGAACATACTACAATAATAAGAGGGAATGCTATAGGCCGGGTAAAGGCAGGTGAGGCATATGGAAAATACAGGACGGGGGCTGGCCCGTTGGACGGATATCGTGGAAAACTCCATCCAGACGGCCAGTGATGTGAGGCTGGAAGACATAGAGAACGCATTTGCGCATATTACGGAAGAGGCGGACAAAGGCTTGTACGGGCTGTGTAATTATTACATGGCTTATTACGATATGAAAAACGGAAAGACGGATGAATGCCTGGAATATCTGAAGGAGAGCATCCGCTGTATGGTGGGGACCGACCAGGAGAGGAATATTTCCCGCTGTTACAATATGCTGGGGGTCATCGCCCACGGGCAGAACAACCTGCTGATGGCGTCGGAGCATTACAACAAGGCGCTTGCCTACGCGGCGCGTTATGAGGATGGCCTTGTGCGGAATATCGTGATCAACAATATGGCCGACATGTATTACCGGGTGGGGGCCTATGAGAAAGCGTTCCAGTGCTATCGGGAGAGCATGGTGGAATATGAGCGGTCGGGGGATGACACGGCCAGCGGCATGGGAAACTATATGATGGGACTTTCCAGCTACGGCTATTGCCTTGCCATGTCCAACCGGATGAAGGATGCGAAGAAGGTGGCGCGGAGGCTGGCCGACATGCAGGACGGCAGGTACCGGGAGCAGTTTCCCAGCCTGTACGCCTTTACGTTCTTTGCGCTGCTCTGCCATAAGCTGGGCCGGAAGGAGGAAGCGGTCTGCGCCCTGGACAGGGCGGTGGAATCGGTGGCCAACAAGCGGCAGCTTGCGGGAGATTTCGACGGGCTGCTGAACCTGCTGGAGCTGCTGGCATTGTCGGAGCAGTATGATTACCTGACGAAAGTGCTGGATATCACGGAAGCCCTGGCGGAAGAGGAAAAGAACGACGGCATGATGCTTCAGCTCCTGACATATCGGCTGAAATACTGCGGAAGGAAGCTGACAGACCAGGAGTACGTAAACTGCGCGGAAAAGTTCTTCAGGATCAGCGAAGCGCACGGGGACAGCGAGAGCGGCCTTGTGATACATATGATGGAGATGAGCAGGCGGCTTTGGCGCATAGAGGAAGAGCAGCAGGAGCTGGAGCAGGAGAACACACGTCTCCTGTATCAGGTGGACCACGATGAATTGTCCGGCCTCTATAACAAGGGATGCCTGAACCGCTACCTGGAGGAAGTCTTTGAGAGGGCCATACGGGAGGAGAAGCCACTGAGCGTCCTCTTTGTGGACATAGATTATTTTAAGCAGCTCAATGACCGTTACGGGCATCAGAAGGGAGACGAGTGCATCCGGGCGGTGGCGGAGAGCATCCAGAAGAGTATGTCCGGGGATTTTGTGGCCCGGTACGGCGGGGATGAGTTCGTGGTGATCGCCTTTGGGCGGACGGAAAAATATATCAGGACCGCTGCGGAGCGGATATTGGAGAAAGTGCGAAAAAGGCAGATCCCCAATGTGGATTCCGCGGTAGCGGATATCCTCACGGTGACGGTCGGGATAATCCACGCCATCCCGAGGAACCAAAACCGGGTATGGGATTTCATGGCTGCGGCGGACGACGCGCTGTATCAGCAGAAAAAGGTGAGGAAGGGCTGTGCGCGTTTCTGCGGCAGGCTGGGATAGGACGCGGCGGAAGGGCCGGGAGGCGCGGCTGCGGCCGCCGTGGGGGAAACGGGAAAAAGACGGAAAGGTGGGGTAGGTATGAAATTGATTTTTGTGGGAGCGGATCACGAGGTTACGGGGAGCTGCCATTACCTGGAGGCGGCCGGGAAACATATCCTTGTGGATTACGGGATGGAGCAGGGGGTTAATGTCTTTGAAAATGTGCCCCTGCCTGTGAGCGAGGCGAAGATTGATTATGTGTTCCTGACGCATGCGCACATAGATCATTCCGGGCTGCTGCCGCTTTTGTATGCCAGAGGCTTCCGGGGGCAGGTGTACGCCACGGACGCGACGGCGGACCTGTGCAGCATCATGCTCCGCGACTGCGCCCATATTCAGATGATGGAGGCGGAGTGGAAGGGGAGAAAGGCGAAGCGCAGCGGTGCGGAGGAGACGCAGGAGCCCTTATATAAGATGGAGGACGCGGAGGGGCTGATCAAGCGGATCGTTCCCTGCCGTTACAACAGGGAGATAGAGGTCTGCGAGGGGATCCGGATCCGGTTTACGGACATCGGCCACCTTCTGGGCTCCGCCAGCATTGAAGTGTGGCTGACGGAGGACGGCCGGACAAAAAAGATAGTGTTCTCCGGGGATATCGGGAACAAGGACCAGCCGCTCCTCAGGGATCCCATCCCCACCGAGGAGGCGGATTATGTGGTCATGGAGTCCACCTACGGAGACAGGCTGCACGGGACGGAGCGGCCGGATTATGTGACGGAGCTGGCAAAGATACTGAAGGAGACCTTTGACAGGGGAGGAAATGTGGTGATCCCCTCCTTTGCCGTAGGGCGCACCCAGGAGATACTGTATTTCCTGCGGAAGATCAAGGTGGGCCGGCTGGTGGAAGGGCATGAGAATTTCCCGGTGTACGTGGACAGCCCGCTGGCGGTGGAGGCGACGGGGATCTTTCAGGAAAATAGATGGGAATGTTTTGACGAGGAAGCGTTGGAGCTGGTGAAAAACAAGATCAACCCCATTTCTTTTTCCGGGCTGAAATTGGCTATAACCAGCGAGGAGTCGAAAGAGATCAATTTTATCGACACGCCGAAGGTGATCATTTCGGCCTCGGGAATGTGCGAGGCGGGCCGTATCCGCCATCACCTGAAGCACAATCTCTGGCGTCCGGAGTGCACGGTCCTGTTTGTCGGGTATCAGGCCGTGGGGACCCTGGGCCGGAGCATCGTGGAAGGTGCCCAGGAGGTAAGGCTGTTCGGGGAGCCAATACAGATCAGGGCCCAGATCAGGCAGCTCGCCGGCATGAGCGGACACGCGGACAAGAACGGCCTGATCCAGTGGGTCACGGCTTTCCGGGAGAAGCCCAAAAAGGTATTCGTGGTGCACGGGGAAGACAGCGTCTGCACCAGTTTTGCGGAATGCCTGAAGGTGGAATACGGCCAGAGGGCATACGCCCCCTACAGCGGCACGGAGTTTGACCTCCTGTCGGGCAAGTTCCTGTATGAAGCGTCTCCGGTGCCTGTGAAGAGAACCAGGTCTCCGATCGTGACCGGCGTCTACGCGCGGCTCCTGGCTGCGGCCCAGAGGCTGCTGGAACTGGTAAAGAAGAACGACAGGATGGCGAACAAGGATATGGCGAAATTCGCGGACCAGATCAACTCGCTGTGTGACAAATGGCAGTAGGAGGAATGTGCGCGGAATTGCGCAAGGGGTGTTAGGATGAATTTGATGGTAGCGGCGGACGCCAACTGGGCGATCGGCAACAGAAACAGGCTCCTGATCAGCATTCCCAGGGATCAGAAGCTTTTCCGGGAGGAGACCACGGGCAAGGTGATAGTCCTGGGAAGGAGGACGCTCGCCACCTTTCCCCAGGGGCTTCCCCTGAGGAACCGGGTCAACATTGTCCTGTCGCGGAATCCGGCTTTTTCGGTGAAAGACGCCCTGGTGGCCCATTCGCTGGAGGAACTGACGCGGCTTTTGGAGCCCTATGACTCGAAAGATGTGTATGTGGTGGGCGGCGAGAGCGTCTATCGGCAGCTGCTTCCCCTTTGCGACACGGCCCATGTGACAAGGATCGACCACGCTTATCAGGCGGACGCCTACTTTCCCGACCTGGACAGCGACCCGGAATGGGAGATGACGGCGGACAGCGACGAGATGACTTACTTTGACATCCCGTATCGGTTCGCCCGGTATGAGAGGCGGGGCTGAACTGCCGTGGGCGGCAGGATGCGGAGGGCGGACGAGGGGCGGATTTCGTATTGACTTTTGGCGGAAAAAGTACGATAATGTTTTAAAAATATTCAGGAAAGAAGGGAATACCCATGGAAAAGAAAAAGATTGACTGGAGTAATCTCGGCTTCGGCTATGTTCAGACGGACCGCCGCTATGTCTCCAATTATAAGAATGGCGCCTGGGACGAGGGTGTGCTGACGGAGGACGCGAATATCGTGCTGAACGAATGCGCCGGTGTGCTGCAATATGCGCAGACGGTCTTCGAGGGCCTGAAAGCATACACCACAGAAGACGGACATATCGTCACCTTCCGCCCTGATCTGAACGCGGAGCGTCTGGAGGCCAGCGCGGCGAGGCTGGAGATGCCTGTATTTCCGAAGGAGCGCTTTGTCGATGCCGTGACGAAGACAGTGGCTGCCAACGCCGCATATGTGCCGCCTTACGGCAGCGGCGCTACCCTTTATGTGCGGCCTTATATGTTCGGCAGCAATCCCGTCATCGGGGTAAAACCGGCGGAAGAGTACCAGTTTAGGATCTTCTGTACTCCCGTGGGCCCTTATTTTAAGGGCGGCGCGAAACCCCTCACCATCCGGGTCAGCGATTTTGACAGGGCCGCTCCCCACGGCACGGGAAATATCAAAGCCGGCCTGAATTACGCCATGAGCTTACATGCGATCGTGACGGCGCACAAGGAGGGCTATGACGAGAATATGTACCTGGATCCCGGCACCCGCACCAAGGTAGAGGAGACGGGCGGGGCAAACTTTTTGTTTGTCACAAAGGACAATAAGATCGTCACGCCAAAGTCCGACAGCATCCTGCCTTCCATCACCCGCCGTTCGCTGGTCCATGTGGCCAGGGAGTATCTCGGCCTTGAGGTGGAGGAGAGGGAAGTTTACCTGGACGAGGTGAAGGAGTTTGCGGAGTGCGGCCTCTGCGGCACCGCCGCGGTGATCTCGCCGGTGGGGAAGATCGTGGACCACGGCAGGGAGATCTGTATGCCCAGCGGAATGACGGAAATGGGCCCTGTGACGAAGAAGCTCTATGACACCCTGACCGGAATCCAGATGGGCCGGATAGAAGCGCCTGCGGGCTGGATCCATGTGATCGAGTGAAAGCCAGGCCAGGCCGGCATTGGAGCTGAGGCATAGCAAAAGATATGGCATAGTAAGAGATATGGCAAGCAAGAGATATGGCATAGCAAAAGATATGGCATAGCAAGAGATATGGCAAAGCAAGAGATATGGCATAGTAAGAGATATGGCATAGCAAAAGATATGGCAAAGCAAGAGATATGGCATAGTAAGAGATATAGCAAGTAAGAGATATGGTAAGCAAGAGATATAGTAAGATATAGCAAGATATAGTATAAGAAGTATAGTAAAGGTATAGCAAAAAGAAGCGGATTCCTGAGTTTGCGGGCCGGTAGAGGATACTACCAGATGCAGGCCCGGGAATTTGCCTTGTGGGGAAACGCGGGGGCCGCGGGCAGGGCGGGCTTTCGGAAAAAGGGAAAGGAAAAGGCGGCGGATGAGATTTTTGCACTTGAGCGACCTGCATATCGGAAAGACGCTGGGCGAGTTCAGCCTGATCGACGATCAGCGGTATATCTTGGACCAAATATTGGACATCGCGGAGGAGAAGGCGGCGGATGCGGTGCTGATCGCCGGGGATGTGTATGACAGGGCCGTCCCGGGCGAGGATGCGGTAAGGCTGTTTGACGCTTTTATCAGCAGGCTGGCGGAGGGGAAGCGGAAAACCTTCCTGATCAGCGGAAACCACGATTCCGACCAGAGGCTGAGCTTTGGCAGCAGGCTTTTCCAGGCAAACGGGCTGTATATTTCCGCCGGGTACCAGGGCGAGCTCTGCAGGCGGGAGCTGGAGGATGAGTACGGAAAGCTCAACGTCTATCTGCTTCCCTTTGTGAAGGCATCCCAGGTAAGGCATTTCTTCCCGGAGGAGGAGATCCGCGATTATGACAGTGCGGTGCGGGCGGCGTTGGCGCATACGGAACTTGACAAAAGCGGCAGGAACCTTCTTGTAGCCCACCAGTTTGTGGCAGGGCGCGGCGGAGATCCGGTGCTGGGCGGTTCCGAGAGCGCGGCGGTCCGGGCTGTGGGAACGGTGGAACGGATCGGCGCCGACTGCTTTGACGATTTTGACTATGTTGCCCTGGGGCATATCCATTCGCCCCAGAAAGTGGGGAGGGAGGAAGTCAGGTATTCCGGCTCCCCTTTAAAGTATTCTGTCAGCGAGGTAAACAATGAAAAGTCGGTCCCCGTGGTCACCATGGGGGAAAAGGGGGATGTGTCCGTGGAGCTGGTGCGGCTTAAGCCGCTCAGGGAAATGCGGCATTTAAAGGGGAAAATGGAACAGCTTCTGGACAGGGGGAACCGGACGGATGTGGAGGACTTTATCTATGTGACGCTGACGGATGAGGAGGTGCAGCAGGACGCCATGGGGATCTTCCGGCAGTATTATCCCAATACCGTCAAGCTGGACTATGACAATGCCTACACGAGAGAGATGGGGGAGGCGGATCCCGGGCAGGACATCGAGGAAAAGTCCTTCCCTGAGCTGTTCTCCGACTTTTATCGCTTTGTGTACGGATGCGATATGAGCAGGGAAGAGGAGCAGCTGATAAATCTTGTGGCGGGAGAGGCGGGTGTGACTGATGAAGCCGATTAAATTGATCCTCAGCGCCATCGGGCCTTATGCGGACGCTATGCCGCCCATAGAATTTGAACAATTTGAAGAGCGGGGGCTGTTTCTGATCTCGGGGGATACGGGGGCGGGAAAGACGACGCTGTTTGACGCCATCTGCTTTGCCCTTTACGGGGAGAGCAGCGGCAGCTACCGGGGAACCCAGAACATGCGCAGCGAATACGCGAAAGACGGCACGGAAAGCTACGTGGAGTTTTTCTTTGAGCATCAGGGGAAAGAATATAAGGTCCGCAGGAGCCCGGCATATGAAAGGCCGCGCCAGCGGGGGAAGGGTATGGTCCTGGAGAAGGAAAAAGCCTGCCTGACCTGCGGGGAGGACGTCCCTGTGGAGGGCGTAAAGAATGTGAACGCGGCGTTGGTGGAGATCCTTCATATAGATGCAAGGCAGTTCAAACAGATCGCCATGATCGCCCAGGGGGAGTTTTACGATCTGCTCAACGCCAGGACAGAGGAACGAACGGGGATCCTGAGGAAAATCTTCCAGACGGAAGGCTATCAAAAGATCGAATTTTTGCTGAAAGAGCGCCTGGACGAAAAGGGCGCCGGGAAAAAGGAAGTGGAAGACCGTATCCTCCAGTATTTTGGGGACGCGGCGGCACGGGAGGAAAGCGGCCTGCGGGAGGAGCTTGAGATCCTGCAGAAGAATGCCCGGGAGAGCAAAAGCGCGTGGAATGTGGAGGAGTTTCTGGAGATCCTGGACAAGGTCGCGGCGGAGGACCGGGAAGAGCTGGAAAAGGCGGAAATGGAAGCCGGGCGGGAAGAGAAGCTTCTGGGGGAAAAGAAGGAGGCGCTGGCCATCGCCAAGACACAAAACCGTTTTGTGCAGCGATACGCTGATCTTTTGGAGGAAAAGAAAGCGCTGGATGGGCTGCTGGGGGAGATAAGGGAACTGGCGGACGGGCTGGAGCGCAGGAAACTGGCGACAAGGGAGGTAAAGCCCTTGTACGATGCCTGGACAGAGAAGCGGAAGGAGACGGATGCCATCTGCCAGGAGATCCGCAAGGAGGCCCAGGCGCTGGACAGGGCAAAGGAGGAGTCCGCCCGGGCGGCCGCGCAGGCGGAGGAAAGCCGAAAGGCGGAGCCCAGGGCCAGGGAGCTTCAGCGGCAGGCGGAGAAGATCAGCGAAGACCGGCAGAAATACCTGCAGCGGGATACGCTTGCGGCCCAGGAGAAGCGGCTTCGGGAGACAGAGGCGAAGCTGAAAGAGGAGGAGGGGCTGCTGGCGGAGGAAGAAGGGAAGCTTAAGGAAAGGATCGGCGGCCTTGAGGCGGAGACGGCTGACCTGGGAGAGAAGCCGGAGCAGCTGGTGGATCTCAGGAACCGGAAGCAGAAGCTTGCGGAGATGGAGAGCCGGCTGAAGGAGCTTCTGGAAAAAAGCATCCCGGAGTACCGGAAGAAGGAAAAAGCTTTTCGCCAGGCCCAAAAGCGGTTTGAGAAAAGGCAGGAGGAATTTCGGGCCTTCCGGATAGAGAGACAGGACGCCGAGGCGGCGCTGGAAAGGTGCCGGGCGGGGATCCTGGCCAGAGATCTGAAGGAAGGGAGCAAGTGCCCGGTCTGTGGTTCCACGCACCACCCGGAACCGGCCTCCCTGCCGGAGGAATCTGTCTCGGAGGAAAGGGTCCTGGAATTGCAGGACAGGGAGAGGCAGGCGGAAGAGGAAAAGGATCAGGCGCTTGCGGTGGCGGAAAAGGAAAAGACCGCCTATGAGGCCATGGGGAGCAGGCTGCTGTCGGACGCTTCGGACTGCCTGGGGAGCGAACTTTGGGAAGACACAGGTATCTCGGACGGGGAAGCGGGCGGCAGCGGGCCTTGGGAACGGTGGGACCGGGAAGGATCGTGGGAGCGGAAGCAGCCGGAGGAAGTTTTCCATGACCTGGAAAAAGCCCGGGAGGAGGCCCGGGAGCGGATCTCCCGGTATGCCCGCCGGGAAAAGGCGCTGGAAGGGGAGTGCGCACGGCTGAGGGAAGCCCGGACCGCCCTGGAGCAGGCCAGGGGCGCAGGCATGGAGAGTCTGGAAAAAAGGAAAAAGGAACATTCCGTGCGCAGCCGGGAGAACGCGGGGGCGCTGGCGGAAAAGACCGCGCTCCTGGGAGCTCTGTCCGAACTTCCCTACGAGAGCTGGGAGGCTGCGGAGGCGTCATGCCTGCAGTTTCAGAAGGAGGCGGAGGACATAGGACAGGCCATCGGCCGGGCCGACCGGGCAAAGGCGGAGGCGGAGAAGGCGGAAGCCGGGCTTGCGGCAAAGCTGGGCACGATGCAGGAAACCCTGGAAAAAAGGCGGCGGGAAGAAGGGCGGCTGGAAAAAAACTTTGAGGAGGGGCTGAAAAACCGCAAGTTTCAAAGCAGGGAGGCTTTCCTGGCGCAGGTTGTCACGGAAGAGCGCCTGGCCGGGGAGGAAGAGCGGATACGGCAGTACCGCCAGGCGGTGAACACCAACGCGGCGCAGTTGAAGCAGGCGGAGGCGGACGCTAAGGGAAGAAAGATCGTGGATATAGACGAGCTCCAGCGGGAGACGGAGGCCCAGGAGGAGAAAGTGGAGGCCCTTCGCGGCCGGAAGGGCCGGATCGGGTACAGGCTCCAGAGTAACGAGGAGAAGCGGAGGAACATTTCCAGGCTTCGGGAGGAGCTGGAGAAATACCGGGGGGAATACGGGGTCTGCCTGCGGCTGTACCAGCTTGTGAGGGGGATGACGGGAAAGGGCAGGATCACCTTGGAGCAATATATTCAGGCCGCCGGGTTTGACACGATCATCCGGGCGGCGAACCGCAGGCTGCTGCCTATGAGCGACGGGCAGTATGTGCTGTACCGCCGGGAGGACCCGCCCGAGAAGAGGAGCAATACTTTCCTCGACCTGGAAGTGCTCGACAACTTTACAGGGCACAGGAGGCCGGTGAGCTGTCTCTCCGGCGGGGAGAGCTTTAAGGCGTCCCTCAGCCTGGCCCTGGGGCTTTCCGATACCGTATCCGCCCATCTGGGAGGCGTACAGATGGACGCCCTGTTTGTGGACGAAGGGTTCGGCACCCTGGACCGGAAGTCCATGGGAAACGCCATGGAGATCCTGACGCAGCTGTCCGGGACAAACAAGCTGGTGGGGATCATAAGCCATCGGGAGGAGCTGGTGGAAAGCATTCCCCAGCAGATACGGATCGTCAAGAGCAGGAACGGCAGCCGGATAGAGTTTGCGGGTGATTTGTGAGAAGACGGAAAGGACGAGGGAGTATGAGAGATAGAAACCGGTATGGAGGGCTCCGGCGGGCGGCGGGGCGCCGCCTGAAAACCGCGGCGGCACTTATCCTGTGCCTGGCGTTTTTGGGGGCGTGCAGCAGGGCTACTGTGGTGTTTACCACGGGATTTGGGGAGGATGAGGTGTTCCGCATCGGCAGCGCCGCCTGTACCCTGCCGGAGCTGATGCTGTACCTGACAAATTCCCAGAACCAGTACGAGGAGGTGTACGGGCCGGAGGTATGGAAGGTATCCCTGGACGGGGTCACGCTGGAGGAGAACGTAAAGGAGATGGTGCTGGCCAAAGTGGCGCAGATCAAGACCATGTATCTCCTGGCCCAGGATAAGGGGCTGGAGCTCTCGGAACAGGAGGAGGAGCTGGCAGGGCAGGCGGCGCAGTCCTATTTTCAGTCGCTGAGCCGGGAGGAAGCGGAACTGCTGGGGGTCAGCCAGGAATCCATCGCCCAGATGTACCGGGAATACGCGCTTGCGGACAAGGTCTATCAGGATATCATCCAGGATGTCAATCCGGAGATCAGCGACGATGAGGCCAGGACGATCACGGTGCAGCACATCCTCCTGAAAACCTATACCACCGACGGCACGGGAGCGAGGGTGGCTTACACGGAGGAAATGAAGGAGGATGTCTATGAGCGGGCCTGTGCCATCCGGGAGCAGGCGGTGGCGGGGGAACAGAGCTTTACGGATCTGGCGTCCCGCTACAGCGAGGATACGACGGTAACTTATTCCTTCGGCAAGGGGGAGATGGACAAGGCGTTTGAGGACGCGGCCTTCGCCCTGGAGACGGACGAGATCAGCCAGGTCATAGAGACGGAGAGCGGGTACCATATCATCAAATGCGTCAACACCTTTGACCGGGAGCAGACGGACGCAAATAAGCTGGAGATCGTGGAGGAGCGCAGGCGGGAAGCGTTTGGGCAGGAGTATGACGCCTTTGTGGAAAAGCTGAGCCGGAGCCTGAACGAGGAATTGTGGCAGCAGGTGGCCTTCCTTCACGATGAAAATGTGACCACCGACAGTTTTTTCGAGGTATATGACAGGTACTTCCCCTGAGCGGCAAGCAGTTTACAAAAATTTTAGAAAGCGGCGGATGCCGAAAATACGGGATTTTCCGGCGATTATTAGCACTCATCTAAAATGAGTGCTAATTTTATGTTGACAATCCATTTTCCAGGGGATACACTTAGTAAAGAAATCAAAATCAAAAGGAGTGACAGAAATGGCAGCAAAAACAGGAAATTTGTCCATTCACAGTGAAAACATTTTTCCGATCATCAAGAAATGGCTCTACTCGGACCATGACATTTTTTACCGGGAGCTGATCTCCAACGGCTGTGACGCGGTGACAAAGCTGAAGAAGCTGGACATGATGGGGGAGTATACCCTGCCCGAGGGCTTCCAGGCGAGGATCAGCGTGGTGGTGGACCCGGAGGACAAGACCCTCACCTTTACCGATAACGGGCTTGGCATGACCGCCGACGAAGTGGAGGAGTACATTAACCAGATCGCATTTTCCGGCGCCACGGATTTCATCGAGAAATATAAGGACAAGAGCAACGCGGATCAGATCATCGGACATTTCGGCCTGGGATTTTATTCGGCGTTTATGGTGGCGGACGAGGTGCACATTGACAGCCTGTCCTATAAACAGGACGCAAAACCCGTGCACTGGGAGTGCGACGGAGGAACCCAGTTCACCATGGAAGAGGGCGACAAGGCGGAAGTCGGAACGACGATCACCCTGTTCCTGAACGAGGACTGCCTTGAGTTCTGCAACGAATACAAGGCCAGGGAAGTCATCAAAAAGTACTGTTCTTTCATGCCTACGGAGATCTACCTCTCCAAGGCCAACAGCCAGGAGACCCAGATCATCCGGGAGGATGAGAAGCGGGAGGACGACGTTGTCATAGAGGAGATCCTTCCGGAGAAGAAGGAAGAAAAAGAGGAAAAAGGCGAGAAAGAAGAGGCGGCTTCCGGAGCGGACGGCGGGGAAAAGGAGAAAGAGCCGGAGCCGAAAAAACTTAAGATCCGCAAGCGCCCGGAACTTTTGAACGAGACGGAGCCCCTCTGGACAAAGCATCCCAACAACTGCACCAAGGAGGAGTACCAGGAGTTTTACAGGAAGGTGTTCCAGGATTACAAGGAGCCGCTTTTCTGGATCCACCTGAATATGGATTACCCGTTTAACCTGAAGGGGATCCTTTACTTCCCCAAGATCAACATGGAATATGAATCCATCGAGGGAACCATCAAGCTCTACAACAATCAGGTGTTTATCGCCGACAACATCAAAGAGGTGATCCCGGAGTTTTTGCTCCTGTTAAAGGGTGTCATCGATTGCCCTGACCTGCCCCTGAACGTGTCCAGGAGCGCCCTGCAGAACGACGGCTTTGTGAAGAAGATCTCAGAATATATTACCAAGAAGGTGGCGGACAAGCTGTCCGGAATGTGCAAGACTGAGAAGGAAGAGTACGACAAATACTGGGATGATATCAGCCCCTTCATCAAGTTCGGCTGCCTGAAGGATGACAAATTCTGTGAGAGGATGAATGACTATATCCTCTTTAAGAACCTGGAGGGCAAGTACCTGACCCTGCCCGAGTGCCTGGAGATCAAACCCCAGGAGGAAGAGGACGGCGCAGAGTCCTCCGAAAATGCCGTAGACGAAGAAGGCAATAAGGTAGAAGCCGAAGTGGTGTCCGATGCCGCGGAGGAAAAGAAAGCGGACGATACGGAAGAGGGAGAAACGGACGGCAAGGACGCGGAAGAGAAGAAGGAAAAGATCATTTACTATGTCACCGACGAGCAGCAGCAGAGCCAGTACATCAACATGTTCAAGGCCGCGAAGATGGATGCGGTGATCCTGACCCACAATATCGACCAGCCCTTTATCTCCCAGCTGGAGTCCAAGAATGAGGGCATCCGTTTCCAGCGCATTGACGCGGATGTGACCGACGCGCTCAAGTCAAAGACATCCAAAAAGGCAGAGAAAGAGTTTGAGGAGCAGGCGGAGGCCATCGGAAAGATCATGAAGAAGGCCCTGAAGAACGATAAGATCACCATTAAGGTGGAGAAGCTGAAGAACAAGAAGATCTCCTCCGTGCTTACCCTGTCCGAGGAGACCAGGCGTATGCAGGATATGATGAAGATGTATTCCATGCCCGGTATGAATATGGGCGGCTTCGGCGGCGAGGGCGAGACGCTGATCCTGAACGCGAACCATCCCCTGGTACAGTATGTCACCGAGCACCAGGACGGCGAAAACGTGGAAATGATCTGCGAGCAGCTCTACGACCTGGCGCGGATACAGCAGGCTCCCCTGGCGCCTGAGGCGATGACGAAATTTATCGCCAGAAGCAACGAGATCATGATGCTGTTGGCAAAATAACATACGCAAAATATCTTATGCAAAATATCATATGCGATATCGGCCCTGCTTTTGGCCGCCTGCGGGAGGAAAGCCCCGCGGGCGGCCGGCGAAAAAAGGCTTACGCGCGGCGTCCGGCGAAGAAATGGAGAAAGACATGGATATAAAAGATAAGATTAGCCCTTTTTTCCCGGATGCGCCTGGCGGCGCAGGTCTCTGACGGGCAAACTGTTTGCCCTGCGGCTCTATTTTACATATTTCTCCAGGGTCTTCCTCACCGCGCCGATGCCGCTGGAAAGTTCCTGGAAGTAACGTTTTACCAGCTCGTCCATGCCGAGTTCTTCCAAGTTCACCCCGAAGATCTTTTCGTTTCGCAGAAGCGGGTTCAGGCAGGACAGATCCTTGGGCGCATCGCTCAGCTCAAAATCCTCCACGTAAGCGCAGACGCTGTCGAGAAGCGGGTCAGGGCTGAGGGCGAAGGGCTTCCCGCTATCGTCCACCGCCATCAGATACCGCAGCCAGCCGGCAAACACCAGCGGGATCATCTTCAGGTCCGAAGTCCTTAGGCGGGAATCCCTGGCGTAAGCCTTGATGGTCTCCCCAAAGCGGATGGCCAGTTTCTGGGAGGTGTCCGTGGCGATCCGCTGGGGGGTGTCAGGCATAAAGGGATTGGGGATCCGCACATTTACCACCTGGTCGATGAACTCCCTGGGGTTCAGGATACCGGGATCGACCACCACGGGCAGCCCCTCCGTGTAGCCTATGGTTTCCACCAGCTTTTTAAGCAGCGGGTCTTTCATTTCCGCTGAGATCAGCTCGTACCCCAGGAGACAGCCGAATATGGCCAGCGCGGTGTGCAGGGGATTCAGGCAGGTGCAGACCTTCATTTTCTCCACCTTGTCCACGGTCGCGCGGTCTGTGAAAATGATGCCGCCCTGCTCCAGGGGAGGTCTGCCGGCGGGAAAAGCGTCCTCGATCACAAGATATTCGCATTCCTCCGCGTTGACAAAGGGCGCGATATAAGTATTCTTTTTGGTGATCACGGGCTCCAGATCCTCCAGGCCGTCGGCGGCCAGCATGGCTTTTACCTTGGCGTCCGGCCTGGGGGTGATCTTGTCGATCATGCTCCAGGGGAAAGAGACTTTCCTTCCGTCCTTTACATAGGAGAGGAAGCCGTCCTCCGCTAGCCCGCGGGAGCACCAGGCTTCGGCAAACGCCAGTACCGCGCTTTTCAGCTTATCCCCGTTGTGGGAGCAGTTGTCCATGCTGACCATGGCGACGGGCAGCTGGCCATGGGTGTACCTGTGGTACAGGAGGGAGACCACCTTGCCCAGGTAGCCGTCCGGCGCCTCGGGGCCTTTCGCAAAATCCGCCGCCACCGCCGGAAGTGTGGCGCCCCTGGCATCGGTCACGGCATACCCTTTTTCTGTTATGGTAAAGCTTACCATCTGGAGGGAAGGGCTTGCGAAGATCTCTTTGAGACGGTCATATTCCGGCCTGTTGGAGCTGTCCAGTATAAGGGACTCCATAATACTGCCAACCACTGTCTTTTCTACGGTGTCGTCGGCTTTCAGCGTTGCCAGCACCGTCAGGTCATCGTGGGGGCGGCTGCTCTTTTCGATGATCTCATAATCGTATCCTTCCGCGGCGATGAGGCCGGTGTCCATGACGCCCCGGTCAAGAAGCTTCTGCACCACATTAGCCTGGAAAGCCTTGAAGATATTGCCCGCCCCAAAGTGGATCCAGACGGGATGCGCCAGGGTGTTGGCGCGTACTTTTTCGTAGTCAAAGGCGGGGAGCCGGTAGCCTGCGGCTGTAAAGGCGGCCCTGTCGGCCTCGATGCCTGCTCTGGTCAGTTTCATTTGGATGCCTCCTCTTTTTTGTGTTGTTTGTCGATGGCCTCCCAGAGGCCGTTCAGATAGGCGGCGCCCAGGGCCCTGTCATAGAGACCGTAGCCGGGCATTGCCACCTCATCCCAGATCATGCGCCCGTGGTCGGGGCGGATGGGGCCGTCGAAGCCGATGTCATACAGGGCAAGCATGATCTCGTACATATCGAAAGTGCCGTCGCTGGAGAGATGTGCGGACTCCTCAAAGTCGGTGGGGGAATTGAATTTCAGGTTGCGCACATGGGCAAAGTGGATCCGGCCCTTCAGGGAGCGGATCATGTCGGGAAGGTCGTTTTCCAGGTTGGTGCCGTAAGAGCCGGAGCAGAAGGTAACGCCGTTGTGGGGGTTGTCAACCATTTTCATCATCCGCAGGATGTTTTCCTTGTTGATGATGATCCGGGGCAGCCCGAACACGCTCCAGGCGGGATCGTCGGGGTGGATGGCCATGTTGATGTCATATTTATCGCACACCGGCATAATGCGCTCCAGGAAATATTTCAGGTTCGCGAAAAGCTTTTCGTCGTCCACATCCCTGTACATCTCAAAAAGCTCCTTGATGTGGGCCATGCGCTCCGGCTCCCAGCCGGGCAGGATGGCGCCGTTGGCATCGCCGCTGATGGAGGCGAACATATCCTCCGGATTCAGCGCGTCCACCGCTTCCTGGGTATAGGCCAGGACGGTGGAACCGTCCGGGCGGACTCTGGCCAGCTCCGTCCTGGTCCAGTCGAACACCGGCATGAAGTTGTAGCATACCATGTGGATACCGGCCTGGCCCAGGCGCTCCAGGGTGGTGATGTAATTGTCGATGTACCTGTCCCTGTCGGGAGTGCCCACCTTGATGGCGTCATGGATATTTACGCTCTCGATGCCCGCAAGGGAGAGGCCGGCGTCCTCGATCTCTTTTTTCAGCGCCAGGATATCCGCGGTCTCCCACACTTCTCCGGGAGCGGTGCCGTAGAGGGTGGAGATCACGCCGGTGACGCCGGGGATCTGGCGGATCTGCTTTAAGGTCACGGTGTCATACTTGCTGCCGTACCAGCGAAATGTCATCTGCATAGTGAATACCTCCGTTTGTTTTGTGTTGTTTCGGTTTGGGCTCCTTAGCTTTTCTTACAGTATACAGGAATTAAAAATGCAAAAAAAGACCATATATTGCTTGAAATCATGCAAATATTGCGGTATGCTGAGGACAGCGGCGGGAGGTGAGGGAACATGCGCCAGACGGAACCGGTGGAGGACAGGATCCGCAGGCTGGAAGCCTGGGATGAGCGCCAGTACATGCTGAACGAGAATTATGAAGTCTATGAGAAGCAGGGGGAACCTGTGGGGGCGGCCGCGCTGCATTATCATAATTTTTATGAGATCATCTATGTGATGGAGGGGGAGTTCGCCTCTCTGGCAGAGGACAAGATCCACCCACTGCACCGGGGGGATTTCCTGCTGCTGAACCGGAATGTGATGCACAAGTACCAGCCTGCGGAGAAAAAGCAGGATGTCTCCAGGCGGATCATCCTCTGGGTCACGGACGGTATGCTGGAACGGCTGGGAGAAGGAGACACCGACCTGTCCGCCTGCTTTCATGGGGAGAGCGCCAGGGTCTGTCATTTTCCCGTGTATTATGAGGAGATGCTCCGGGGATTCCTGCTGAAGCTCGCCATGTCCCGGGGGCCTGAGGGCGAGCCTCCCGGGACAAAGGCGGCGATGGACAGGGGGTACCTGATCCTGTTTTTTACCTACCTGAATATGCTCTGCAGGGGCGGGGAATATTTTTCCACGGAAGAGCTGGCGGGGAATCCTCTGGTGGAACAGGTCAGCGCCTATATCGACGGACATATGGAGGAGGCCATATCCCTCGGGCAGCTGGCGGAACAGGTGCATATGAGCAAATATTATTTCCTGCGGAAATTTAAGGAGATGACCGGTGTTACCGTCCATGCTTTCCTCATGGACAAGCGGCTGATCCGTGCCTGCCAGTACCTTCGGGAGGGCAGGAGCATCACCCAGGTCTGGCAGTCCTGCGGATTTGCGAATTATTCTTCTTTTTTGCGGAATTTCAGGGCGGCTTACGGGGTGGCGCCGGGAAAATATCTGGAGTTTTACCCGGAAGGGGCGGCTCCGCGTCCGCCGGTTGCTTTTTTCCGCCCGCTATGGTAAGATAAACCGTGTGCGGGCCGGAAACGCGGAGAAAAGAAAGGTACCCGCCATGATTTTAAGACGGGAGGAGAGGAAAGATGGAGGCGTTTCAGTATCGCCATGAATTAAAGTTTCTCTGCTCCGAAAGCGCACTTTACCTGATGGAGGACCGTGTGAAATGTATCTGCCGCCCGGACCGCCATGCCGGGCCGGAAGGGGCCTATGTGATACGGAGCCTGTATTTCGACACCGTTGACGACGACTGCCTGTATGAAAACATCAGCGGGGTGAACGGGCGGAAAAAATACAGGATCAGGATATACAATAACAGCAGGGAGACCATCCGGCTGGAATGTAAGCGCTCCCTGGGCGACAGGAAGGCAAAGGAGACCTGCCTGCTTACGGAAGAACAGTGTGAAAGGCTGGTCAGGGGCGCGGACGTCAGGGATGTGGCGGAGGGCCAGGAGCTTCTCGCCCGCTTCCTGGCGGAGAGGAGCGGACGGCTGCTGCGCCCGAAAGTGATCGTGGAATATACCCGGAACCCGTATGTACACAGTATCGGCAACGTGAGGATCACTTTTGACAGGGATATTTTCTCCTCCCCTGAAGTGGAAAGGTTCCTGGAGAAGGATATCAGCCGCCGGGGGATCCTGCGGCCGGGGGAACAGCTTCTGGAGGTAAAGTATGACGAGGTCCTTCCCGCCGCTATACGGGAGGTGCTGGCGGGAGGTCGGCAGCTGCGGCGGACAAGCTTTTCCAAGTATGCGCTGTGCAGGGTGTACGGCTTGAGATGAGACATATCGGGCAGGAGGATTGGGATGAGCATTAAGGATGTGATCAAGGATTCTTTTTTAAACGGGTTTCGAAACGTGGATCTGACGATGAGGGACGCGGCAGTGCTGCTGGCCGCGGCGGCCGTACTGGGGATTTATTTGTTTTTTGTGTACCGGTTCCTCACTAAGGATTCTTTTTATTCCAAAAGCTTTAATGTTTCCCTGATCCTGATGAGCGTGATAACCGCCGCTATCATCCTGGCAATCCAGAGCAGCGTGGTAGTATCCCTCGGCATGGTCGGCGCACTTTCCATCGTGAGGTTCCGGACGGCGGTGAAGGAGCCAATGGACCTGATCTTCCTGTTCTGGAGCATCAGTATCGGGATCATATGCGGGGCCGGGATGCTGGGGCTGGCGGTGCTGCTGTCGCTGGGGGCGACGGTTTTGGCGGTAGTCTTTTACCGCCTGCCGGAGGCGCGCAGTTCCATGCTGCTGTCGGTCAATGCGGAAAACAATGACTGCGCGGATAAGGTCTTTGAGACGGTGGCGGGATACGATAAGCATTACCGTGTGAAGTCCCGCAATCTGACGAGGGGAAACGCGGATTTCCTGTTGGAGGTCCGCCTGAAAGATTACGAGGGGCTGCTGAAAGCGCTGGGCGAGGTGCCGGGCGTCGTTTCCGTATCTGTGGTGGCGCACAGGGGCGGGGATGCGTATTGAGTGAGCCTATTGTGGAGCGCCGTTTTATGGGCAAAGGAAGTCACGGGGCGGCGAAAAGCGCGTAAGCGCGGCTTTGTGAATGGCACGGGGGGAACGGGACGAGATAAGAAGGACAAAATAAGAGAGAAAAGATAAGAAGAACAAGATAAGAAGAACAAGATAAAAAGAACAAGATAAGGAGAACAAGATAAGAAAAATAAGATTAGAGGAAACCGGGAAAGGGGGAGCTGTCTTCTGTGAAAGCAAAAGACAGCTCCCCTGTATTTGTCCGGCAGGGCTTTTTCAGCTTGGCTCCGCGATCCTGGACACGCCGACGTAGATTTCCGACACCTCATACCAGGTGGCGTAATCCGTGGCTCCGGTCTGGGGCAGGTCGAAGACCTTCTGAAAGACCCGTATCGCCTCGGCGGTAGCCGGGCCGTAGATACCGTCCGCCGTGACAGTGGGGATGGCGGGATAATTCCTGGCGATGCGGTTTAACTGGGTCTGAAGCTGGCGTACCTTGTCACCCGAAGCGCCGATGTTCAGGACATAGCCGGGGTAGGAGGAAGGAACGCCGGAGATGGCGGTAGCCGTGTCGATATACATATCATTTCCGTAGTAATACCGTATGATCTCGATGGCAGAGTATCCCTGGTCGCCCAGATACTTGGAGCCCCACTGGCTCAGGCCGGAACAGGTCACCCGCCTGCCGTCGCAGTAGGAAGTGAAAATGGGTTGGCGCACACCCGGCCGGGCCAGGTAATTGGCAAAGACATTGTCCACCAGGCGGTCGATATTTTCAAAGATATTTCGCCCGTAGACCCATTTCTGGTCGTAAGCGGTGGAGGAGGTGATGGTAAAGCCGTACCCCTGATTCCGGTACGAAGGGATCCGGTATGATTCATGGTGAAAATAAGGTGATCTCCCGCCGATGGCAGCCTGGACGGGTGGCAGGGCGGTAGGACACGGCGATTTGCGTCGAATTGTGCGAGATTAGATAAGATATTCATGTAGTTTAATGCGAATAATGAGAATAATATCGTTGATTTCGACATGAATATTTGATATACTGGAGGCAGATTACAAGGAGGGCCTTTTATGTACCGGAAAATCATGCTTTTTTTGGAAGAGTGGAAAGAAAGCGAACATCGCAAGCCGCTGATCCTGCAGGGGGCAAGGCAGGTCGGCAAGACTTATTCCATTTTAGAGTTTGGGCGCACACATTATGAAAATGTGGCGTATTTCAACTTTGAAACCAGTCCGAAGCTTTCCCAAACTTTTGCGGAGGATATTAGTCCTGATTACCTGATCCCTATCTTATCGCATATCGCGGGGCAGACCATTGTAAGGGAAAAGACGCTGATCGTCTTTGATGAGGTGCAGCTTTGCGAGCGGGCGCTGACCTCGCTGAAATATTTCTGTGAGGATGCCCCTGATTATCATATCATCGTGGCGGGCAGCCTTTTAGGCGTTGCGGTCAACCGTGCAAAGTTCTCATTCCCCGTTGGAAAGGTCGATATGAAAACCCTTTACCCGATGGATATGGAAGAATTTATGCTTGCGCTTGGGGAGGACGCGCTGGTAGGACGGATCAGAGAGTGTTTCCGAACCGACACGCCCCTGCCCTCCGCCCTGCACGATGCGGCGATGCTGCTTTACCGTCAGTATTTAATCGTGGGCGGTATGCCGGAGTGCGTCATGCAGTTTGCCCAGACAAGGGATCATATCCTTGTGCGCCATATACAGGACACGATCCTGGCAAGCTATCTAAATGATATGAGCAAGTATAACAGCCTGAATGAGATCAAAAAAACGCGGCTTGTCTATGACAATATTACCGTGCAGCTTTCCAAAAAGAATACCCGCTTTCAATATAAGCTGATCAAGAAAGGCGGGCGGGCTTCCGAATTTGAGAATGCCATCGAGTGGCTTTGCCTGTCGGGGATCGTGTCGCGGGTGTTCAGGGTGGAACAGATGAGGAAGCCTTTGGAAAACTACCGTGACATTGACGCATTCAAGATTTATGTCTCAGACCTGGGGCTGCTTGCCGCCAAAAAGGATCTGGCTGTAAACGACGTGATTTACATGGTGGAGGAGATCAATGACTTTAAGGGCGCTCTTGCAGAAAATTATGTGAATGTGCAGCTTTTGATAAACGGATACCAGACTTATTACTGGGAGTCCCAGCGCGGAGCGGAAATTGATTTTGTCATCCAGCGGGAGGGCAGGCTGATCCCCGTTGAGGTTAAGTCCGCGGACAACACAAAGGCTAAGAGCCTGAAAATCTTTATGGATACCTACAAGCCCGATTACGCTATCAAGCTCTCAGCGAGAAACTTTGGTTTTGAGGACGGGAAAAAGACGGTGCCTCTCTACGCGGCATTTTGTATATAGGGCCTTTCCTCTTGCCCGGCGCGCGGGCAGCCGATGAAATAAGCCTCATGCAAATTCGGCGTATTAACGTACTAAACCAAAAGAGAAAACAGGGATGTCCAGGCGAATATGGGGCAAAGCATCCTCATAAAGTGAAAGAAACGGTATCGGCAGGCAGCGGTGGACATATGGAAAGCCAAATCGAGGGCATCAGCGGGGCATATGCCCTGCATTTAGAATTCGCGGATAAGCCCACAGGAATAGGGGAGAAGATCCGGAATCTTTTGAGGGAGAAATACATCCGTGAAAAATTAAGATCAGGACCTATGCAGACGGAACCGGAAGCGGCGCAATATCCCTCCCAAAAAGGCGAAACGGAGGGCAGGAGGCTATGAAAAGGGTAAATACGCTGCTCCGGGTGTCATCTCAGCAACAGCTGCACGGAGATGACATTCCTGTACAGAGAAGCGAATGCATGGATTATATAAGCGCTCATGCAGACTGGAAGTTTCAGAAAGAGTATCTGGAAAAGGCGGTATCGGGCTTCAAGACATCCATCAAGGACAGGGAGATCCTGAAGGAGATCCTTGAGGACGCGGAGAACAAAGCCTTTGATGTGCTGGTGGTCTATATGTCGGACAGGATAGGGCGCAAAGAGGATGAGAGCCCTGTCTTTGTCAGCACCCTGAACAAACAGGGCATAGAGGTATGGACAGTGAAAGAGGGGCAGTTAAAGACCGATGAGCATATCGACAAGCTGCTGAACTATATCAGGTTCTGGCAGGCGGAGGGGGAGAGCCGTAAGACCGGGGCACGGGTCAAGGATGCGCAGGAGACTTTTGCAAGGGCCGGAAAGTTCATCGGGGGTTGCGCCCCTCTGGGATACAGGCTTGTGCCTTCCGGGGAATTGAGCAACCACGGCAGGGCATTGAAAAAGCTGGCGGTTGACCCGGAGAAAGCTCCCATTATCCGGAAAATATATGATTATGCGGTGAATTACAATTACGGGGCATTAAAGATCGCCAAGGTATTGAATGAAGAAAAGGCGTCCGCACCTAACACTACATGGAAAGCCTGTACGGTGGCAGAGATTTTAAAAAATCCGGTTTATATGGGGCATATCGCGTATAACCGCAGGCAGCACAGCGGATGCGGGGGCAATTATGGGCGTATGCCTATGGAAACATGGATCTTGTCGGAAAAGCAGGACCCCGAGCTGGTCATCGTGCCAAAGGAGATTTGGTACAAGGCGCAGGAAATGCGCGAAAACAGAAAGAAAGCCCTGAAAAAGAGGGAAGACGAAGGAAATGGGAAATACCCCGGGAAATATCCCGTGTCTTCCGCCGGCAGGCTGGCGCTGATGGGGCTGGCGTATTGCGGGTGCTGCGGGTGCAGGCTTACCAATGGCAGCAAGTACGATTATTGGACAACAAAGGATGGGGAAAAGCATAAAAAGTTTGTGGGGCGTTACCGCTGTACCAATATGGCGAATGGCTCCCTGGAATGCCAGGGCAAGGCATACTACAGGGCAGAGGAAATAGAGCCGGTGGTGTACTCCGTGGTTACATCCTATCTGAACAGCCTGGAAGAATCGGACACATATGATGATATTGTGAAGCTGCGGGAAGAACAGCGGGCAAGGCTGGAAAGAGAAAGGGATGCGCTTGTCAGGGAAATGGAGTCGGCGGAAAGGGATATCGCTACTTTGCGGGAAAATATCCCCGCCGCCCTTCGCGGGGAAAGCGTATTCCAGGCCGCGCAGCTTTCAGGTCTGGTCAGGCAAAAGGAAGAAAGGCTCTCTGCGCTGAGGCGGCAGGCCGCTGATAAGGATAGGGAATATCAGGAAACGCAGCTTAAGGAAAGGGATTTAAAGAACATGGGAAATATCATTTCCAACTGGGGAGACCTGTTTAAGAACAGCAGTATGGCAGAGCAGAAAGTCATGTTGTCTATGCTGATAGAAAGAATAGACGTAAAGGAAAACGATATAAAGATAAAGTTTCGGATCAATATGCAGGAATTTGCCTGGAAAACACATGGAAATCGTATTGATCCCCATACCACTCTGTATATACCCTGTTCAGCGTAAAGGACATGATCGCCAGGATATTGGCATAGATAGCGGATTCCGGCCAGGTGGAATAGATCTCGCAGGAGGCCACGTTCTTGATGTAATCCCGGTAGCGCACCCAGTAGTTGGGGGCGGCGGAGTCGTTGGGAGGGCCGTCGTGGACTACGACATATTCGGGGATCACCACCCGGCTCAGGACGATCTCCCCTGTTTCCGCAATAGGTTTGATCTCATCCTCCGGGATCTTCGGCGGGTAGGTGCCGTACAGCGTGTGGGCGGGGATGACGACTGTGGAACCGGAGTCCTCGGTGCTTTCCGGGGGGTTCATCCTGACGGGCTGAAGCGACAGCTCGCCAGCAAGGACCTCGGACCCGGAGATCAGGGTCGGTTCATAGCCTTCCGCCGTCACCCGGATATTGTATTCAGAGTAAGGCTGTTCCTGGTTTTCCGGTTCCAGCGAGAGCTCCACAGGGGGCGCGGGAAGTTCCACAGTGGGCGTCTGGCCGGAACTGTCGGTAGTCAGTTCCATCAGGGGCGACTCCGGATCGCCGGTAAAGGAGATGGTGACAGAGGCGTTTTCCAAAGGGATCTGCCCTGTGGAGGACACCACGCTGATCTTGATGGAACCGGTGGAGGAGCCGGATTCCTGTGCCGCCGTCAGTTGGTCATTTGGCATAGATACCTCTCAATCTGCCGCATGTGCGGCCGTGCCCGGAACCGCGCTTTGCACGGCGGGCTCCGGGGTCTGTTACAGTCAATATATGCGAATGGGGAAAAAGTGTGAGCAACCGGCTGAAGCTGGTAACAGTTCAGCCCGCGCCATTCGCAAAGTCGCGCTTACGCGCTTTTCGGCGCTGTGCGCCTGCCTTTGCTCATAAAATGGCGCTCCCTCGGTTGCCGTATCCAGAGTAAAATTCGTGCGAGCACGATTTTCCTCTGGATGCGGCAACCGGCTGAACTGAAAAAGTTAAATAAAAAAAGTGTTGACAGTCGCTGTGTATATGTGTATTATTGTCTTATAAGAATAATACAACCGCGTGGGGCCGCCTGAAGGAGGGGCGGCAATTGCGGAAAAAAAGACAGGAGGAATATTATGGCATGGGAATTGGATGCTGAAAGGCCGATCTACGCGCAGCTGGTAGAGCGGATACAGATGCAGATCATCTCCGGTTTCTATCCCCCCGGGAGCAGGCTTCCCAGCGTCCGGGAGCTGGCGGCGGAGGCGGCTGTCAATCCGAACACGATGCAGAAGGCATTTGCGGAGCTGGAGGGAAGCGGCCTGGTCATCACGCAGCGGACCAACGGCAGGACGGTGACGGAAGATGAAGACCTGATCCGGGAGATCCGAACCGGCCTGGCAAAGGAGCTGGCGGATGGATTCCTTGGGAAGATGAAGGAGCTGGGCTATACGAAGAGCGAGGCTGTGGAACTGTTGGGAGATGACTCGGACACCGGTCGGGAAACGGGGCCGATCACAGTCTGAGGAGACAAAGAGTGCTCGCGCCCCACAAATGTTTTGTGGAAGGCGCCTGTCACGGAAAGGCATGAAAACATGAATGGTTTGATTGAGATCACAGGGCTGACAAAAGCCTACGACGCAAGTCATGTGGCAGTGGACGATATAACGCTGACACTTTCCGGGGGAAAGATCATTGGGCTTTTAGGACCGAACGGCAGCGGCAAGACAACATTGATCAAAATGCTGAACGGCCTGCTGACCCCAAGCCGGGGAAGCATCCGTATCAATGGCCAGCCGGTGGGGCCGGAGACCAAGGCCCATGTGGCCTACCTTCCGGATCGGACTTATCTGTCTGGGAACCAGAAGATAGATGAGATCCTGGATTACTTCTGCGATTTTTACGCGGATTTTTCCAGGGAGAAAGCGACGGAAATGCTAAAAAGCCTCGGCATTTCCCCGGACAGCAGGATGCGGACGCTGTCCAAGGGAACAAAGGAAAAGGTACAGCTTATCCTGGTGATGAGCCGGAACGCGGATCTGTATGTGCTGGATGAGCCGATCGCCGGTGTGGATCCTGCGGCCAGAGATTACATCCTGCGTACCATTATCAACAATTACAATCCCAGCGCGACAGTCCTTATCTCCACTCACCTGATCGGAGATATTGAGAAGGTGCTGGACGAGGTGGTCTTCATGCGCCAGGGGAAGCTTGTGCTGTACACTTCTGTGGACAATGTCAGGGAACAGCACGGGAAAAGCGTGGACGCGTATTTCAGGGAGGTGTTTGCATGTTAGGAAAACTGATAAAATATGAGTGGAAAAGCGTCTGCCAGGTCGGCCTGATCCTGCTGGGGGCGATCGCTATGGCAACGCTGATGGGACTTTTGGGATTTCAGGCCCCCATGTGGAACAGTATGCGTTCCGACAGCAGCTTCGGGGCGGTCACAATGAACATCGTAGGGGTGATGGCTCTGCTGTTTTACGTGCTTTTGCTGGTGGGGGCCGTATATGCCATCTTCATTTATATCGTGGTGCATTTCTACAGGAGCATGTACACGGATGAGGGATATCTGCTCCACACCCTCCCGGTGACGGAGAATCAGATCCTGGTCAGCAAGATCCTGGTGGGAAGCGTCTGGATAGTCCTGATCTTTTTAGGTGTGATTCTCTCGCTGCTTACTTTTTTCTGTTTCCTGATGTCAGCGGTAACGGGAGAAAGCATTGGAGAGGTCTTGAAAGAGATCTCCGGCCTCAAGGATCTCCTGCAGTATCTGTTTTCGGAAGATATCCTGGACGTGGGATCTTGCCTGAGCCTTGTTTTGAACGTGGTGATAGGCGTTCCGGCAAACCTGATCGTTTTCTTCGGGGCCGTCTCGCTGGGCCAGCTGTTCTCCAAGCACAGAGTGCTGATGGCTATCCTGTGCTACATGGGGATTGCGGTAGTCACCGGCATCCTGCAGTCTGTGCTCCAGGGCATATTCTATACCGGCGTATTCGGAAGCGGGAGCAAGGGATTTTTGCTTGGATACCTTGACTTTAGCATGATCTCCTCGCTGATCCTGAATGTGGTCCTGGCGGTCGGATGTTATCTCGCGTCATACTTTATCAACGCGAGGAAACTGAACCTTGGGTAAATCTTTTCAAAGCCGCGGCGTGATTCCGGTCATGCCGCGGTTTTCTGCGCCATTCGCAAAGCCGCGCATACGCGCTTTCCGGCGCTGTGCGCCTATCTTTGCTCATAAAAAGGCGCTCCCTCAGCCGCCAGACATGATGGAAAATCCGTGCAAGCACGATTTTCCATCAAATCCGGCGGCTGGCGGAACTGGTACGTAATTTCCGTGAGGGAGTGATTTGTGTATGGATCACATGGCCACACGGGAACCAGCGGGAAATGGGGTATGCCGGAGAGATAAAATCAATCGTCCGGGATGATGCCGGTGGAGAAAAAGTCCTGCAGAGGTCTTTGCGTGTAAAACTGTTGGTACTTTACGATAATGCAGGACAACAGAAGGAGAAGATGCTCTTCATCATATTCCAATCTGTGCTGCAGAAATTCTTCTATCTTATTTAATTTATTCAATATCGTATTGCGGTGCATATAGAGCCGCTGAGAAGTCAAGGCAATATTCTTTCCGCAGATCAGGTAAGTAAAAAGTACGTCCAGCAGGTTATTGTGGTGTTCCAGATCATAATAGTAGATCCTGGTCACGTCCGGGTGGGTAAGATAGATCAGGTTATCCGTTTTGTGAAGTACAGTGAAGCGCTGGGCGCACAACTGGATCACATAATAAGTGTTGTATTGATGATATGTATAGATCCCCTTGATTTGAGGCGCGATGCCAAGTTTTTTCCCAAGTTCCAAGGATGCGGAAGCGGTCAGGTACAGAGTGCGCAGTATTTCCGGAAGCCGGCATGCATAACTGATCCCCGCTTCCAGTTTGTATTGTTCCAGAAGGCTGGAGAAAGCCTCATAAGAAATGTCTAAATAATCTGATGTGTCTTTTGCCTGAGAATAGATCAGGATCCATTCTGTTCCCGTGTAAAACAGATTCGTTCCCGGAAAGAAATCCTGCAAGGCTTTTTGGGCCTCCAGGAGTTCCGTATCATTTTTGCCCAAAACAGAGGATCTCACCACAACACATGCGATGTGGGTGTGCAGCTGGTATGGAAATTCATCCAGACGCTCCAGGATCTGCTGGCGGTCAGACAATTCCATGGACATAATGTCATTCCAGAAACGAAGGTATTGGGCGGACAGGATACCCCTGTTCAACTGATGGCTGAAGTTCATGAGAAAGGCAGTCAGCTCTTTTCGTATGACAGATACAGGAGCACAGAAAAACAGGACATTTATAGGTATGCTGCAAGGGATGGGCTCTGCATTTTTTTCTTTGTCAATGGAGATAAGATAGGTGCACTCCGGTTGAAGCAGCTTATCCCGACATAAGGATCTCCATTCCGAATAAGAACCGAGAAAAATAGTTCCCCTGGCAGCGCTGCTGCACGGCGGATAAAAGAAGCGTATACCCTCCTCTATATTGCAGTAGGCAGCAGGAGTGTCAGACCATGTGATAATATCCCGCATCTGGATAATGAGTTCATCGATCGTCATAGGAAGCCTCCCCCTGTTCGCCTCATACGGCATGTTTTATATGATTCCATTATAATACAGGAATGGGAAAACAGATAATAAAAATAATCTTTCCATTGGAAATCCGCCCATGTGCAAAATTGACAACAAATGTGCAGAAAGCATAAGAATGGTTATGCAAAACGGATAAAACTTGTAGGCCGAAAAACCCATGTATATAATAAAAAGCACAAAAGCAAATGGCAAAAAAACATGGAGGAGGGATATTATGCAAATGCGACAGAAAAAAACCGTTCCCAAAAGGTCGTTTTGGAAGGACGTGAAAAAGAACCGTACCTTATTGTTGATGCTTTTGGTGCCGGTTACCATGGCATTCATTTTTTGCTACATACCAATGCCTGGGATCGTGATCGCGTTCAAAAAGTATAACTATATGGACGGGATCTTCGGAAGTGAGTGGAATGGACTTGATAATTTCCGATATTTGCTGATCTCGAAAAAATTGTGGAGTCTGACCAGAAACACGCTGCTTTACAATATCGTGTTTATTACCTTTGGAATCGTAACGGAAGTGGGATTCGCCATTATCCTGAATGAGATGCTTCACTTGAAATTTAAGAAAGTTGCCCAGTCATTTATGTTTCTGCCGCATTTTATCTCCTGGGTTGTCGTTGCGACCATCATGCTGAATATTTTTGGAGATCATGGTGTCCTGAATCAGATCTTAAATGGCTTGGGGCTGGAGAGTTATAACATATATGCCTATGAGAATGCAAAAACGTGGCCTATAGTCATGGTTGCGCTGAAGGTCTGGAAATCCACAGGCTACGGAAGCGTGGTATATTTGGCGGCGATCGTGGGAATCAGCCCGGAAATCAATGAGGCGGCTAAGATCGATGGCGCGAATATCTGGCAGAGGATCTTCCGGATCACCATCCCCTGCCTGAAGCCTACGATCATAATCATGACTCTGCTGGCAGTAGGCGGTATCTTCCGGGGAGATTTCGGAATGTTTTATCAATTAGTGAAAGGCCAGCATTTGCTGGAAACGTCCGATGTGCTTGACACATATGTTTATCGGACGATGATGTCAACCGCAAACATGGGATGGTCCGCCGCAGCAGGATTGTATCAGTCTTTGCTTTGCTTTGTAACGATCAATGTAGTGAACTTTATAGTGAAAAAAGTAGATCCTGATTATGCGCTGTATTGAGGAAAGGAGCTATGCCATGGAAAAGGAGATCAAGTTAAAAGGTACGAAAATAAAAAGTTCCTGGGACACGAAGATTTTTAACGGCATCGGATATACGTTGGTATTTCTCTTTGCTTTGGCCTGTGCGATACCGTTTTATCTTGTGCTGACCGGATCGTTTACGGACGAGAAATGGATCTTGACGAAAGGATATAGTTTCTGGCTAAGTCCGGCGAATTTTTCCCTGGAAGGTTATGCCACGATATTTCGATCGCCTGAAAAGATCCTGTCCGCATATGGGGTGACAACTTTTGTGACAGTAGTGGGAACTGTGCTGGCGATCCTTCTGGTGACTATGACGGGGTATGTGCTTTCCAGGCCGGATTTCCCCTGGAAGAATGGTTTTTCCTTTTACTTTTTCTTTACGACCCTGTTCAGCGGCGGGCTGGTGCCTTATTACCTGCTCTGCACCCAGTACCTGCATTTTAAAAACCATATTTATGCGCTGATCATACCCGGAGTCTTTTCCGTATGGAACATGATAATAGCAAAGAATTTCATGAAAGGGATACCATATGAGCTGGTGGAATCGGCCAAGATGGACGGCGCGGGAGACATGTTGATTTATTTTCGGATCATGATGCCGCTCTCAAAGCCTATGATCGCGACGTTATCGCTGTTTACCGCCCTTGGTTACTGGAATGACTGGTATAACTGTATGCTCTTTATCAGTGATGATAAAAAGTATAATCTGCAGTATACGCTTCAGAATCTGCTGAAGAGTGCGGAGTTTATTACGAAGATCGCTTATGAACAGGGAAGATCTGTGGCGTCGGTTCCATCGGAAAGTATGAAGCTGGCGATGACAGTGGTAGCGATCGGCCCTATCATTTTGTTGTATCCGTTCCTGCAGAAGTATTTTGTAAAAGGGATGACGATTGGCTCTGTGAAAGGTTAACCCAAAAAGGTTAAGCATAGAAAAAGGAGGAAAAAGATGAAGAAAAAGATTTTGTCCAGATTAGGGGTTCTCGGCCTGTCACTGGCGATGGTGGCCGGAATGGCTGCCTGCGGCGGGGATGACGGCAGCGGACAGGGCGGCAGTTCGGGAAGCGGTTCCGGCGGCGCGGAAACGTCTCAGTCACAGGGAAGCGGAGACGCCGGAATTGCGGAGGACAGCCCTTACGCGGGAAAGGGGTATGACCTATCCCAGCATGAGACAGTGGTGATGTATGCCATCGGTGAAAAGCCCGTTGACATGGATAAGGTGATGCAGGTTGTCAATGAGCAGTACCTTGAGCCATGGCTGAATACGACCCTGGATGTGAAGTTCTTAAGCTGGGGGGAGATGGGAGATAAATATTCTCTGTTGCTGACTCCCGAGGGGGATCAGGTGGATCTGATGTATACCTCTTCCTGGTGTAATTATACGTCAGAGGTTGCAAACGGCGGATTTAAGGAGCTGTCGAAAGAATTTTTGGAGCAGTATCTTCCTTATAGTTACCCGCAGCAGGCTGAAATAAGCTGGGATCAGGTGGCCGTGGGAGGAAAGATTTATACTGTGCCTAAAAACAATGCGTCTTTTAACGGCTATAATGTTTTTGTAGCGCGAACGGACCTGCTGGAGAAGTACGATATAACGGAGATCAATAGCTGGGATTCGATGAAGCAGGCGTTGATCACGCTGGCGCAGAATGAGAGAGAAAACGGGATCTATGCCAATGGACAGAGGGGCACGGCGGAATTTGGAGACCATCTCTGGTGGCAGAAGGTACAGGCAGAACCGCTTGCCAGCGGGTTTGCATTTATGTATTATACTCATGGCAGCGAAGAACTTCCTGATTGGGATACGGATGTGTTTTATAAATATATTTGTGATGACACATTAGATTTTTACCTGGAGATGGCTGAAATGGCCAAAGCCGGTGTCTGGTCTCCGGACAGGCTCAATGATACCACAGATGCGGTAGATAATTTTAAGAGCGGAAAAACCGCGAGCCTGATCTGGAATGCGTCTGCCCCCACGGCGGGACATGATATGGAGGCGGCTGGCATCGGTACCTATGGCGTATTTGATGTAACGCCGGAAGCGAAGGCTATGAGGGGCAGCTATGCTGACGATACGGTGGCTATTACTGCAAAAAGCAAGCTGCCGGAAAGGGCGGCGCTTGTGCTGGATTGCCTGAAGGGATTTCCGGAAGTAAACAACCTTGTTGTAGGCGGTATAGAGGGGGTTCATTATACGCTGACGGAAGACGGTTACAGGCAGGACGGGCCGGACGCGGCAAATTATAACTGGGGCGTCTGGGCATGGGGCATCACAGGAAAAGACAGCCCTATCCTGTATAATGAAGATCCGAGGATGAATAAATTTGATGATATTTGTTCCTCAAAAGAATATGCTCCTTTGGCGTCTACTTTTACGTTTGATAAGACCAATGTGGAAGCGGAGCTGGCGGTCATCGACGGAATTGTGGGAGAGTATGACCAGAGTTTCAACCTTGGCCTGTTTGGGGATGACACAGAGGCAAAATATCAGGAGATGGTACAGCGTCTGAAAGATGCCGGGATCGACAGGATCATGGAAGAGTGTAAGGCGCAGTATGAGGCATTCTGCGCGGCCAGGCAGTAAGGACCGGAGTGTTTGGGAGACAGAATAGCAGGGTTGGATGAGGCAGCTGACTGTTGGCAGCTGCCTCACATCATTCTATCAAAAAGGAGATCTTATGAGAAAAGAAATAAATTTTAACGAGGCGTGGAAATTTTTCCGGGGGGACAGCGAAAATTATGCGGCGGAGGATTGGGGGGATGAGGACTGGAAAACTTTGGATCTGCCCCATGATTGGAGTACGGAATGGGAACCGGATCAGAAAGCCCCTACCGGCGGCGGAGGGGGATTTGCCACAGCCGGAACCGGGTGGTACCGGAAGCGTTTTGTCCTGCAGGAAGTGGAAGCGGATGAAAGGATATTTCTTTATTTTGAAGGGGCCTATATGGATGTCTCTGTGTTCATAAACGGCCAGAAAGCCGGATGGCATGGATATGGGTTTGGCTCCTTTGAAGTGGAATTATCCGGCAAGGTACGGCCTGGACAGAATGTTGTGGCAGTCCGGGTAGATAACAGCCGGCAGCCCAACTGCCGCTGGTACAGCGGTTCAGGCATTACAAGAAATGTGCGCCTGGTACGGACTTACAAGGTACATGTAGGCGTGTGGGGCGTCAGGTGCGATACCAACGGGATATATCGTCAACAGCAGGAGGCATCCCTGCAGATCCGCACTCTGGTGAGAAATCAGGGAGATGAACCGGCCTGTGTTGACGTGACACATGTGTTATATGATCAGGAGGGAAATGAAGCCTGTGTTTCCGGAACGGCGTTATATCTGGATCCGGGCAGGGATCAGGACTGTATGGTGCGTCCTTTGGTGGAAAGGCCGCATTTATGGACGGATCAGGATCCCTATTTGTATACTCTGGTCACAACGGTCAGCCAGGGCGGAAAGGAAACAGACCGGACGGAATGCCGCGTGGGGATCAGGACAGCGGTTTTTGACTGTGACAGGGGCTTCCTGCTCAATGGGCAGAGCGTAAAGATCAAAGGAATGTGCCTGCATCATGACTGCGGACTGACAGGGGCTGTAGGTTACAGGGAAATCTGGGAAAGACGTCTGCGGGCATTAAAGGAGATGGGATGTAATGGGCTGAGATGTGCACACAATCCGCCGGATCCGGTTTTTTTAGATCTTTGTGATGAACTGGGATTTCTTGTGATGGATGAGATATTTGATGAATGGAGACTGACTAAACACAAAATAAATAACTATTATTCTCAGAATTTTGCCTACGGTTCCAGCCAGTATTTCGACAGATACGCAAAAGAAGAGCTGACGGCCATGCTGCGGAGAGATTACAACCATCCGAGCGTCATCTTATGGAGCATCGGAAACGAGATACCGGAACAGTCATCCCTGGATGGGGTAAAGATCCTGCGATACCTGCAGGATATCTGCCATGAAGAAGATTCTTCCCGGATGGTGACCTGCGCCTGTGACAATATTGCCGCGCCGGAGACAAACAGGACTTTGCGGGAGTTTGAAAATGCCTTGGATGTGGTGGGGTACAATTATGTAGGGAGATGGGGAAAGAGGGCGGAGAATTTCTATGAAGAAGATCGCGTAATGTTTCCGACGCGCAGGATGATCGGGTCGGAAAACCCTTCCGTCGGGGGAAAACGCGGAGATTATTCCGGCCCTTATGCCAAGGCGTCCCTGCATCATGAAGCTCTGTGGCGCTATACGGCAAGCCATGATTTTGTGGCGGGGGATTATTTGTGGACGGGGATCGATTATCTCGGAGAGACCCGATGGCCTTATCGGGGCGCCTCCTGCGGGGTATTGGATACGGCAGGATTCAAAAAGGATTCTTACTATTATTTTCGTTCCATTTGGAATGAGAAAGATATCACGCTGCATTTGCTGCCCCACTGGAACTGGAAGGGAGAGGAAGGCACATTTAAGCAGGTTGTCTGCTACACCAATTGTGATGAGGTGAAATTATTCCTCAACGGGAAAGAAATCGGTGTAAAAGGATACGAGTGTCCCAGAAAGGGAGCATGGCAGGCATGGAATGACCCGGTAGGGATCCATGCTACGACCAATGACCTGCATTTAAGCTGGGATGTGCCGTATGAGCCGGGAACTCTTCGCGCGGAAGGGTTTAAGGATCAGAAGTTGGTTGCCGTGGAAGAGGTCGTTACAACGAAGGAAGCGGCAGCCTTAGAGATAAGAGCGGAAAGAACCCTGCTATACAGAGGGCAATTGTGTCCGATCGAATTATATTGTGTAGATGAGGACGGACGTCAGGTGCCGGACGCGGGGCCGATGGTGTCCTGCAGCATAGAAGGACCTGCCCGTCTGGTGGGGATGGACGCGGGGGATCTGGCTGACCTGAGCCTTTATTCTTCCCCGCGGCGGAAAATGCTTGCGGGAGCGATGCTGGCGGTCATAAAGGCTGTGGATGTGGGAAGGGTAAAACTTACATTTTCGGCGGAAGGGTTAGGCCAAAAGGAAATAGTCTTAGATATCTGCAGCGAGTGAAGGAATCACCAAAACTACTAAAAGTCAATAATAAGTTGGTAAGAGCCGGATTTTCCCGCAAAGAAAAGGGAAAGCCGGCTCTTTCGGCCTGTAATGGAGGCCGGTTCCGCCCGCGCCATTCGCAAAGTCGCGCATACGCGCTTTCCGGCGCTGAGCGCCTGCCTTTGCTCATAAAAAGGCGCTCCCTCAGCCGCCAGATATGATGGAAAATCCGTGCAAGCACGATTTTCCTCTGAACACGTCAACCGGCGGAACTGGATGTAATGTACCAGTTCCGCCCGCGCCATTCGCAAAGCCGCGCATACGCGCTCTCCGGCGCTGTGCGCCTATCTTTGCTCATAAAAAGGCGCTCCCTCAGCCGCCAGATATGATGGAAAATCCGTGCAAGCACGATTTTCCATCATGTCCGGCGGCTGGCTGAACTGGTACGTAAATTCCGTGAGAAATAAATTGCCCTGTATTCCAGAGTTTGATATAATAAGAAATATCGGTGCAGAGCTGACAGTGCGGCGGGGGACGGCAGGCAGGGCTGCGTGAAAGGGATTTTGAGCAAAAGCGGGTGAGTGCGGATGCAGAAAAACATTGATCGGATTCTTGAGGGAAACTTTGACTATGAAAGCGGTTCTCTTCATTTTTCCTGCTCTAAAATAGAGATCACGCTGGGAAAAGGGGAACAGTACGAGGGTTCTTTCCGCATTGATTCGGACAGGGGATCTTATGCGGAAGGGATGGCCGTATCCTCGGATCTGAGAATGGAGTGCCTGACAGAGGAGTTTTCCGGAAGCAGTGAAGAGATCTTATTCCGGTTCCACGGCGAGACGCTGGAGGAGGGCGATGTAGTAAAGGGGAATTTCTATATCGTCAGTAACCGGGGGGAATACTACATCCCCTTTGTGGCCAGCATAGAGCACAGGGTCATAGACTCTTCGGTCGGCGCCATCAGGAATCTGTTCCACTTTGCAAATCTGGCAAAGACGAACTGGCAGGAAGCGGTAAACCTATACTACAAGCCGGAATTTTCCAGTATTTTTTCCGGCAGGGACGTTCAGTACATGGACTCGTACCGGACACTTTCTGTCTACGAGGGAATGGAACAGAGCGTGGAAGAATTTCTGGTGCAGATCAACAAAAAGCAGAAGGTGGATTTCCTGACGGAGGAAAGCGGCCTGGAGGTCAGGCTGGATGCCGAGCCGGGAGCGGACGGCGTGGTGGAGCGGGAGCTCACTATCATCCGCAACGGCTGGGGATTTACACAGCTTTACATAGAATGCAGGGGAGGCTTCCTCTTTACGGAGAAAGAGGTGCTGACGGACGACGATTTTCTGGGGAACCGCTGCAGGCTGCCTGTGTTTATAGACCGGGCACTGTGCGGGAAGGGCAGGAGGTACGGCGAGATCTGTCTGTTCAACTGCTATGTGACGCTGACGATCCCCGTGACGGTACAGGGCAGGGGCCGGGGGGAGGCCGGGCGGCAGGAGCTGAACCAAAAGAAAGCCACGGCGAGGCTGACGGAGCTTTATCTCGCTTTCCGCATGAAGAAGATAAGCACGGCGGCCTGGCTGAAGGAGTCCAGGGAGCTGGTGGACCGGATGGTGGCGCGGGATGAGAACGACATAGCGGCGAGGCTGTTCCAGGCGCAGATGCTGATCACCGAGGAGAGGTATAACGAGGCGGGATGGATCCTGGACCATGCGGCCGGGCTTTTGGAAAAGGCCGGAGAGGAAGGCGCCCTCACGGCTTACTATCTGTACCTGACCACGCTGATCCACCAGGAGGATAAATATGTGAGCCGGGTGACGGAGGAAGTGGAGCATATTTACCGCAGGGATGATTCTGACTGGCGTGTGGCATGGCTTTTGCTGTACCTTTCGCAGGAGTACCATAAGTCGGTGACGGGGAAGTGGATCTTCCTGGAGAAACAGTATGGAAACGGGTGCAACAGCCCGATCCTGTACTTAGAGGCGGTGGCCATGTTCAACAACAATCCCGCTCTTCTGAGAAAGCTCGGGGCCTTTGAACTGCAGGTGCTCTGGTACGGGGCGGGGCAGGAGCTGCTGAAGCCGGAGGTGGTGGAGCAGCTGCTGTACCTGACGGGAAAGGTGCGGGATTTTTCCGCCATACTGTACCGTATCCTCGTAAAGCTCTACAGGAAGGGCGGCGATGTGCGTGTCTTGCAGGAGATCTGTACGCTTTTGATCAAGGGGGGCATGGCCGGCACCCCGTATTTCGAGTGGTATAAGGCCGGGGTGGACGCAAAGCTGCGGATCACGAACCTGTATGAATATTATATGATGTCTCTGGACCTGAATGTGAGCCAGGAGATACCAAAGACTGTGCTGCTGTATTTTTCCTACCAGAACGACTTGGACTATGAACACAGCGCCTATCTCTATGACTATATCCTGAGGCGGTCGGAGAAGCTGGGCGATGTTTATGAGGTATACCGCCCCAGGATGGAGCAGTTTGTGCTGGACCAGATCCGAAAGGAGCATATCAACCGGCCGCTGGCAAACCTGTACAACAGCCTGCTGCAGCCCGGCATGATCGGGGAGGATACCTGCGGGCCCCTGTCCAGGCTGCTCTTTGCCCATCTGATCCGGGTGGAGGACGAACGGCTTAAAAAAGTCTATGTGTATCACCCGGGCAGCCTGTACCCGGCGGAGTATGCGCTTGTGAACGGGCAGACCTGGGTGGCCCTGTACGGGACCGAATATACCATCGTGTTTGAGGACGCCTGGAAAAACAGGTTTATAAAGACTGTGGAATACACCCTGGAAAAGCTGATGATCCCGGGAAAGTACCTGCGCACGTTGATCCCGTATCTGCAGCAGAGCCCGGAGCTGGACCTGTACCTCTGCGGGAGCGGGCGGGAAGAGGGAGAGCCCACAGGGGAGAAGCTAAGGGAGGAGATCCACCGGGCGCTTCGGGTGCTGGAGTCCGGCTGTGCCGTGCCGTCCCTGCGGCGGGAGCTGTACCTGCGCATCCTGCGGTACTATTACGCCGCGGATGATATGCGCTCCCTGGATGAATACCTGGCGCGGATCCCGGCGCAGGAGCTGTCGGCGGAAGAGCGGGCGGATGTCGTCGGGTATATGGCGCTTCGGGGGCAATATGAGCTGGCGCGGACCTGGCTGGAGGAATACGGCCCTTATTTTGTGGATCCCAAGGTGCTTGTGCGTATCATCAGCCCCCTGATGGAAAAGGATAACATGGTGGAGGATCCGATGCTGACGGCGGCTGCCGTCTATGCGTTCGGAAGGGAAAAGTATGACGGCACGGTCTTACAGTACCTCTCCATGTACTATCGGGGGATGACGAGGAACATGCGGGATATCTGGAAGGCCGCCAGATCGTTCGGGGTGGACTGCTATCGGCTCAGCGAGACGATATTGGTGCAGATGCTGTATTCCGGCGCCTTTGTGGGGGAAAAGATGGAGATCTTCCATTATTATGTATCCCAGGGGGCCAAGCCGGAGGTGGAAGAGGCTTTCCTCGCCCAGTGCGCCTTTGACTATTTTGTGCGGGAGCGCGTGACGGAGGACGATGTATTCCGGGAGATCAAAAATATGTACCGGCGGGAGGAACCGGTGCAGCGCGTGTGCCGGCTGGCGCTTTTGAAATATTATTCCGAAAACGCGGATCAGCTGCAGGGAGAAACGACCTCCCTGGCGGAGGAGCTTTTGAGGGAGATGATGGCGGAAGGGATCCATCTGGAATTTTTCCGGAAGTTCCAGATGTTCCGCTGGGCCCAGCAGGAGCTGGCGGACAAGACGATCATCGAATACCGCAGCGCCCCCGGGAGCAGGGCCTGCATCCACTATGTGATCTCCCATGACGACGGCGGCTCCGAGGAGTATACTTCGGAGTATATGCGGGAGGTGTACGGGGGTGTGTGCTTCAGGGAGTTTATCCTGTTCTTTGGCGAGAGCCTGCAGTATTACATCACGGAGGAGGAAAACGGGGAATCCCGGCTGACGGAGAGCGGCACCCTGCAGAAAAGCGATCACGTCGGGCAGGGCGGCGACAGCAGATATCAGCTGGTCAATGACATTGTGATCAGCAGGACACTGCAGGATGCCGACACTATGGACAGCCTGCTGGAAGAATATTACAGGAAAGACTTTTTAAACGGGAATCTGTTTCAGTTGAAATAAGGTTGTGCCGGTCTGGGGCGGCACGGCGGGGAGAGGAAGCGGGATGAGTTTCTTTAGCAGTGACAAGTTGATACTGGGATACGATCTGGGAAACGAGTTCTGCCAGATCAGCTACGCGCTGTCCGACACCGGGGAGGTGGAAACCCTTTCCCAGGTGGCCGGGGGGCAGAGCTATAATATCCCGGCGGCGCTTTGCAAGCGATTTGGGGTGAACCAGTGGTTTTACGGGAAAGACGCCCTGCGCTACGCGGAGGAAGGCCAGGGGGTATTGGTGAAGAATCTGCTGGGGCAGGCGCTGGACGGGGAGCCTGTGGTCCTGGAAGGGGAAAGCTTTGACCCGGTGGCGCTGCTGGCCCTGTTTTTTAAGAGGAGCCTTGGGCTTCTGACCCAGGTGGCATCCTCGGAGCGGATCGGGGCGCTGATGATTACCTGTGAGATGGTGGACAGCCGGGTGCTGGAGGTCTTGAACAGGGTGATCGCGGCGGTGCACCTGAAAACGGATAAAGTAGCGTTCCAGAGCCATACGGAAAGTTATTACAACTATATGCTGAGGCAGCCTGCGGAGCTTTGGGCAAACCGTTCCATGCTGTTTGACTACCGCAGCAGCAGCATCCGGGTGTATCATATGGAGAGCAACCCCAGGACCACCCCGGTGGTGACTTTTATCGACGAGCAGCTCCATCCTTTTTACGAGTGGGAGCCGCTGCCGGAGGAGGAGGGCGCGCGGGAGAGGCAGATCGGCGAGATGGACGGGGCGTTTCAGCGGGTGGCCGAGAATGCCATGGTTTCGCAGGTGGACAGCGTGTACCTGATCGGGGATGGTTTCCGCCAGGAATGGATGCGGGAGTCCCTGCGGTACCTCTGTAAGGGCAGGCGCGTCTTCCAGGGGAACAACCTTTTCAGCAAGGGGGCCTGTTACGGGATGCAGGAACGCCTGAATGTGAGCAAGGCGGGGAAAGAGCATGTGTTCCTGGGGCGCGACAAGCTGAAGGCAAACATCGGGATGCAGGTCCTGCGGCAGGGGGAGGAATCTTACTGTGCGCTGCTGGACGCCGGGGTCAACTGGTACGAGGCGGACTGCACTATGGATTTCTATATTCGGAACGGCAACGAGATCACGCTGCTTGTGATGCCGCTTACAGGGAAGAACGGGAAGGAGACAAAGATCATCCTGGACGATTTCCCGGGCAGCATAGCAAGGCTTCGGATGCATTTCTATCTGGAGGCGGAGAACAGGCTGGCCATCCAGATCCAGGATCTGGGATTCGGCGAATTCCGCGCCTCCTCCCGGCATGTCTGGCAGGAGCGGATAGAGCTTTAAGGGAGCCTTAGGCAGTCGGCGGGCCGGGGCCGGAGCGTTATTTTTTCAGGAAGGGGAGCCGTCTCGGGGACGGCGGGTGGAAGGGATATGTACGTCAGCGTCTGTGTGGGGAATTACGCGAAAACTTCATATTGTATTCCGAGCCTTGAGATGAATGTATACTGCATGGAGGAATTGTGCTATTGTCTGAAGGAGAACGCATTCCTGTTGGACCTGTCACTGATGAACGACGGGCTTTTGCACTGGATCGAGCAGGAATGCGGCCTCAGGGAGCTTGCCAGGGGGCTTCATCCCCTGGTGCACAGGCAGGGCTCCCTCAGCGCCTTTGTAGGCATGATACTGAACTATACAGGCATGTACAGCCAGGCGGAGATGCTGGAAGTGGAACAGGTGCTGAAACAGGGGGCGGGCCTGAGCCGCATAGAAAAGCGCAAGAGCCAGGTGGACTATCTGGTAAAGAAAAAGAAATATCTGTCGGCAGTCCGGGAATATGACGCGCTGATGGCCAGATGGCGGGAGCTGGAGGATAAGGGGGAACCGCTTCCCGCAGTGAGCTGCCTCTCGGCGATCCT
Organism: uncultured Acetatifactor sp.; assembly: GCA_947588705.1. Taxonomy (GTDB): domain Bacteria; phylum Bacillota; class Clostridia; order Lachnospirales; family Lachnospiraceae; genus Acetatifactor. Next base: position 14,817 of record CANPYT010000010.1, on the reverse strand, counting down.
GCACAACAAGGGGGTGGCCCTGACAGGGCTGATGCTCTATGACAGGGCGGCGGAATGCTTCCAGGAGGCATATAGGACGGACGGGGATCCTGACTGTTACCGGGATTACCTGGCCGCGATGAGGATGGCGCTGCCGGAGGAGGAATATGTGGCGTTTGCCGCGGGGCAGGCGGAAGGGTACGATCACACGCTGGAGCTGGAGAAGAAGCTGGAACAGCTGCTCCGGGAATGGGAACAGCAGCCGGAATACCTGCTATTGTACAACCGCAGGGAGAGGCGCGACGGAGCGGACAGGCAGGGTTATGATGAGGAGACGGAGAGGCTGATCCGGACTTTGAAGGACAGCTATCGCAGCAGCGTGAGCAACTGACGGGAGTGGGTCAATGGGATTTTGGAGAAATTTATTCAGAAGGAGAAAAAAACAGAAGCCGGAGGATACGGACTGGATAAACGTGGGCGGAGTCCGGGAAAGCGTAGATTTCCGGGACGACGAGCAGCGCAGGCAGTTCGTGACAGAATGCCTGGAGCAGGCGGCCGAGGCTTCCCGGGAGATCAGCCAGCTAAAGGGGGAATATGCGCTGGTGACGGCCTATCTGACGGATATTGAGGAGATAGAAGCCCTGCCGGAGGAGGAACGGGAGGCGCTGAACAATGTGGCCAGACGGGTGGCGACGCTGAACCAAGAGCGGGAAAAATATCACGGAAAGAAAAACCGGATGCGGGATTCCGACTATTACAAAATGCACCGGCAGGAGGCGGATGTCCAGGAAGGCATAGAGAAGCTGAAGGAGTGCGAGAAATACGGCGATCTGGTGCGGCAGGACCTGAAACGCCTGGACAGGGAACGGAACGCCTATTCCTACCGACGGGGGGAGCTTGAGGGTATGCTGGCCAACCTGAAGGGAATGGCGCTGATCTTCCTGGCGGCGCTGGCAGCCTGCGTGGTGATGCTTTTGATCCTGCAGTTTGGGTTCCAGATGAAGACCCAGGTGGGATATATCATTTCCGTGGGGGCGGCGGTGGTGGCGATCGCCGGGCTGTGGGCAAAATATTCCGACGCGGACAGGGAGAAACGCCGGGTGGATAAGGCCATAAATAAGCTGATCCTGCTTCAGAATAAAGTAAAGATCCGGTATGTGAATAACAGCAACCTCCATGATTACCTCCGCATAAAGTACGATACGGAGGGGGCCGCGGCCCTGGAAAAGCTCTGGAACCAATACTGTCAGGAGAAGGAAGAACGGAAGGAGTACGCCGAGGCGGAGGCAAAACTGGAATATTTCCAAAAGCAGCTCCAGACGCGGATGTCCAATTACCACATCACGGACCCGGACAGATGGATAAACCAGCCGGGGGCGCTGCTGGACCAGCGGGAGATGGTTGAGATCCGCCATGACCTGATCCTGCGCCGTCAGGCGCTGCGGAAGCAGATGAATTATAACAACGAGGTGGCGGAGAACTCCCGGAAGGAGATCATGGGGATCGTGAAGAAATATCCCGCCTATGCGTCCGAGATCCTGGGGATGGCGGAGCGGTATGAGGACGTATGACGGGAGCTGATTCCCCCAAAGGGCTATTGATTTATGGTACTTAATAGGCTATAATGTGCACTGTGAGCACTGGTGCAAGTACATCTCCGGGCCAACGGGGCCGCCCGGCCCACTGGCTCCGGGAAAGAACAGGCTGTCGGCTGCAGCAGAAAAGAGGAGATATGAAAAAACTGGAACAGCTCTATGAAGGCAAGGCAAAGAAGGTTTTCCTGACGGATGATCCCGATGTGCTGATCGTGGATTACAAGGACGATGCCACCGCGTTTAACGGTGAGAAGAGAGGAACTATCGTGGGGAAGGGCGTCATCAACAATAAGATGACCAACCATGTGTTCCAGCTGCTGGAGAAGGAGGGGGTTCCCACCCACTTTATCGAGGAGCTGAGCGACAGGGAGACCGCCGTGAAGCGCGTGGAGATCGTGCCCCTGGAAGTCATCATCCGCAATGTGGCGGCGGGCAGCTTTTCCAAGAGGCTGGGGGTTCCCGAGGGAACGCCGTTTACCGAGCCCACGATTGAGTTTTCCTATAAGAACGACGAGCTGGGCGATCCCCTGATCAACGATTATTTTGCCAGGGCGCTGAACCTGGCTACCTGGGAAGAGATCGAAGTGATCAAAAAATATGCCTTCAAGGTAAACGAGGTCCTGAAAGCGTATTTCCTGCAGGCGGGGATCCGGCTGATCGACTTTAAGATCGAGTTTGGAAGGTACCACGGGCAGATCATCCTGGCGGACGAGACCTCTCCCGACACCTGCAGGCTTTGGGATGTCAATACCAACGAGAAGCTGGATAAGGATCGTTTCCGCAGGGATCTTGGGAACGTGGAGGAAGCTTATAACGAAGTGTTTAAACGCCTGGGCCTGTAGGAGAAGACGGGTTAAGGGAAACATGCCTAAGGGACGCGCCCGGGGGGAACGCGCCGGGGGCTGTGCCCTGCGGCAGGGAGCGGCAGGGCGGCAAATTTAAGGGCCTTCGCGGCTGAGACGCCGTTTGCAGCGGCAGAATGAGAGGAAAAGTGACGGATCCGATTTACATACAGACAGAGGACGGCGACAAGCTGCGGGAGGAGTGCGGCGTATTTGGCGCCTACGATTTCGACGGCGGCGATGTTTCCTCCACGATCTATTACGGGCTGCTGGCCCTGCAGCACCGCGGCCAGGAGAGCTGCGGCATCGCCGTCAGCGACACAAGCGGCCCCAAGGGGAAGGTGCTCTCCCGCAAGGATATGGGGCTGGTGAACGAGGCGTTTGCGCCGGAACACCTGGAAAAGCTGAAGGGCGATATCGGGGTAGGGCATGTGCGGTATTCCACCGCGGGCAGCTCCACACGGGAAAACGCCCAGCCCCTGGTTTTAAATTATGTGAAGGGTACGCTGGGCCTGGCCCACAACGGCAATCTGATCAACGCGCCGAAGCTGCGGCATGAGCTGGAGTACACGGGGGCCATTTTTCAGACTACCATCGACTCCGAGGTGATCGCCTATCTGATCGCCAGGGAGCGCCTGAACTCCCGGACTGTGGAGGAGGCGGTGGGAAGGGCCATGGAGAAGATCGCGGGCGCTTACTCGCTGGTGATCATGTCGCCCAGGAAGCTGATCGGGGCAAGGGATCCCTTTGGCTTCCGGCCCCTTTGCATCGGCAGGCGGGATAACACCTGGCTCCTGGCCAGCGAAAGCTGCGCCCTGGACACGGTGGGGGCGGAATTTGTGCGCGATGTGCGCCCCGGGGAGATCGTGACGATCTCTCCCGAAAAGGGGCTGGAATCCTTTATGCGCCACGCGCTTCCCGCCGACAGGCAGGCGCGGTGCGTGTTCGAGTATATCTATTTCGCCCGTCCGGACAGCATTCTGGACGAAGTGAGCGTTTATCATTTCCGGCTCATGGCAGGCAAATACCTGGCCATGGATTCCCCTGTGGACGCGGACCTCGTGGTAGGCGTCCCGGAATCCGGGAACTGCGCGGCGCTGGGGTACTCCCTGCAGTCCGGCATCCCCTATGGCACAGCCTTTGTAAAAAACGCCTATGTGGGGCGGACCTTTATCAAGCCGAAGCAGAAAAGCCGGGAGAGCAGCGTACAGGTGAAGCTGAATCCCATCCGGGAGGCGGTGGAGGGAAAGCGGATCATCATGATCGACGATTCCATCGTCCGGGGAACCACTTCTGACCGCATTGTGAGGATGCTCCGGGAGGCCGGCGCAAAGGAAGTCCATATGCGGGTCAGTTCCCCGCCCTTTTTGTGGCCCTGTTATTTTGGCACCGACGTTCCCGCCAGGGAGCAGCTTATCGCCTTTAACCGGGATGTGCCGGAGATCTGCCGCATGATCGGCACGGATACCCTGGCGTACCTAAAGCTGGAGAGGCTTCAGGAGATCATGGGGGATAAGCGGGTCTGCACAGGATGTTTCTCGGGCCAGTATCCCATGGAGCCCCCCGCGGAGGATATCCGCGGAGAATTTGAACAATAAAAGGAGACCACCATCCAATGAGCACAGACAGATATCAGAGCCCGCTCTCAGAGCGCTATGCCAGCGCGGAAATGCAGTATATTTTTTCGCCGGACATGAAATTCCGCACCTGGCGCAGACTGTGGATCGCGCTGGCCGAGACGGAAAAAGAATTGGGGCTCAGCCAAAACGGCGAGCCGGTCATCACCGACGAGCAGATCGAAGAGCTGAAAGCACATGCGGAGGACATCAACTACGATGTGGCGAGGGCGCGGGAGAAGGAAGTGCGCCATGACGTGATGAGCCATGTCTATGCCTACGGGCAGCAGTGCCCAAAGGCGGCGGGCATCATCCACCTGGGGGCGACTTCCTGCTATGTGGGCGATAACACGGACATTATCGTCATGACAGAGGCGCTGAAGCTGGTGAAAAGGAAACTGGTGAATGTGATCGCCGAGCTGGCGGATTTCGCGGAGAAGTACAAGGCCCAGCCCACGCTGGCCTTCACCCATTTCCAGCCGGCCCAGCCCACCACCGTCGGGAAGCGGGCGACCCTGTGGATGCAGGAATTTTACCTGGATCTGGAGGATCTGGAGTATGTGCTTTCCGGCATGAAGCTTTTGGGCTCCAAGGGCACCACCGGCACCCAGGCGTCTTTCCTGGAGCTTTTTGACGGGGACCAGGAGACCATAGACAAGATCGATCCCATGATCGCGAAGAAGATGGGATTTAAGGAGTGTTATCCCGTTTCGGGGCAGACATACTCCCGCAAGGTGGACACCCGGGTCTTGAACGTGCTGGCGGGGATCGCGGCTTCCGCGCACAAGATGAGCAACGACATCCGGCTGCTTCAGCATCTGAAAGAGGTGGAGGAGCCCTTTGAGAAAAACCAGATCGGTTCCTCGGCCATGGCGTACAAGAGGAATCCCATGCGGTGCGAGCGCATCGCGTCCCTTTCCCGGTACGTGATGGTGGACGCCCTGAACCCGGCGGTCACATCGGCGGCCCAGTGGTTTGAGAGGACGCTGGACGATTCGGCCAACAAGCGCCTTTCTGTCCCGGAGGGCTTTCTGGCGGTGGACGGCATTCTGGATCTGTGCCTGAACGTGGTGGACGGGCTGGTGGTGTATCCCAAGGTCATCGAGAAGCACCTGCGCAGCGAACTGCCCTTTATGGCGACGGAGAATATCATGATGGACGCGGTGAAGAACGGCGGCAACCGGCAGGAGCTCCATGAGCGTATCCGGGAGCTTTCCATGGAGGCGGGGAGGAATGTGAAGGAAAAAGGCGGGGAGAACAATCTGCTGGAGCTGATCGCGGCGGATCCCGCTTTTAACCTGACCCTGGAAGAGCTGCAGAAGACCATGGAGCCCGAGCGGTATGTGGGCCGTTCCAGGGAGCAGGTAGACGCTTTCCTGGCGGACGTGATCCGGCCGCTTCTGGAGAAAAACCGGGAGCTGCTTGGAATGAAGGCGGAGATCAGCGTATAGGCCCTGGGGGCACAGCGGGGTAAAGGGGAGACGATATGGGTGGTTTTTTTGGAGTGGCAGCCAAAGAGGATTGTGTGTTTGACCTCTTTTTTGGGACGGATTATCATTCCCATCTCGGGACAAGAAGGGCGGGAATGGCAGTCTACAGCAGGGAGAGCGGCTATGAGAGGGCGATCCACAACATCGAGAACGCGCCTTTCCGCACGAAATTCGACAAGGATGTCAATGAGATGCACGGACATATGGGGATCGGCTGTATATCGGATTACGAGCCCCAGCCGCTGATGGTGCGCTCCCACCACGGGACATACGCCATCACCACGGTGGGAAAGATCAACAACACGGACGAGCTGGTCAGGGAACTTTTTTCAAAAGGCCATTCCCATTTCCTGGAGATGAGCGGGGGAGAGATCAACGCCACGGAGCTTGTGGCCTCCATCGTGAACCAGGAAGAAAACCTGGTAGACGGCATCCGTCGCGCACAGGAGGCCATAGACGGCTCCATGTCCATCCTCCTGATGACGCCGAAGGGGATCTACGCGGCCAGGGACAGGCTCGGCAGGACGCCTGTGGTCATCGGGAAGAAGGAGGGCGCCCACTGCGTTTCTTTTGAGAGCTTTGCCTACCTGAACCTGGGGTATGTGGAGGAGAGGGAGCTGGGCCCCGGGGAGATCGTGGTGGTGACGCCGGAGAGCGTACAGACGCTGGCCAGGCCCGGGAAGGACATGAAGATCTGTACCTTCTTGTGGGTGTACTACGGGTACCCTTCCTCCTCCTACGAGGGGATCTGCGTGGAGCAGATGCGCTATAACTGCGGCGCCTTGCTGGCGGAGCGCGACAATGTGAGGCCGGATATCGTGGCGGGCGTACCGGATTCCGGCACAGCCCACGCCATCGGATACGCAAACCGGTCAGGGATCCCTTTTTCCAGGCCGTTTATCAAATATACGCCGACCTGGCCACGCTCCTTTATGCCGACGATCCAGACGCAGCGGAACCTGATCGCAAAGATGAAGCTGATCCCGGTGCAGGAGCTGATCCAGGACAAGAGCCTGCTTCTGATCGACGATTCCATCGTGCGGGGGACACAGCTTCGGGAGACAACGGAATTTCTGTATCAGAGCGGCGCAAGGGAAGTACATATCCGCCCGGCCTGCCCGCCCCTGCTGTTTGGGTGCAAGTACCTGAATTTTTCCAGGTCTTCCTCGGAGATGGACCTGATCGCCAGGCAGGTCCTGAAGGAGATGGGGCAGGAGGACAGGAAGATCGACCTGAAATATTATGTGGATCCGGATACGCCTCAGTATGCCGAGATGGTGGAGCGGATCGGACGCCAGCTGAACTTTACCACCCTGCGCTATCACAGGCTGGACGATATGATCGCTTCCGTGGGGATCCCCAGGCAAAGGCTCTGTACCTACTGCTGGGACGGCAGGGAATAGCGTGTGGGGGCGTCGGCGGCAGGGTCGTTCCACAAGGATTAAGAGGTGTTCAGAAACAATGTTAAGGCTTTTTTATGTGATTTTTGTATCCATGCCGTTTGTACTTTATTATATTCACAAGGCACATTATATTTCAAAGCACAGGGATCGGTATTCCGAGGAAGAATGCTATAAGATCGCCAGGAAGTGCATCCGCATTATGATGCGCAATGGGCATATCAAGACGGAAGCCTTTGGGGCGGAACACCTGCCCCGGGAGGGCGGCTATGTGATGTATTCCAACCATCAGGGGAAGTATGACACGCTCGGTATCATGAGCGCCCACAAGGAGCCCTGCACCATCGTCATGGATGCTTACCGCTCTAAGCTGCCGATAGCAGACCCTTTTATCGACCTTGTAAACGGAAGCAGGCTGGACAAGACCGATATGAGGAAGCAGGTCAGGACCATTACGAAAATCGCGGAGGAAGTAAAGGACGGCCGGAGGTACATCGTGTTTCCAGAGGGGGGATATGACCACAACAGGAACGACTTGCAGGAATTTATGCCCGGCGCGTTCAAATGCGCCACCAAATCGGGAGCCCCTATCGTGCCGGTGGCGATCATCGATTCTTACAAAGTTTTCGGGCTAAATTCCCTGCGGCCGGTAAAGACCCAGGTGCATTTTTTGAAACCGATCCTTTTCGAGGAGTACCGGGATATGAACACACAGCAGATCGCCGGGCTGGTGAAGGAACGCATCCAGGCCGTGATAACAAAACAGCTGAAAGCCCGGAATGCGGGATGAGGCAGGCTATTTTGCCCGGGGCAGCAGGACTTCGAATTGGACGCGGCTGTGGTCCAGGATCCTGGCCTGGATCTGGCCCTTGTGCAGTTCTGTGATGGATTTGGCGATGGAAAGCCCCAGCCCATAGCTGCCGTCGGGAGTGCGGGCCTTGTCTGCCCGGTAGAAACGCTCGAATACTTTATCCGGGTCAAAGCCGTTTAAGTCGGGGCAGTCGTTGGTGACCTGGAGCCGCACCCACTTGTCGGAAGTGAGCCGCACCGCGATCTTGCCCTGGTCGGCGCAGTATTTTACGGCGTTATCCATAAGGATGGAGACAAGCTGGCGAAGCCTGGATTCGTCCCCGGAATAGGAGATATCTTCCGCGATGTCCAGGGTTAGCAGCTTTCCCTTTGCATGGATCAGGCCCTCAAAGGACTTTGCGGTATCGTAGACGGCGTCGCTGAGCGGAAAGGAAGAAAAGACAGGCTTTTGTTCCTCGTCCATTCTGGCCAGCGCGATCAGGCTGCGTACCAGGCCGTTCATTTTTCCCACTTGTTTGTCAATGCTGTCAAACCATTCACTGTCTCCGTAGATCATCCGGGCCAGCTCGTTGTTGGCGGATATCACCGTGAGCGGGGTCTTCAGTTCGTGTCCGGCGTCGGTCACGAACTGTTTTTGTTTTGCATAGCTCTCCGCGATGGGGCGGACAGCCCTGCCGGAGGCAAAGACAAGGATCAGCAGGACCACCAGGAAGCTAACAAGGCCGATGATCAGGGATACGGTCAGCATGGTGAAGACAGAATACAGGGTGGAGGAGGCGTTGATCAGGCCGATGAGAGTCTCCGACCCGCCGGAGGCGGCCGTCCTGGTGATGACCCGGTATTTATAGTACAGATACCAGCCCTCCGTATTTTTCCTGGAAAGGACAGCGGCGGCTATGGCCTCCATATCGGCATCGGAATAATTTCCGGCGGCGTCCTGCCGTATCTCCGTGACATGGCCCTCCTCGTCTAAAAGGAGCACACAGCCGTCGGTACGGAATCTGAGTTTATCCTCAAACCGGGGCAGCAGGCGGAAGGAGTCCTCCGGCGCCCTCATGCCTCCGTCCGGCAGGGGCTGCTTAAGGGGCTCCGGGAACCCGGGAGAACCGCCGTTCAGGAGAAGATCCAGGTGCGAGGCCAGGAGCCGGTTGTTCTGGACGATAAAGATGCAGTTGATGGAGCCCACCACCGCCAGGATGACGGCAAAGAGCGCCGCCGCGGTGATGGAGATAAATTTCCTTCGCAGCTTTGATATCATGGCAGAATCCTTTCTGATATGGGGCGTCCTCGGGGCGCTTCCCATCAAGATGTCTTTAGGATGCCTTTGTTCCCTTTTCCAGGCAGTATCCCACGCCCCTGACGGCCCGGATGCCCACAGGGGCCCCAAGCTTTTCAATTTTTTTCCTGAGATTGGAGATATATACCCATACGATGCTGACGTCCACGTCGGAATCCCAGCCCCAGATACGTTCCATGAACTGCTCTGTGGAGACCACGGTTCCGGGGGCCTGCATGAGGAGCTGAAGCATTTGAAATTCCCTGCTCACAAGCCGTATGCTCTCGGGGCCGAAGCTTAGCTCGAAGGTAGAGAGATTTAAAGCCATCCCCTCAAATTCCAGGGTGTCGGCGCGGTATTGCTCCTTGCGGCGGAGCATGGCCCTGACTCTTGCCAGCAGTTCATTTGCGGCGAATGGCTTAGGCAGGTAGTCGTCGGCGCCGGCATCCAGGCCGTTTACCCGGTCCTCCACCTCGCTCCGGGCAGTCAGGAGCAGGACAGGCGTGGTCACGCCCTCCGCCCGCAGTTTTTTCAGGACTTCTATGCCGTCCATGCCGGGCATCATAATGTCCAGCACCAGCCCGTCATAATCTCCGCCGGAAGCGTAATCGTAGGCGTCGTTCCCGTTTGACACCGCGTCAACGCTGTAGTGGTCGTGCTCAAAAAGCGCCGTCAGCACCCTGGCGATGTCCTTATCGTCATCCGCAATCAAAAGCCGCATACCGGTCCTGTTCTCCTTTCCGCATCCGTGGATCTGTCTCTCCCAGAAGAGCTTTTGTCTTTTGGTTTGGGTAAAGTATAGCATATCCCTTTTGTTTGTCAACGAAAAAAATAGCTGGACTACCATGGGTTTTGTGATATATTAATAAAGTAGGCTTGATTGCCATGGGATATTAAAAAAGAGGTGCGAAGGAACAGGATGAAGAGCGAAGCGAAGGAAATTCTCGAAGCCGTGAAGGACGGCGGCATGTCTGTAGAGGAAGCGCTGCTGCGGCTGAAAACGGAGCCTTATGAGGACATTGGCTATGCAAAGGTGGATCTTCACAGGGGAGTGAGGCAGGGCATTTCGGAGGTGATCTACGGAGCGGGGAAAACGCCGGAGCAGATCATCGGCATTATGGATTCCATGAAAAGAAACGGGCAGGAGAGGATCCTGATCACGCGCCTCTCGGCGGAAGCCGCGGAAGCCATCGCCCGAAAGCATCCCATCACATACCGGGAGGAAGCGGGGATCGGGTTCGCAGGTACGCCTCCTGTCCCGGACGGCATCGGCAGGATCGTAGTCGCTACCGGGGGTACCAGCGATATTCCCGTGGCGGAGGAGGCCGCGCTCACGGCAGAATTTTTGGGGAACCAGGTGACGAGGCTGTACGATGTGGGGGTGGCGGGACTGCACCGCCTCCTGGACCACAAGGAGGAGATCATGGGGGCTTCTGTCATCGTCGCTATCGCCGGGATGGAGGGGGCTCTGGCCAGCGTGATCGGCGGACTCGCGGACTGCCCTGTGATCGCCGTGCCGACAAGCGTAGGCTACGGCGCCTCGTTCCACGGGCTGTCGGCGCTTTTGTCCATGCTCAATTCCTGTGCCAGCGGCGTCTCTGTGGTCAATATTGACAATGGATTTGGAGGGGGATATCTCGCAAGCATGATCAATCATATGGAGGGAAAGGATAAATGAAGACACTCTATTTGGACTGCGGAATGGGGGCGGCCGGCGATATGCTGACCGGAGCGCTGACGGAGCTCCTGCCGGAACCCGACAGATTTGTGGAAAGGCTGAATGCGCTGGCGATCCCGGGAGTGCGGATCGAAAAGGAAAGGTCCGTCAAGTGCGGCATCACAGGAACCCATATCTCCGTCTTGATCCACGGGGAGGAGGAGACGGACGGGCAGGGGCAGGAGCACGGGCATGAGCAGGGGCATGATGATGAGTGTGGGCATGATCATGAGCATGAGCGCGATTATGAGTGCAGGCAGGGGCATGAGCATGACCATGAGCATGATGATGAGTGCGGGCATGAGCATGACCATGAGCATCATCACGAGCACGACCATGACAACGAACACGGGCACGATCACGGGCACGACCATGAGCGCGATTATGAGTGCGCCTGTGGGCATGAGTATAATCACGCTCGCGACCATGAGTTGGGGCATGAGCATGAGCAGGGGCATGAACATATTCACGAGCATGACCATGAGTTGGGGCATGAACATGACCATGAGCACGGGCACACTCATCATCACAGCGGGATGGATGAGATCAGGAACAGGGTCCGGGAGCTTGGGCTGCCGGAAAAGGTGGAGGAGGATGTCCTGGCTGTCTACAGCCTGATCGCGGAAGCGGAGAGCCATGTACATGGAGTGCCGGTCACGGAGATCCATTTCCACGAAGTCGGCGCCCTGGATGCCATCGCGGATATTACGGCTGTCTGCCTTTTGATGAATGAGCTCTCCCCGGATGAGGTGGTGGCGTCTCCCATCCATGTGGGGAGCGGCCACGTCAGATGCGCCCATGGAACGCTGCCGGTTCCTGCGCCCGCCACCGCATATATTCTGAGGGGAGTTCCAATCTATGGGGGCCGGATCCAGGGGGAGCTCTGCACACCCACCGGGGCGGCGCTTCTCAAGCATTTTGTGACCCGATTTGGAGACATGCCCGTTATGGAGACCCAGGCTATCGGTTACGGTATGGGGAAAAAAGATTTTGATACCGCAAACTGCGTCCGGGCCATGATCGGGGAAAGCCAGGATAAGACGGATGTCGTGCTGGAACTTTCCTGTAATGTGGACGATATGACTGCGGAGGCGGTAAGCTTCGCCATGGAGCGCCTGTTTGAGGGGGGAGCGCAGGAGGTTTACACCATCCCGATCGGGATGAAAAAATCCCGGCCCGGAACGCTTCTCCGGGTAATGTGCCGGGAGCAGGACAGAGATAAGCTGCTGCATCTTCTGTTTGAGCATACTTCCACAATCGGGGTGCGGGAGGCGGTCAGCCGCCGGTATATCCTGGAAAGAGACATGGAGACGCTGAAAACGCCATATGGAGAAGTGCGCCGTAAGGTTTCGTCCGGCTATGGCGTTTCCCGTTCCAAATATGAGTATGAGGACGTGGCGCGGATCGCCAGAGAGCAGGAGCTCAGCCTGGAAACGGTGAAAAAGCTGCTGGAAAACAGCTGAGGGGAAGGAAAAGAGGAAAGGCAGAGAAGGGGAAAGGCAGAGAAAGGGAAAGGCAGAGAAAGGGAAAGGCAGAGAAGGGGAAAGGCAGAGAAGGGGAAAGGCAGAGAAGGGGAAAGGCAGAGAGGGGAAAGGTAAAGAGAGAAAAAGGCAAAGAGGGGAAAGAAAAGAGAGAAGGAAAAACGGAGAAATACAAAGAGGGGAGAGGAAAAAAGGAAAGGGGTTTGACATGGAAAAGGAAACATTACAGGAAAAAAAGAAGCACCTGGAGGAATATCTTCGGGGGCTGGGAAGCGTGGCGGTGGCATTTTCTTCCGGGGTGGATTCCACGTTTCTTTTAAAAGTGGCCCATGATGTGCTGGGAGACAGGGCGGTGGCGGTGACGGCCCGCTCCTGCTCGTTCCCTGTGCGGGAACTCAATGAGGCGAAAGCATTTTGCCAGGCGGAGGGAATAGAACATATCCTTGTGGAATCGGAGGAGCTGTCGATTGAGGGCTTCCGCCAGAATCCGCCCAACCGCTGCTACCTCTGTAAGCGCGAATTGTTTATGAAGATCCGCGGTATTGCGGAAAGCCGAGGGATAGCTTATATTGCCGAAGGGTCAAACATGGATGACAACGGAGATTACAGGCCGGGGCTGACCGCGGTCGCGGAGCTGGATGTGAAAAGCCCGCTCCGGGAGGCAAAGCTCACCAAGGCGGAGATACGCCAGCTGTCAAAGGAGCTGGGGCTTCCCACCTGGGACAAGCAGTCCTTTGCCTGTCTGGCTTCCCGGTTTGTCTACGGGGAGACTATCACAGAGGAAAAGCTGTCCATGATAGACAAGGGAGAGCAGCGGCTTTTGGACATGGGATTCCATCAGGTGCGCGTCCGTATCCACGGCAATATGGCGCGGATAGAGATTGACCGGGGAGATTTTGAGCGAATCCTAAAGCCGGGTGTGGCGGAGGAGCTGAACCGATATTTTCAGGAACTTGGCTTCCTTTATGTGACCCTTGACCTGGGCGGTTATCAGACAGGAAGTATGAACAAAACCGTTTCGACACAGCCCCGCAAAATGCCGTAGTGTCAGATCTTAAAGTTCCAAAGGCCAAAAGTTCCAAGGCGTTAAAATCTGTCCTTCAATGAAAAAGAGCTGGAAATTCTTTATTTCACAGGATTTCCGGCTCTTTTTTTGTATAGATGTATCGAAAAGAGGTATCTGATATTCCCGGTACTTTATGCCAGGAAAGACGTTGCATAAAAAAGACTTCAAATGATAAATGGAGGGTTTGGCTATGGACTATGGTTACGCGCGGGTTTCCACAAAAGAACAAAATGAACGGAGACAGATCGCTGCTCTGCAGGATTTTGGAATTGAGAGAAAAAGGATTTATGCAGATAAGCAGTCAGGAAAGGATTTTGAGCGAACACAGTATAAGAAGCTTTTGCAGAGATTAAAATGCGGGGATACGCTCGTGATTCAGAGTATTGACCGGCTGGGAAGGAATTATGAGGATATTCTGGAACAGTGGAGAATTATCACGAAAGATAAAATGGCGGGAATTGTGGTATTGGATATGCCGCTTTTGAACACCCGCCAAAATAAGGATCTGACGGGTACGCTGATCGCCGACATCGTCCTGCAGCTTCTTTCTTATGTTGCCCAGACAGAAAGGGAGTTCATACATCGGCGCCAGGCGGAGGGAATCGCCGCTGCAAAGCAACAGGGCGTGAAATTTGGAAGAAGGCCAATAGAGCGCCCTCCGGAATATGAAACGTTGAAAGAACAGTGGAGGCATGGGAATATTTCCGCCAGAAGTGCGGCCAGTCAGCTTGGAATCACGCATAGGACGTTTTTGCTTTGGGCAAATGAAGATGCGGCTGGATAAAAAGTACGATTTCACCGCGATATTTTCTGAAAGTGATTCCGGCAAGAACGGATGCAGGACAAAGAATCTTTGTCCTTCAAATAAAAGTTGCTTATTTGCGCGGGTAATATATGACAATGTTTGGTTTGACGCAACACAATATGCCGTATGGCTTTTTCAGCAAAATATTACTCAAAAGATGTTATTGGACAAAAATACATTTTCATTGTATGAAAGTTTTCAGAATATGATTCCTCTTCGTAATAATCAAAGGGATGCGTTTCCGCTTAGGTACGCATCCCATTTTTTACCAATACGGTTTTACCGCTTCACTGGATTCACTTTCAGATAAATGAAATTTTTCTGCGATCCGTTTTATTGTGTCTGCCAGAGATACTTCTAAGTCCTTGTATGTCTCTACTGCACCTTTAATCTCGCTTTCTTCTCGCATTTGTTGAATCGCCAAGCACATATTCACATTTCTTTCTTCCACTAATAACAGTATACGCTGAAAAACGATTTCCCTCAATAGTGTTTTAAAATCTTTTGACATGACTTGAAATTAAAAATTAAGAGGACTTAGGAAACAAATGTCTTTACAGGAGAACTTATTCCTGCTATAATCATGTTGTCTTTGAAAAATCATAATCTTCTATTTTTTATTTTAGTCTACAGTGTTTTATTCTACAGCATTTTTCAAGACCGACCCCACTATTTCATATCAGGAGGATTCTGCCTATGACAGAGGAAAAGACAAAAGAAATATCTAACCGTGAGGTAAA
>CANPYT010000009.1 GCA_947588705.1 uncultured Acetatifactor sp. | reverse complement strand
ACCGGCCAGCCGATCCTGCGGCATTTTGTGCCGATCATCCAGGACGGGGAGACCGTTGCCCTGCTTTACGGCGTCACCGATCTGGAGAGTCTGCCCGACAGCCTCAATATCGACAATATTTACAACGCGAAAGCTTACATCTATATTATCGACACGAGATCCGGGGATTTCCTGGTGGATACCTGGCATGACACGCTGGGGAACATTTCCGACTTTTCCTCCAACCGTAAGACCAAGGGCGACAAGACTTGGGAGAAATACACGGACGATCTGACCAAAATGAACTCTGGTTTCGTCATCTACCGCACACCCGACACCGATGGCTGGGAGTACATGTACTATGCCCCCATCGGGGTCAATAAATGGTCGATCGCGGTCGATGTGCCGGAAAGGGAGGCTTTTGCCAGCGTCTTCGCGGTGCGGCGTGTCTGTATCTTACTGGGTGTGATGATGGCTGCCACGGTTATTCTGTACTACCTGTGGATGCGGCGCAACGCAAAGCAGCTGATGGAACAGGAAATAGAACACGCGATGCTCACCGAAAAACTGCAGAAAGCGGAGGCGGCCGACCGGGCCAAGAGCGCCTTCCTCTCCAATATGTCGCACGACATTCGCACTCCGATGAACGCTATCATCGGCTTTACGACGCTGGCCCAGGCCAATCTGGACAACCGGGAGCGGACGCAGGAATACCTGAAAAAGATTCTCTCTTCCAGCAATCACCTGCTCTCCCTGATCAACGATATCCTGGACATGAGCCGCATCGAATCCGGCAAGCTGAACATCGAGGAAAAGGAATGTTCCATCTCGGATATTTTCCGGGATATGCGCAATATCATACAGACGCAGATGCATTCCAAGCAGCTCAACTTCTTTATGGACACGGTGGATGTCATCGACGAGGATATCTACTGTGACAAGCTGCATGTAAACCAGGTGCTGCTGAATCTTCTCTCCAATGCCATCAAGTTTACCCCCGCGGGGGGCACCGTGGCGCTGACGATCCGGCAGAAGCCACGTGCGCCCAAGGGCTACGGCTCTTATGAGATCCGGGTCAAGGACACAGGTATCGGCATGAGCCCGGAATTTAAGGAACATATCTTCGAGCCTTTTGAGCGGGAGCGCAACACCACTGCCAGCGGCATACAGGGCACGGGGCTTGGCATGGCCATCACAAAAAATATCATTGATACGATGGGGGGAACTATCGAGCTGCAGACCGAGCAGGGTAAGGGAACAGAGTTTATCATCAACCTTGATTTCCGTCTCCGGGCGGAGCCGCAGAAGGTGGAGATCGTCCAGGAGCTTCAGGGCCTTCATGCCCTTGTGGTGGACGATAGTTTTGTCACCTGCGACAGCGTCACAAAAATGCTGCGCCAGATCGGTATGCGCTCCGAGTGGGTCCTGCACGGGAGGGAGGCCGTCCTCCATGCCAAGCAGGCGTATGAGCTGGGGGATGAGTACCACGCTTATATCATAGACTGGTTGCTTCCGGACTTAAGCGGGCTGGAAGTGGTGCGGCAGATCCGTTCCGTCGTGGGAGACAGTACGCCGATCATTGTGGTCACGGCCTATGACTGGACCGCTTTCGAGGAAGAGGCGCGGGCGGCGGGAGTGACCGCTTTCTGCAACAAACCGATCTTCCTCTCCGAGCTCAGAGATACCCTGATCATGGCCACCGGCAAAAAGCTTAACGCACAGCAGCAGGATCCTATCCCCAACCTGTCGGAATATATCCGGGGTACGCGCCTGCTCCTGACCGAGGACAATGAGCTGAACCGGGAAATCGCGGTGGAGATCCTTACCGACAGCGGGTTTATCGTGGAGACAGCCGAGGACGGCACCGTCGCTGTGGAGAAAGTGAAGAACTCCGCCCCGGGCTATTATTCCCTTGTCCTCATGGATATCCAGATGCCGAAAATGAACGGCTATGACGCCACCCGGGCCATCCGGGCGCTGGACGATCCGGATCTTGCGGGCATCCCGATCGTAGCCATGACGGCCAACGCGTTTGACGAGGATCGCAGGCAGGCGCTTGAATGCGGCATGAACGCGCACATCGCAAAACCGATCGACGTGGAAAAGCTGCTGGAAATCCTCATGACCATCCTGAAAGAACGCACGGACAGGAAATAACGGGACGGAATAAAGACAGGCAGGTAAAAATAAAACAAGGGTTTTGTGCACTTTTTATTGTAAGGCAAAAACACAATGTATATAATATAGTCAGAAGAATGCGTAAAATAGGAGATGATTGCTATGACGATGACAAAGGTAGAAATTGACATACCGGATGAAATTGTACCATATACAGTGTTAGAGGATAAGGATGCGCAAATAACAAGGAATGCAATGCTGGTATACCCTTATATAAAAAGAGGTGTTATGTCTTATGGAAAGGCAGCAGAAATGCTTGGACTTCATAAGGTTGACCTGATTGCTTTGTATGGCAAATTAGAATTGCCATACTTTGATGAAACAGAGGAAGAATATGAAGAAGATTTGGCAGTGTTAAAAAAATTAAGGGGTGCGACTGTATGATTGTTGTTTCAGATACCACACCGGTTATTTCACTGATGAAAGCGGGACAGCTGGAACTTCTACAGAGTATCAGCGTAAAGGCGCATGGAAACAGTAAAATGTAAGCCATGCGCCTTTTTTGCGTTCAAAAGGAACATGAGAGGCAACATTCAGGACAACGCCGCGGGGCAGACGCCGCCCTGCCTGCGGCATCAGATGGAACATCGAGCAGCTGGCAGGAGTGTCTATGAACTTCCAAACTCGCGCAAAGATTTATAGAATCGTGGTATGTTATACTATCCTCAAAAAAGAAGAAAGGAAGAGACTATGCAGGAATGGACTTTTGCAGCACAAAAGTTGATTGAGTATATTGAAAATCATATCTGTGAGAAGCCATCGCTTTCAGAAATTTCTAAACATATTGGTTATTCTCCCTGTTACTGTTCAGAACAATTCCATAGGCTTGCGGGCATGACGATTCGTGAGTATGTGTTCCGCAGACGCCTGTCAATGGCGGTTGTCGATTTACGGGATACCGATATCTCTATCATGGATATTGCTTTGCGGTACGGATTTTCAGACCAGTCAACTTTTACACGGGCTTTTAAGTATGCTTACGGCTGCACACCGTCAGAATATCGAAAAAGGCCCAGACCGCTTCCGCTTGCCTGTAAGAAAATGCTTCTTGAGCCTTTCTTAAATAAAAAGGATGGAGGATTCAGCATGAGTATTTCAAAACCATATGTCAGGGTGGAATATATCCCTGCTCACAAGTATCTTGGGGTTTACAAGGAATTAGAAACCAAAAACGGAAAAATTTGGCCTCGGCACGACTGTGACCTTGCCTGCGGAATTATTTCCAGCTTAAATGATTCCGACCTTGATTTGGTGTGTACCAGATTTACGGCAGGGTGGACACATGAAAATGGAGATCGTAAGTATTTCTTTGGCTCGGGCGTGAGGTTGGATTACAATGGCGAGATACCGGAAGGATTTGAGCTTCGAGGAACATTTCCCGACAGTTATTACATTGTATTCTGCCATCAGCCATTCGATTATCTGACAGAAAATGCTGAGGTAATGAAACGTGTTGAGGAGTTGGCATGGAATTTTGATCCGAAAACGCTTGGTTTTGAATGGAACGAGGGAGAATGTCAGGACTATCAGCGGCATTATCCCGAGGTTCTTGGCTATCAAGTATTAAGGCCAGTCAGAAAGATAGTATAGTCAGTTATCTGACTAGCCAGCAGTAACAGTTGAGGTGTTTATGAAAAATAATTTTTATAAGAATTACAAATTTCTGTTAAAGACAATATGTAAGGCTTCTGCATCACGGGTATGGCTGAACATACTCTTTACGGTTATAAATGATTTGTTTCCAATATTTTACAATGTGCTATTTTTGGCATATTTTATGGATGCAGTGGAAAAGGGGGAAAGTATCGCGGGAGTTGGCAGGACGTTGATTATTTTTGTTTTGATCAACATTGTATTTGAAATATTGAGTTCTTATTATAATCAGGCATATATTCCGCAAAACGATGTCAAACTTTCGTTGTTTTTTAAGGATATGATATATAAGAAAATTATGACGGTTGACATAGAATGTTTTGATAACCCGGATTACTACGATAACGTGACATTTGCGTTAAATGATTTGTTTAACCGAGTAAAGAGCATCTTAAATAATGTATCTCAGTTTGTTTCTCATTCATGTTGTGTTATCGTGCTGGTCGGCTATTTTGCGCAGATTGACTTTGGCATTGTGATGATATCGCTTATCTCTGTGTTGATGGGATTGTGCTTTGAGCCAATTATTAATAAGTACAGATATAGCTATATGAATGAGAGTTTGAAATACCAACGAAAATATGAATATGTGAAAAGAATTTCCATTCAGGCTGAATATGCGCAAGAACTAAGGACTACGAATGTGAAAAACGTTCTGAATAAAATGCTTGATGAGGCATTTGAGGGATTAAAGGCGGTCTTGAAAAAGTATTACAGAAAAATAGCAGTGCTTGACAGTGTTCAGGTCTTCTTTGGATTTGGAATTGTATCTTGCATTACTACACTCATTTCTATACATAGAATTGTTGTTGATAAAACAGTAACGATTGCGGCATTCCTGCCTTTGCTGGGGGCGATAGCGCAGTTTACCTGGAGGGCGTCTTCTGTGATACGTTCTTTTAATGGTATTCTGAATGATAATATCTATTTAAATAAGTTTAATGAGTTTTATCAGTATAGATCAAAGGTCATATCGCACAAAGAGGAAATGGTGGATGCATCTTTTGAAGGAATTGTGATAGATCATCTATATTTTAAATACAGTGATAATGATAATTATATTTTGAAAGATATCTGTATGGAAATACGGCCGAAACAAAAGATAGCGCTGGTTGGGTATAATGGAGCAGGAAAATCGACATTGATTAACCTGATTTTGCGGCTATACGATCCGGATCAGGGCAGCATTACTTATAATCGAAGGAATATTTGTGATTATAATATAAAGAATTATCGCGGCAAGTATGGAATTGTTTTTCAGGACATAAATGTTTACGCTGCGACCATCGGCCAAAACATCGCTATGGATACGGAGGTTTATTCAGATGAAGAGATGCAAAAGATAATGGACGCACTTCGTCTGAAAGAAAAAATAAACAATTATGAAGGTGGTTTTAACACACAGCTGACCCATGAATTATCTGATTCGGGTGAGATGCTTTCTCTTGGACAGTGCCAATGTTTGGCGTTGGCAAGAATCTTTATCAACCCGGAAAAGCAGATCTACATTTTAGATGAGCCTACCAGCGCACTTGATCCTATTGCGGAAGAAGAGATTTTTGAGGCGATTAACAGTTATCTGGCAGATAAGACCGTTATATATATCTCTCACAGATTTTCGGCATCTAAAATAGCTGATAAGATTTTTTTCATGGAAAATGGGCAGATTGTCGAGCAGGGAACGCATGATGAGCTGGTTCATCAAGGCGGGAAATATGCGGACATGTTCAATTTGCAGGCGAAATACTATAGAGATGATGTGGAGACATGCATAGGATGATGGATGCATAAATGAAGCATAAGGAGACCAGCTATGAAAAAAGTATTGCATAATAATCTGTATATGTTGAAAATATTCTTTAAAACGGTTCCGCTGTATTCTGTTTGTTACGCTTTTCTGATTATAGTCAGAAGTGTATTGTTTAATACCGTGGGAAACGTTTTGTTTGTACAGTACATTGTTAAATTGGTAGAATTTGTTATTGCCCATCCGGAAGAAACGCAGAAAACTTTGGCGCGTTTGGTTGTCGCAACGTGCGTATATTATGGATTCGTATTGCTGCTTAATACAGTTATCGAGGGTCTATTTAATAATAGTTTGACGAAAAGCGCGGAAATCAGAGTCAACCGTGTTTTCTCAAAAATGCTGTTTGAGAAGTCTAGCTCGGCCGATCTTGGCTGTTATGACGATCAGACGTAATATAACAATCTGGTTGTTGCTAATAATGAATCCAATATCAGGGCGTGGAACACTTATAGGAATTTTGTTAATCTGGTTGAAAACTTATCGATATTGCTTTCGTTGTTTTGGATTATCAGTTCTTTGGATTTTGTTGTTTTTGTGCTGGCGGTTATGATTAATACGATTTCCTTTTTATATCAGGTTAAGCTTAACAAAATTAATGGTGAAATTTATAACAAAATGATGCCCTATAATAAAGAAATCGACTATGCGAATCGCATGTTTTTTTTAAAACAAAATGCCAAAGATATTAAGATGACGAATATTGGTGCTGTTTTGTATGAAAAATTGGCCTTTTCCTCCAAAAAGCTTAGCGAGATTAATGCTGATTATGGGGTGAAAAAGACCATGCTGTGCGCCGGCGATAATTTGATGAAGAAAATCTTTGGGGATTTTTTGACATTATTTTATTTGGCCTATATGGTACTAATAAGATGCGCATATACTTTTGATGTAATGGTTGCTTTGTGGAACGCTTACGGTACAATAAAAGGAAGTATGAATAATTTTGTTAATTCGATAAAGGAGTTACATAATAACAGTATTTACATTGATAAATTTATTCATTTTATGGAAATGAAAAACAATATAGTATTGGGCAAGGGATTGCAAAACAATGCCGATATGCCGATTACGATTGAGCTTGTTGATGTGTCGTTTTCATATGACGGAGAACACAAAATTATAGATGGATTAAATTTAAAAATCAACGCAAATGAAAAAGTGGCAATTGTCGGCAGTAATGGGGCAGGAAAGAGTACGCTAGTTAAGTTGCTGCTGAGACTGTATGATCCTGACAAAGGTAAAATCTTGGTAAATGGAATTGACATTCGAAACTATGACGTGGAGTTCTATCGGAAAAATATATGCAGTATATTAGTCCAAAACTTCCAATTGTTTGCATTAACGCTATATGAGAACGTTAAAATGGACATTGTTGACAAAAAGCTGGAAGGTGCCGACTTGGATAATGTGCTTGACATGGTCGGGCTGAGTGATGTGATAGAGCGCTTGCCAGATAAAGGAGACAGCGATTATTCGAGAGAATTCAGTGGCGATGGCGTGGTATTTTCAGGGGGGCAAAAGCAAAAACTGGCGCTGGCAAGAGTACTGTTAAGCAATAAAAAACTGGTGATTTTAGATGAGCCGTCGAGCGCATTGGACCCTAAAGCGGAGAGTGAGTTTAATGAACTGGTGTTTAATATGCTGCCTGCGAGAACTATTGTTATTATTTCTCATAGGTTATCGACAACCAAAATGGCAGACAGAATTATCCTGATTGAAAATGGAAAGGTGGCTGAGGACGGTTCGCACGATGAGTTGTTGAAGAACAATGGAATATATGCTAAAATGTTTGAAATGCAGTCTGGGAGGTATAAATAATGGGTGAAGAAATGCAGAAGTTTTTTTCTGATGGTAAGAGTATAATGTTATCAGTGAAAAATCGTTAAGGAAAGAATCTACAGATCATTTGGTACGACCATATAAAATCGGTTCAGCCTTATTTTTGACTAGAACATTGATTTTATCACGTTTTCGTGATAAAATCTTCTTAAATAATTTGGCTGGAGGTATAACATGGCAATTTGTTACGATAAATTATTTCACTTGCTAATTGACCGGCATATAACCAATGCACAGCTAATTGCAAAGGCAGGATTTAGCGCAAACATTCTGACAAGATTAAAAAAGAATGAATATGTATCATTAGAAAGTATTGAAAAAATATGTGTTGCTTTGAAATGCAGCGCTGATGATATTATGGAATTCCAGGAGAATACAAATGATAACGGTTAATGATTATATTAGAAATCCAATATTTACAGAGCCTTGTTTTATCCAAGGAGACTCCTTAAAGGTCTTATCTAAGTTGCCAGATAATTGTATCGACTGTGTGGTAACGAGTCCGCCTTATTATATGAAACGGCAGTATTTGGGCGGCGGTATAGGCTTAGAGTCATCATACAGCAAGTATATCGATAATTTGCTGGCCATTGTAAAGGAAATATATCGGATTCTCAAGCCTACCGGCTCGTTTTGGCTTAACATTGGCGATAGCTATCAGAATAAGCAACTATTGAATATTCCACACCGAGTTGCCATTAGAATGCAAGACGAGCAGAAATGGATCCTTAGAAATACCGTTGTCTGGGACAAAATGAAAGGCGCGATGTCTCAGTCTAAAGATAGTTTGGGATGTGAATATGAGCCTATATTTCACTTTGTAAAAAAGAAATTGGGCTATTATTACGATTCTGACGCAGTGAGAAGGAAACCTCGAAGTGCACATGTTGAAAATGGGGCTGTTGTAAGTGCAACGGGTGTAAGTGGTGTAAGATATAGACGTAAAATTGAACTGAGTACGGAACTTACAGAGGATCAACGTCAAAACGCATACAAAGCATTAGATGATGTGCTTGATCGCATAAAAAAGGGGGAACTTTCTGATTTTAGAATGGTAATCAAGGGGGCTAATCAGCGTGTAACGAATGGGAATACCGTAAATTTAAGCGGACGAGCCAAAGAACTTCAAGATAAAGGATTTTATTTTCTTTTCTATAATCCGAAGGGCAGTATGATTTCAGATGTATGGCAAATTATTCCTGAAGATACGCGGGGAAGAAAATTACACTTTGCTCCGTTCCCAGAGGATTTAGTAAAAACACCTATAATTCTGACATGTCCTCCGGGAGGTATCGTCCTGGATCCGTTTGTAGGAACGGGAACGACCAGCTATGTTGCATCTCAACTCAATCGTAAATCCATAGGTATCGATATGTCTGAAGAATATCTTGAACTTGCCGAGAGCAGATGCTTAGAATATGGTTGCCTTAATAATGGAGAATTGGAGAAAATATTATGAACAGTAAAATTAGTGAGTTTTTCGGGTTGAACTGTAAGGATAATTCATTAGATTTTGAAGCAGCAATGAATTCACAGACATGTCCATATACACAACGTATTTGCACAAAAATGAGAAAATCCGACCCAGATGTGAAAATTGGGACATGCTCTGTTAGATATCAAAATCAAGATGTAATTATTTGTCCATTTAGGCTCTTGGAACACAATCAGATTTTTATTGACTGCTTACATTTACTAACCATGCATGAACCCGGTAATGAACTCTATCTTGTTCCTGAAGTGCAGATTCCTGGAGGACATGTTGATTATTTCTTGGTTTCAGCCAAAGACAAAAAGGTTAAAGACTTTATTGGAATTGAATTGCAGACAATGGATACAACTGGAACGGTCTGGCCAGAACGGCAGAAGTTCTTAAATGAAAAAGGTATTGCAGTTGCCCCAGTTGACTTAAATAATAAAAAACATTCGGAATGAACTGGAAAATGACCCTAAAAACCATTCTCATTCAAATGCATCATAAAAGTGAAACATTTGAGAATTTGAACAAGCATTTGGTTCTAATAATTCAAAAGCCGCTTTACGACCATATGAAGACGGATTTTAGCTTTAATGGAATCGAAGGGGCTAGGCTCGGAGATCCTGTTCATATTCACGCATATAATTTTGAAGAGAATGAACAAAAGCTTAGCCTATCACTCTATACACGAGTTAGTACTGACTCGGAAGGTATTGCAAATTGTCTCGGCCTTAATGCTGAGAGAAAAGTCGAATTGCAGGATTTAATTCGTATTCTTGAACCCAAATTAATTGAAGCGAACAGGCTGAAAATAGGGATTTGTGGGTAGCTAATTAACCCTGTATGATTAGCTTGAATGTAAAAGGCAAAATAAAATCGAGAGGTAAATAATTGTGGGAACGATTTTAGCGCATGTTCTTATGGAGCTGGGAAAAGCACTTTGTGTAATAAGTTATCAAGCGCTATGAAAATACCAGCATATTCTGCAAGAGATTTAATAAGTAACTCAACTTTCCCAGCATAAATTACCGAACAATGCTTGTATAAACAAGGATAATTCGCCATAAGTTTTCTGATCGTTCTGCTTCCGGCGTATCCGTACCAGGATGATATATCTGGTGAATACTATCGTTGTATGGCTGACCATGGCGTCATAGCTCCGGCTCTGGAATCCCGTCCCAAGCTTCAAAAAGGATTTTGATGCTTTGAAAAAGCATTCGATCGACCATCTGTTTCCATAGCTCCGTACAATCTCGGCATCCGACAGGCTGCAGCTTGTACTTAAGAGGCACAGATATTCACTTTTTTTATTGCGGTTGCGTATGTATACGATCTTTACGGGTATCCCGCTTTTTGTCGTGACACAGACGGAACCAAAGATGTTCCTTCCACCGTCAAAACGGACATATTTCCATAATTCAGGCAGAGTGTAGGACGTGCCTTTATAATGATACCGCTACTTTAACTGCTTTACCATGTCTATGACGTCAAGCCCTTCCGCAAGGATAGTTTTTACCATTGGTTCAGTGGTGAACCACGAATCCATAAGGATATAATCAGCAGTAATACTGGCATTTAGTGTCCTTTTGACCAGCAGGATGGCAGCCGCTGTCTCTGACATCAGGCTTTCCTGCCGGGCCTTATATCTATTGGAGCGGTGGTCAATGTGTTCCGATATCTTCTGATAGCGGTTTCTTTTTGCCGCTGAGGACAGCATGTTAAAGCCTGCCGGGATAAATCTGTACCCGTCCGACCATCCCAATGTAAGTAATGAAAATCCTCTCTGGAATTTATGTTCAACATGGTCGTAGATCCTGGCAAGCAGTTCCACTTTTCTGCTCCGATTGCGTTTGATGACCGAATCATCCAGTGCCAGCACCCGGACACGTTCCGGTCGGGTGAGTTTGTCAAATGCTGATGTGACTCTGACAGCCAGCAGGGACAGGAATTTCTTCCAGTTATAGTAAGCTTCGCTTAGGAAGCGGTAATAGGTGTTGTTGGAAACGGCCATGTCCTTATGCTTGGAATTCAGGAAACGGAACAGGTTTTTTCCCTGAAAAACTAACAGGAGTAAAAATTGAAATACTTCAAAAGCAGAAACACCGCAGCTTTTTTGATGTTTGCTTTACGCAGGATTTTACCAATCTGGAGTTCCCTGATTGCGTTAGAAAATTGATTCTGGATATTTTCAATTTGAGTATTTTGGCATATCATAAAATCAGCACCTCTTCTTTGAGTTTGATTTGGTTGTAGTGATCTTATTATACCAAAGATTAGGTGCTATTTTCATGTCAAGGCACCAATTTATATAATAATTTTGTTAAAAAAATCAAGTTCTAACACCAGTTCTGGTGGGAAAGTTGAGTAACCGAAGTAATAACTCCCCTAAATTTTACATGGAACAGAAAAAAAGTGTAGACTTTTTTAAAATTATGTGATATTATAATAACAGATAATAAACATATAGATTAATTAAAAATAAGGTAGTGATTGATGATATTTATTTTTAGATGTGCAAATTCAAAGATTTCTTGAATCAGATTAAAATTGTTATATGGAATAGTGGTTGAGGCATGGTGCAATATTAAAAGGAAAAGGAGAATGATGAAAAATGGAACAGAGGATAAACATTGGAAACAGTACGCGAGAGATTATCAAGACAAAAGAATTAAAAGTAGGAAAAAATATTTTCATATATAATGAATCAGCTATACCGATAAATAATATATCAAAAATTAGTATTGGAGCCGGACCTCGCAGGTCATATTCGCCAATCTATTTTATTATGATGCTTGTTGGGCTATTTATGTTATTTATGGATGGCTTTGGAATCAAAGCTGTTGGATTATTGATTATGGCGGTTGGAGCAATATTAATATACATGGTATATAAGCAAAATTTAGATTCCGGTGAGTATTTGATATTAAATTTAAATTCAGGGGAAAATGTATATTTCTTTAGTAAAAATCACGATTTTATAATTGAAACAATTGATGTGATTATTAACTGTATTAATACTGGAAAAGAGTACAAAGTTAACTTTGATAATTGTAAGATTGAATCTTGTCAACTTGGAAATGATAATACAATAAGGAGAAATTAAGATGGAAGTAAAAATCGGTGGCAACACAGTAATTAACTCGCTTCAAATTGGCGATAATAATAATATGACTAATTTAGGTTATGGGCAAAATCAATTTTTAAATGTATATTGGAATGAACTTGAAGACCTGTTAAACAAGCAAACGCAAACGAATAGTTTGCTTGAAGAACAAATAAAGGCCATTAATGAAATGAAAGGTTATGTTAAGGATAAAGATGAAGGTGGATTTAAAAGGTTTTTAAAAAATAAAGGGATCGATTTGGTGATAAAAATTTTAGGTGGGGCTATCTCTAAAGAACTTCATGAATTTTTAGTAAATCTCTCTTGATAAACTCGGAAAAATAGAAGGAACCTATTAACATAGCTTTTATAAAGCATTTTAATCTTTGCGCGCGGCGAAAGAGGGATGGGCTTTAAGCGCACATCCCTCTTTTATATTCTTGATAGTTCTATATCTTTGTTTGAAACCATCATGGGTCTGTTTCATCTTCCTGCTAAATTCCTTATTTTTCTTATTTGAGGGTACATGAATCATAGTTTTATAATAAATGTTTCTTGGAAATCTTAGGGTACTGTAAAGCTGGGATATTATATAGTGGTTTGTGTAGATTCATAATTTGCCATTTAAATCCTGAAGTCAAAGAGTCAGTGCATTGTAGTAATTCATGGCAGACATGAGGGGAAAGTGGTGGCGCGGCTGAAATTTCTTTCTTGCTTTTTAAGGGGAAGAAGTGTAAATTTATTGAGAAGGCGGTAGAAACATCATAAAATATAGCTGGAAAACGGAAGCCGTTTGTGGGGGAGGGGTCAGGCAGATGGAAGGGCAGGATTATTCAGGGAAAGATTACAGCGAGCAGCATAAAAGGGCATGGGAATACGATGCCTATGAGTTTTGGGTCAGGACTGCAGGCGCTCCATCGGACAGGGCGCACAGGAACGTGGAAAACCCAAAGGGAATGCTCCGGCGCTATGCGGATTATTTTGAGCAGTATGACGGGATGCGGATCGCGAACATATGCGGTTCATGCGGTAAGAAAGCCATTCCGCTTGCCCTTCTTGGAGCGGAAGTCACCATTTTTGACATATCCGCGGATAATAAAAAATATGCCATGGAAACAGCGCAGGCGGCAAATGTCCATATCCGCTTTGAAGTCTGCGATATATTGAAAATAGACATGTCCAAATACAAAGGATATTTTGACATCGTGTTTATGGAGGGAGGGATCCTGCATTATTTTCATGACATCAACCGGTTTATGGAGATCATGAACATGTTGCTGAAAACAGGCGGGAAAATGATCTGCAGCGATTTTCATCCCTTTACAAAGATCATGGACAGCCTGAAATTAGAACAGCCTGTGATGAGCTATTTTTCCACAGAAATCTTCGAGGGCGAGATGGCGCATGCCAGGTTTTACGAGGAAGAAGCCCGCAGGCAAATACCGAAGTGCATGTATCGGAAATACACCGTCAGTGAAATACTCAATGCCATGCTCCGCAATCATTTCTGCCTGGAGCGGTTTGACGAACATCCCGCGTGGGAGAACGAAAAGCTGCCCGGCGAATTTACTGCGGTAGCGGTGAAAGAGGGAGGTAAGGTCTTTCTTATCTGCGGGAAATTGTGCAGCGGAAAGACTGTGTATGCGCAGCGGCTGCAGAGGGAAAAGAAAGCTGTCCTGCTGTCGGTCGATGAGATCATGCTTTCCTTATTTGGCGGTTATGCCGGCGAAAAACACGATGAATACGCGGAGAAGACCCAGAATTATCTGTTTGAGAAATCCCTTGATATCGTTGCGGAGGGAACGGACGTCATTCTCGACTGGGGATTTTGGACAAAGGCAAAGAGGACACAGGCAAAAGAATTTTATAGGGATCACAATATCGAATGTGAATTCCGCTATTTATGTATCCGCGACGAAGTGTGGCGGGAACGTGTGGAACAGAGGAACCGCGCCGTACTGCGGGGAGACACAAAGGCTTATTTTATTGACGATAATCTCGCAGAGAAGTTTAACGCGCTGTTTGAGCCTCCGGCTGCGGAGGAAATTGATATATGGGTCACAGAATAAAGAAGCGGAAGCGGCGTTCCCAACCAGCAGTTTCATTTTGCAACCAAAAACAAACCGCGCCGTCATTGAAAATATCCTGCGCAGGCTTATAATGGAATCAGAACAGGCGCACAGCGCCGGAGAGCGCGGCTTCGGGTATGGAGCGGGCTGAACTGATACATATAAGGAGAAGGGATATGGATATCACTCTTGACAGAAACCTGCAAAAGCTTCGCAGCAAAAAGGGAAACACACAGGAGGAGCTTGCGTCCTTTCTGTGCGTGAGCTCTCAGGCGGTGAGCAAATGGGAGCGCGGGGAGTCGCTGCCTGACGTCTGCCAGCTTCCGAGGATCGCGGCCTATTACAATGTCACCGTGGACGATCTTTTGGGCGTCGGCGAAATCAGAAAGAAGGAGCGGGTAGAGGAATATCGGGAAGAGGCGATGAAATTTGCCCGCTCGGGTGAAAACGAAAAGCATGTCGAGGTTTGGAGACGCGCAGTCGCGGAGTTCCCCAATAATCATGAGTGTCTCATCGGGCTGCTGCAGGCGCTTCACATGCAGGGGTATCAAAGCGATGACTGCGCCAACGGCGGGAAAGCTGTCGATGAGATCATCTCGATCAGCGAAAAAATTCTGGGGGAATCGACAGATAACCGCATCCGTTATCTTGCAATACAAATTCTCGTGCTTAATCTTATCCGGCTTGGAAGATTTGATGAGGCGGAAAAATATATTGCGGATCTGCCGGATATTTACATTACAAAAAATTGTTTATACAGCCGCCTTTACACTGCGTCGGGCGATGTGGAAAACGGAAAAGAGAGGATTCATCAAAATATTCTCGTATTTTTTGAAATTTTAAAAGATGAGCTTTATAACCTTTGCTGCCTGAACAAGGGCAACTATGAACTATACATCAGGCTGCACGAGTTTTATATTAAGCTTGCGGATCTCATCTTTGACGACGGATTTTACGGTTTCTATAACAGCCGTATAGACAACAGGCATTACTGGCTCGCAAAGCTTTATACGAATCTGTATCATGACGAGGAAAAGGCAAGGAATCATCTTGAGGCGGCGGCCAGGTGCGCGGCTGATTATGATAATCTGCCGCAGGATTTTGTCTATCACGGCACAATTTTTGACAGCGGCTACAAAGACAGCAGGAACAACATCACCAAAAATCACACGATCAGCGAAAGGGAGATTCTGCTTAAGCATTTTGACGGCGAGGGGCTTGGCGATCCTTCTTTTGACTGCTGGCGCGATAAGGACTGGTTTCAGGCGGTTGTTGCGGATCTCGGGAAGGGCTATAAGTAAGCAGGAATGTGCCGATTGCCAGGAGCACTATTATCAAAACAACTGCTTCAACGCTATGCAGCATTTATGATTCTCGCCGGGATTTATTCGATTCTCGTTTACAAATTTAAAAAATATGATATAATATAAACAGATGGAGGTGCGCCAGTAACTATGTTTGGAAAGAATTTGAAATATTACAGATTGAAAAATAATATGTCAATGAAAGAGCTTGCCGATTTGGTCCGAATTTCTCCTATGGCAATCAGTTATTATGAAAAAGAAGAGCGTAAGCCAGATATGCAGACAATCAAGGAACTTGCCAAGGCTTTGCATGTAAACGTTACGGATTTTCTGGAAAATCGCGATATTAATCTGGAATTCTGTCATGGAGAATTTCGAAAAAAAAGTAAGATGTCTGCCAAGCAACAGGAGTTTATAAAAGAGGAGGTAGAAGAATACTTTGGTAGGTTTTTTCAGGCAGTTAATATTCTTGGTGGAAAGATCCTTCCGGAATATCCGGCTTTACATTCATTGATGTTATCAGATTCGCCAGAAAAAAATGCGGCTGCGATGAGGGATAAACTAGAATTGTCAAAATATGGACCTATCGGTGGCCTGATTGAAATTATGGAAAACAAAGGGATTTTGGTACATCTGTGTGATATAGAGAATGATGATTTCTCGGGAATGAATGGAACGGTAAACGGACGTCCGTATATTATCATTAATAAAAATATGAATCCGCAAAGGATCCGTTCAACTATTTCACATGAACTGGCACATTTGCTGTTTGTTTGGCCGGACGACATGAGTGACAAAGATATTGAAAATATGGCAACTGCTATTAGTGGCGCATTCTTACTTCCGGCAAGTGATATGGAACGTGAACTTGGAGTCAGAAGGAGCGCAATTACCAATGATATGACAGGGATATGCCGGGAATATGGAATTTCCATGTACATGTTGGTAATGAGAGCCAATAAAAACGGAATTGTAAATGATCATGTGGCAAAGAACTTTTATATCAAAGCGAATAAAGCAGGGTGGAGAAAAAATGAGCCGCCGCGTACCAAAGAGGAAGAACCCGGGCTGTTTAATCAATTGGTGTATCGCGCTGTAACCGAGAACGAAATCACTATACAAAAGGGTGCAGAATTACTTCATGAATCTTATGAAAAGGTTATGAGAGAATGCTCCGCAATGGAGGTGTAGCGGATGAAGTATATCAGCAGTGATACAAATGTCTGGTTGGACTTTGCAGCAATTAATAGACTGGAAATCCCTTTTAAACTACCATATACCTACTTGATGCATGAGGATGCAATAGAAAATGAATTACTTTCGCCCAAAGAATTGAGAGAAAATCTTGTGGGATTAGGTTTACAGGCAGTTGAGTTATCTGAGAAAGAATTTTATCTGACAGAAGAATATAATACCAAATATATCAGGCCATCTTTGTATGATTGTGTGGCTTTAGCGATTGCAAAGGCAAGAGGAATTACTTTGATGACTGGTGACGGACCGCTGCGAAAGGCAGCGGAGCGGGAAAATGTAACAGTAATTGGAACGATCGGTATTCTGGATCAATTATTTGGAGGAAAATATATTCAGAAGGAAGAATACCTATATTGTTTGAAGGCTTTGCTGAAAAACAATGGACAAAAAGGAAGACTGCCGGAAAAAGAACTGCGAAGGCGTTTGGAAAATGTAGAAAACAGTTGCAGGAGAATTGCGCAAAAATAAAATAGGAATCGATTTAGTGGAAATAGCTACAAATGCAGTAGAAAACCATATGGTAGAACGGGACAACGATTTTGATTTTCTATAGAGCGAAGCGTAAGTAATATAGGATAATCTATTGATGGTAATATATGTATTCGTGATAATATAATTAGCAAAACTTTTTTCTGGATTGCTAATTTGTACGACGAGTATCAAGACGGTGTATGTAAACCATATTATTATAATAAGCCGGCTAAAAAAAGAGTAGAATTTGTAAGAAAATTTGCGGAGATTATAAATAATGTAGATTGTGATTGAAAGTATTTTGGAAGTATCAGAAATTCAAGAAGCAGATACAGAAATTCAAGAAGCAGATATATCATTGACAAAATTTAAAAATCCCATATAATATTTTTGGAAACCAAAACCCCGAATAAACTTCTAAGGTCATAAAAGATCCTTAAGGCCGGTAATGGGATCGCTGGAAGGGATGCAGAACTGAAAGGGATGCAGGAAAAGAAATCATAATGTGTTAATAGGATGGAGGGGATATTGATATGAGGAAAACCAAAATAATATGCACGATTGGCCCCGCGAGTGAAAATGAAGAAACGCTGACTCAAATGTGCCAGGCAGGAATGAACGTGGCCAGGCTGAATTTTTCCCACGGCACACATGAGGAACATCAGCGGAAGATCGATCTGATCAAGGCTGTGCGGGAGAAACTTCATTATCCCCTTCCGATCATGCTGGACACCAAGGGCCCGGAATATCGGATTAAAACATTTCAGAATCACAAAGAGGTTTTAGAGGAAGGACAGCTCTTTACGTTTACTACGGCAGACGTGGAAGGAGATCACAGCAGAGTATCCGTGAGTTACAAAAATCTGGCAAAGGAGCTATGTGCGGGGGACAGGATCCTTGTAAATAACGGCCTGCTGATTTTTGAGGTGACAGAACTTACAAACGAAGATGTTGTCTGTAAAGTGATCGCGGGAGGAGAAATTTCCGACCGCAGAGCATGAATTTCCCAAATCATGTCTTTCAGGGGGAATACCTGAGCGCACAGGATAAAGAAGACATACTCTTTGGCATCCAAAACGATGTGGACTTTGTGGCGGCGTCTTTTGTCTCCAACAAGGGGGACATGCTTTCTTTGAGGAAATTCCTGGACGAAAACGGCGGAGAGAATATCGACATTATTGCCAAAATCGAAAACCGTTCCGGCGTGGATCATATTGATGAAATCTGTGAGATTGCCGACGGCATCATGGTCGCGCGGGGTGATCTTGGCGTAGAGATCCCATTTGTGGAGGTTCCCGCAATTCAGAAGTATCTGATCCGTAAATGCCGTCTTTTGGGAAAAAGGGTGATCACCGCCACGGAGATGCTGGAGTCTATGATTCATAATCCCCGGCCTACCCGTGCCGAGATCTCCGATGTGGCAAATGCGGTATATGACGGCTCTTCCGCCGTGATGTTGTCGGGGGAGTCCGCTGCGGGGAAATATCCTGTTGACGCAGTGAAAAATATGGCGGAGATCGCGGAGTATACTGAGAAAAACATTGATTATATAAAACTTTTTTCTACTACGGATTATGTGATCAAGAGTAATATTGACGCCGTCTCCCATGCGACATGCGCCATGGCTATTGACACCAAGGCCATGGGCATCGTGATCGGCTCTCTCTCGGGCATTACGGTCCGGATGGTGAGCCGCTTCCGCCCTCCTGCGGACATTATTGGCATGACTACCTCTGAAAAGGCTTGGAGAAAGCTGAACATGAGCTGGGGCGTGACCCCTGTTTTGAGCGAGGAATTTCATTCGGTCGATGTAATGTTTTATCATGCCCTGAGATATGCCAAAGACATATTCCGCCTGCAGAAAGGGGATAACGTCATTCTCACTGGCGGATCGACCAGCGGACGGTCGGGAAATACCAACACCATTCGGCTGGAAACGATAGAATAGATAGAATAAGCAGGAAACCACACCCGCCTTTGCAGGCAAAAGCAGACACGAAAAACCCCGTAAACGCTATCGTTTACGGGGTTTTTAAGTGCCATTTTTTTGGCACTTTGTGCCATTCTCTTTGGCACTTTACTCCCCGAGCAGGGCTCGAACCTGCAACAACTCGGTTAACAGCCGAGTGCTCTACCATTGAGCTATCGAGGAACAACCTGATCCAACCACCATCTAGTATAGTGCCCTATTTTCCCGCTGTCAAGTATTTTGGAAAAGTTGGTGTAAAAAGTTGGTGTAAAAAACTTGGTGTAAAATGATCTTTACAGCAGCAGTATTGCCTATCTGGTTTTATTTTATGCGGGAAGCGGAGATAAAGTTCCCATTCTGCCCTTTTTTTGTTTGCTTTTTTGTTTCCGGAGTTATAAGGAGTTATAAAATGTAAAAGACTTCTTAATCAAAATAAACAAAAAACAGCCATGACATAACATTTATGCGGCGCTGGCGGAAAGGAGGGAATTGATTATGAGTCGCGAATTAACGGCACTTTATGAGAGATTGAGTTATGATGACAAGCTGCAGGGCGAGAGCAGCATATCCAACCAGAAAGCAATGCTTGAGGACTATGCGGAAAAGAACGGCGCATAAAAAAGTTTTGCAAAACAAGAGCAGGGCGGTACACACCCTGCTCGAAGTTTCTGTATGGGTAAAAATTCTATCTCTTGGATATGGATTGCCTTTCCATCAAAATAGAGGTGGTCACATAGGTTTGAATCTGCTTATTCGGGTGGCGGATGATGTCTGCCAGAAATCTGCCCGCTTGGTTTCCCAAGTCGCGCACGTCGATATTCACCACGGTCAGCTTAGGCTTGGTGAACTGCGAAAAGGGGTAGTCGTCAAAGGCCAGAACGCCGATGTCATTGGGGATGTTCAGGCCCTGTTCCTGAATGGCAGCCAAACAGCCCAAGGCGATGTAGTTGTTGGCGCAAACCACGGCCTCCGGCAAGGAACGCTCCCCCAAGAGCTGTTTCGTCATGCGGTAGCCATCCTCCTGGGTGGACTCGCCCAACCAGATATACTGTTCCTCCAGCGTAACGCCCGCATCATGAAGGCCCTGCCGCAGACCCTGGAGGCGGTGGGCCGAGCCCAGGTCGTAGTACTGCCCGCCCACAAAGGCTATCCTGCGGCAGCCCATGGAGAGCAAATAGGACGCCGCCACGGTGCCGGAGTAGACGTTGTTGTTGTCGATCCAGCAGACCTGTGTCTCAAAATTCGGCATCCCCAGGACGATATGGGGAAACCGTGGATTAGTCAGCAGCGCGGAGAGCGGGTGGTTCATCATGGAGACATGGACGGCGATGGCGTCGGCGCTGCGTCGTGAGATGATCTCCTCTGCGGCCTCGTAGGCCGTTGTGGCATCCGCGCCCCGGAGAATCAGACGGTATCCCCGGGCCCGGAGCGCATCCTCCAGGCCCGAGGCGATTTCAAATAGGTGCGGATTGCGAAAGGCGGTGCCCGGGGACAGATCCGCCAGCATGACTACGCACCGGGTGGTCCCCTTGGCGAAATTCTGGGCACTGGTGCTGGGAGTGTAGTTCAGCTCCTTCATGACCTGCCGGACTTTCGCCGCCGTCTCGTCGGAGATACTGTAATAGCCGTTGATGACCTTGGACACGGTGGACACGGATGTTCCGGCGGCCTTCGCCACATCGTGGATGGTCACGCCCATAAAGGATACCCCCTTACACATCGATACTCTAACTATAACCGATTTTTCCCTTTCAGTCAACGATGACCGCAAAGCCGCAGGGTGATAATGTGTTCCCTTCAAGTTCCTCCGCCCAATATGTACTATTGCAAATCCAAGGAAGTCGTTCCGCACGTGGACCGATGTTCATGGCGACCGTGACAGTCTGATCTTCGAACTGCCGTGAAAAGATGAGCAGTCCGCAGTCCGATTGGGCAGAAACAATGCGGAAGTTTCCCCGGCGCAGGGCCGGAAGTTCTCGCCGCAGTCCGATGGCGCGCTTGAAGAAAGCGTACAGATCCAGGTTTCCTTCGCCCCAAGGCATGGGGCGGCGATACTCATCCTCCAGCATTCCGTTCATGCCCAGCTCGTCGCCGTAGAAGATTGTGGGCATCCCGATGAAGGTCATCTCAAACAGCACGGCCAGACGGTATTTTTCCACACTTCCGCTGCACAGGGATAGGAATCGCCCCACGTCATGGCTGTCGAGCAGATTGAGCTGTGCCGGAACCATCTGGCGCCGGTAGCGCATGAGCATATCGGTCAGGCGCCCGGCGAACTCCTCCGCGTCGATGGCACCCTGGGCAAAAAAGAGTTCACAGTGCTTGCGGAAATCGTAATTCATGGTGGAGTCGAACATATCGCCGGAGAGCCAATGCCCGGCGCTCTCCCATACCTCGCCAATCAGGAGGGCGTCGGGATTGACCTCCTTTACGGCGGCGCGGAAATCCCGCCAGAAGCCATCATTGATCTCGCTGGCCACGTCCAGCCGCCAACCGTCGATGCCAAATTCCCGGACCCAATACCGGCCCACCTCGCAGAAGTAATTCCGCACCTTGGGGTTGGATGTGTCGAGCTTGGGCATCATGCGTTCGTAGGCGAAACAGGCGTAGCCGGGGATCTCCTCCGGGGCCTCGGGCCTTTCGACAGGAAAGCGCAGCCGATAGAACCAGTCGCGGTATTTGGACTTTTCCTGGCTGCGCACCACATCGTCAAAGGCGAAGAAATACCATCCGCAGTGGTTGAAAACGCCGTCCACGATGATCCGGAGGCCATTTTGGTGGAGGGCGTCCACCAGCTCCCGGAAGGTGTCGTCCCCACCGAAGCAGGGATCCACGTGAAAGTAGTCCAGCAGGTCATATTTGTGGTACTCACCGGCGGCAAAGATGGGGTTCAGATAGACGCAGTTTATGCCTAGGTCCCTGAGATAGTCGATATTCTCCGAAATCCCGCGGAGCGTTCCGCCCAGTTTGCCCCGCACCGTCTGTCCGCCGTGGGAGTACTGAGTTGGTTTCCCGCTGATATAGCGGCGGGAGGTGGCGAAGCTGTCGGGGAAAATGTTGTACACTACCGCATCGTGTACCCAATCAGGTATGCGGGCTATGTCCGCCCGGTGATTGAAGGGAAGCTTAAAATACTGAGATCGGTCATCCACCAGATGGTCGGTAAACACATCGCCGTAGTAGAGCACCGTGCGTTCCCCGTCGAAAAGCTCAAAGTAGTAGTAGACACGCTCATATTCGCTGTCCACCGTCACCTGCCAGTAGTCGTGAAATTTGTCCCAAAGTACGGCCTCCATGGGTACGGCGGTGAAGATAATGGGCGTCACCCGGCAGGCCGTGTCACCATAATGGAGGGTTACGCGTTTTAAGTCACCCCTGGCACAACGGAGCCGGTAGGTGATATGACGCTCGTCCTCACCGTAGGCGTATTGAGACATGGGGATATGGAGTACGGCATCCAGTCTCATCCTTTCACACCTCCCGTAGTCAGGCCGGAGGTCATGTGCTTCTGGCACAGGAAGAATATTATGAGCACCGGCAGCGATACCGTCACCGACGCCGCCGAGAAGACGGGCCAGCTCCCGCTCATCTCCGTGGCCTGGAGGGCATAGAGCCCTGCCGCCAAGGTGTAATTTCCCTCGCCGGTGAGGAAGGTGGTGGCGTAGATGTACTCATTCCAGACATAAATGAGTACCATGAGGCCCGTGACGATGATGCTGGGCTTGGCCAGGGGCATGACGATGCGGATGACAACCTGGAGGTCACTGGCCCCGTCGATATGCGCCGCCTCCTCGATCTCCTTTGGGATGGTGTCGAAATACCCTTTCGTGTTCCACAGGCTGAAAACCGCCATGGTGCCTGTGTAGACCAGAATGAGCCCCACCCGGTGATTCACAAGTCCCAGGGGGCGCAGGAGTCGGTAAATGGCGAACATGGAGAGGATCGCGGGGAAGGCGTTCAGCAGGACGAGGCACTTCAAAATAGCCTTTCGGCCCGGAAAGCGGCGTCTGGAGAAGCAGTAGGCCGCCGGGACGGCCACAGTCAGGGACAGCGCCACCGTGGTGACGGCAAGGATGACGGTGTTCCCGAACCAGGTCATGATGCTCTCGCCAAGAAAAACCTCCTTGTAGTTATCCAGGGTGAAATCGTGGGGGATAAAGGAGAAGTCCGAGCTCAGAAGACCGTTTTGTCCGCTGAAGGAGACGCTGAGGGCGTAAAGAATAGGGATCAGCGTCAGAAAGCACAGCGTGATAAAAAAGATGTTGAGGAAAAAGAGACCCAGCCTCTCTTTCTGCTTTTTTCCCATCATTCGTCTCCCTCCTCTCTGAGCTGATATTTTGCCGAAAAAACGATTAGCATGATAAAAATGATGATGGAAATGGCGGAACTGTACCCGTAATTGTTGGTGACAAAGGCGTTCTCATAAGTATAGGTCAGGATAGTGTGGAACCCGGATCCGGTTTTTGCTCCCGCCTGTTGGGTCAGAAGGTACACCACGTCGAACTGCTTGAAGGTGGTGAAGATCGTGATGATCACCGCCGGGGCGATGATGGGGCGGATGGCGGGAATGGTGATGAACCGGGTCCGCTCCAGCCAGTTTGCCCCGTCCAGGAGGGCGCTTTCAAAGTAGCTTCTGTCGATGCTCTGCATGGCGCCGTCCATGATCATGATCATGAAGGGCAGCGCCAGCCACAAATTCACCAGCGTACAGCACAGGAACGCCGATACGTCATTGCTGAGCCACCGGGCCGCGGTGAAGCCGGCTTTCTCCATCCACTGATTGAAAAGTCCAAACTGTGTGTTGAACATGCCGGTCTTCCACAGTAGGATCGAGACATATCCGGGCATCGCCCAGGGGAACATGAGAAGGGTCTTATAGAGCTTGCGGAGCCTCAGCTTCTGATTGTTGAGAAGCGAGGCCAGCACAAAGGCAATCACCAGTTGGACCGCCATGTTTACCACAGTCCAAAGAAGCGTTGCCAGAAGCGCCGTCAGAAAGCCGGAGTCAAAGACGAACAGCGCCCGGATGTAATTGTCAATGCCCACGATGGTGAAGTCGAACCAGTGGTACACGTTCATATTCGTAAGGCTCACGTAGCCGGTGTATAGGATGGGGAATACCACCATCAAGGCGATGAGCAGCAGAGACGGGGCAGACCAGAGGTAGGAGACCGCCGTATTTTTAGCTTTGCGTTTTTTCATATGCCCTCGCATAATCCAATGATCAGTTGGTGATTGGATTTTTCCTTCCTCCCAGATTCTACTGGGTATTTCAATTTCTATACTGAGATATTTATTAAGGCGCTGTGGCACTGTGCCTATATCATTACAGCTTTGACTGGTACGAGGAGACTCAGACCACAGCTTTTCATCTATTGCTGTTAATCAGTTTGTTACCCCAGTTCCTGTTACTTCATGGCGTCAATCAGTTCCTTTGCCTTGTCCGCGGCGGTGGAAAAGCTGCTGTCAATATCTTTGCCCGACAGGTTCACATCGGTGAGAAGATTTCCAACGACTGTCCACATCACGTCCATCTCCGGGATGTTGGGCATGGGGACAGCAATCTCAGCGGTAGTGCGCATCGCCTGGACAAACTCATCGCCCGCCACACGGGAATCGTCATAGCACAGTGCATTGGCGGGCGCACAGCCGCTGGCCAGAGCCAGGTCGATCCCTACAGACGGGGCGGTGAGGGCGGTCAACAGCTCCTGCACGGCCTCCTTTTTGTCCTCTGCGGCAAATCGGAGAACGTGGATCCCTTGGACGCCGGAGTAGGGCGCCAGGGCCTTGCCGGTCTCATCTACGGTGGGCATGGGGGCTATGCCAAGATCGATCCCCGCGTCTCTTGCCGAGGGGACGAGCCATGGCCCGCCGATAGTGGCGTCGGCCTTCCCCTCCAAAAAGAGGGTATTGACGGTGTTGTACTCCGTCTCGCCGGGCATCAGGGCAACAAATTTCAGGTGGTAGGCAAGCGCGTCCTTCACCGCCTGGGGATCCGGGAAGGGTACTCCGTCCTCGTCAATGATGGAGCCGCCGAAGCCGTGGATCCATGCGGCGCTGTAATAGGCTGTACTGTGCTGTTCCACAAAACCGTATCTGCCGCGCCCTGTGTTAGCCTGGGCATAGCTCAGAAGTTCCTCTGTTGTGGACGGCACCTCGTCATCCTGCATATACCGCCGGTTGTACATGAAGAGAAGTGTTTCAAAGTAGAGCGGAAGCTGATAAACCTGATCCTCGTAAGTGGCCGCCGCCAACGTCATGGGCAGGAAGTCTGTCAGTGTGTCCTCCTCCAGAAACTCGGTCACCGGTGTAAGAATGCCCATCTCGGCAAAGACGCCGATCTTATCATGGGCGAAGATAAAGAGATCCGGGGCAGCGGCAGGGTCGTTGCCCACGAGCTTCAGTGAGTCCGTCAGGCTCGTCTTTTTCTCAAAGGTGATTTCCAAATCGGGAACCGCGGCGCTTAAATAATCCGACAGGGCTTCAATCACGGCATCCTCCTTGTCGTGCCAGATGGTCAGCTTTTTCGTTCCCTCTGCGTCCGGCTTTTGCCCGCAGGAGGCAAGACCAAGGCAAAGGCAGAGGCACAGCAGGGCAGAAACTATTCGCTTCATTCTATCTCCTCCTACTATTAAGGTGAAGTGCGGGTATGGGAAATCATACCCGCACTTTTTGATTACTTCTTTTTTTTCTTGGATACAGCAACTGCCGTGCCGCCGCCGACTACTGCCACAGCGGCCGCCGCGATACCGATAACGAGCCCGATGTTCCCGGAACTCTTTTCTGTATTGTCAGGAAGCTCGGCGGGCTCATTTTGTTCTGTGCTGTCAGGCTCGTCGGAAGCAGACGGTTCGTCGGGATTCACAGATTCGCCGCCCTCGGAACCCTCAGCAGAGGTGTCTGTGGAGGGAACGTCAGTCGGTTCCTCATATGTAACGGCGGCGTTCTCGGCGTCCGTCACCACGACCCACACGTCCTTTCCGGGTTCAACGGACAAGTCGGAGGTCTGGACAGAACCTTCGTTAGCGTTGACGATGACGGAGTTGATCCACCCGGGGACGGTGATAGTGTACCAGCCGTCCTCTTCCGTGAATGCCTCGCCGGGCCAAGAGGCAAAGGCGTTAGTGCCGTCGGGAGCGGACCAAGCCCAGCAGCAGGGACCGGCCCAATCGTCTGGGATCTTGGCCCGGACGGTGATGTCCTCTGCAGCCCTGTTGGGATCCTCGTAGCTCAGGTCATAGGTCAGGTCCTCATATACGGTGATCCACAGCTCCTTTGGCTCCACGGAGACGTCCTCGGTCTGGACGGCGCCCTCATTGCCGCTGATGATGATGGAATTGATGAAGACCGGCGCTTTTCCGGTGAACCAACCGTCCTCGCCTTCTGTGAGAAGGAGTCCCGGCCAGGCATCAAAAGCGTTGGTGCCGTCAGGAGCGGACCAGGCCCAGAGGTTGGCGGTATTCCAACTCAACGGAACATAGGCGTGGATAACAAAACGCTCCACATAGGCCGGTATTTCCGCGGTGTTCTGAGCTTCATAGGCCGCCGTGGCGGTCGTGTCCTCGCCCACGGTGATCCACACCGGTTTTCCCGCTTCTACCACAAGCCCTTCTGTTTGAACAGGGGCATCGGTGTCGTTATTTGCGTTGACGATCACGTTCTGGACGAAGCCGGGAACATAAGTGTAATACCACCCGTCATCCAGCGCCTCCATCTCCTCACCTGGCCAAGCTGCAAAAGCGTTGGTTCCATCGTCGGCCCATGCCCACAAATGTGGTGCGTCCCAGCTCTCCGGTACGCTGACCACCACAGGTACCATCTCGTCCGCCTGGGCAGCAAGAGCACCAGTCGGCAGGCACACAACTGCGAGCATCATCACGACCATGGCAAGTACTGCAAATTTCTTTTTCATGGTTTACCCTCCTGTTTGTTTAATGATATTGACAGTATATCAACGTAAATAACAGGCGGTCAAGGACAAATCGGGAAAGCGTTTTCTTAAAAAGAATTGTAGATAATGCACAAAATAAACTTTGAAAATTGGATGTTTTTACAAAATTTTACACAAGGAAAAGCAGGATTTCCCGGAATGTCAATTTCATGCTTTTTCTTACAAAGGAAAACAGTTTCCCAAAATTCCGCCCCTTCATCCAGCTGCTGCACTCTACATCTCCAAAACAGCGTTACCGGCCACCGTTTCTCCGTTAAACTTAGCAGCCTCTTTTCCCTGCCCAAAAGTTCAATAAAGCAATGCCCATCATAGATATATCTTCTATTTTCATATGGATTTTCTCATATGTGGATTTTGTGCTTCCGTTGGCGCCTGTGATTCAATACTTTTTCCCTGGCTCAAAGGTATCATGAACGGCGCTTAAAAAGGGCTTGAGTTTCCGTACTTTGCAATAAGATGAAGAAAAACCAACTTCCGGGAACGCTCCGTGCTTTTAGAGCCGACCCTGACAATGCCGAGGGCCTCAAATTTATGGCCGTCTGGTTTTACCACGTCGCTGTCGTCGATGTGGATGACGGGATTTTCAGGTGTCCATCGGCGGACGGCAGCCAGGTAGTATTTTAAAGCCGGAAGGGGGATTTTTGTTTGGCCGCTTAAATTTTACACATTCCTATTCCAAAAATTTTTTAATTTGCGAAGTTTGAGTTTTTCACAATTAGCAGCGAAAATGCGGTTCTTCAAAGTTCCTTTTGAAGATATTGCGCAATATTCGGGGTTATCTTTGGAGAAAGTTAAGGAACTTGCAGAGAAGAAAAGCGCTTAACATTCGCAAATAAAATAGCGAGGTAAAAATAAGGCCATTTTATATTTTTTTCCTGGAAAATCTATACAGCCGGCCCAAAAGGGGGTAAAATGTCTGTAAAGGCGGTTTCTGCGGCTTTACATTTTTAGAAGCGGAGAGAGGAGACATATGGGAATTTTATCGGATTTAGAGCCAAAGGCTGTGTTTCATTATTTTGAAGAGATCACAAAGATACCCCACGGTTCCGGAAACGTGGGCCAGATCAGTGATTACCTGGCGGATTTTGCCAGAAAAAGGGGCCTTTTTTACATCCAGGATGAGCTGAAAAACATAATTATGAGAAAAGAGGCTACGCCTGGCTATGAGGAGGAGCCGCCTGTGATCCTGCAGGGGCATATGGATATGGTGGCGGTGAAGAAGCCGGACTGCGACATGGACATGGCAAAGTCGGGGCTTCGGGTGGCCGTCCGGGGAGATGAGATCTATGCCGAGGGCACAAGCCTTGGAGGGGATGACGGGATCGCGGTGGCCTATGCCCTGGCGCTTTTGGATTCCGATTGCATAAAGCACCCGGAGCTGGAGGTAGTGGT
Organism: uncultured Acetatifactor sp.; assembly: GCA_947588705.1. Taxonomy (GTDB): domain Bacteria; phylum Bacillota; class Clostridia; order Lachnospirales; family Lachnospiraceae; genus Acetatifactor. The sequence goes on along the minus strand of CANPYT010000009.1, from coordinate 35,317 downwards.
CACCGTGGATGAGGAAGTGGGAATGGACGGCGCCAGGGGCATCGATCTGTCCATGCTCAACGGAAGAAGAATGATCAATCTGGACTCTGAGGAGGAGGGGATCTTTCTCACCAGCTGTGCAGGCGGGGCGCGGGTAAAATGCATTCTGCCCATGGAGCGGCAGGAGCGGCAGGGAGTTGCGATGGAGCTGAAGCTGGGGGGCCTTTTGGGCGGCCACTCAGGAGGGGAGATCCATAAGGAGCGCGGCAACGCGAACTGCCTCATGGGAAGGGTGCTTTGCCGGATGCTGGAGAAGCGGCCTATTTGGCTCTGCGAGCTGGCCGGCGGGCTGGCGGACAATGCCATTCCCCGGGAGACACGGGCGCTGGTCGTGGCCGAGGAGAAGGATCGGGATCTTCTGGCGGAGACGGTGCGGCAGGTGGAAGCGGAGGTGCGGGCGGAACTTGCCACAAAGGATCCCGGCGTATTCCTCTCTGCGGAAGTCCGTGGCTTTGGCAGGTATGTCTGTGCGGGGGCGGAGGATACCCGCCGCGCCGCGGCGTTCCTGTGCGCTGTGCCAAACGGCGTCCAGGCTATGAGCGCCGATATGCCGGGGCTGGTGGAGACTTCCCTGAATCTGGGGATCCTTGAACTTGGAGACGCAGGGGAGATGAGGGCGGAATTTTCCGTGCGGAGCAGTGTGGAGAGCGCAAAAGAGGCGCTGATCGGGAAGCTGAAGGCGGTGACGGAGCTGGCCGGCGGCAGGTGGGAGATAAGCGGTGATTATCCGGGCTGGAAGTACCGCAAGGATTCGCCTCTGCGGGAGAAGATGGTGGCTGTGTACGAGGAGATGTACAAGGCGAAGCCTAAGGTGGAAGCCATCCACGCGGGGCTGGAATGCGGCATCCTTGGCAGCAAGATCCCGGATCTGGACTGCGTATCGATCGGGCCGCAGATGCGGGATATCCATACCACGGAGGAGACCCTGAGCATATCCTCCACACGTCGGGTATGGGAGTATCTTGTAAAGCTGCTGGAAACGAAGGACTGACGTATCCCGCAGGCAACACATGGGGATCCGGCGGCAGTGTGCCGGATTGGGAGGCAGGATGCCGCTTTTGGCGGCGGAAAGAGAGGAAAAATGAGCAAATTTGATTACGGCAGGGTCAGCGATCCGGAATATTTTAAGGAGAACAGGCTGGAGGCACATTCGGATCATGTGTGGTACGCGGATGAGGGGGAAGCGGAGGAGGGAAGGACCGGTTTCCGCCATTCCCTGAACGGGGTATGGAAGTTTGCCTACGCCCCCAACTACAAGGCGGCGGTGCCGGATTTCTGGGCGGAGGATTATGACTGCCGCGACTGGGCGGATATCCGTGTGCCCGCCCATATCCAGATGGAAGGGTATGACCGCCCGCAGTACGTCAATGTCCAGTATCCCTGGGACGGTTATGACGAGATCCGTCCGGGCCAGGTGCCGGAGCATTTCAATCCGGTGGCAAGCTATGTAAAGTATTTTCATGTACCGGAACCGATGAAGGGCAGGCCGCTCTACGTCTCCTTCCAGGGCGTGGAGAGCGCCATGGCCATCTGGTGTAATGGGGTTTACGTGGGTTACAGTGAGGACACCTTTACTCCTTCGGAATTTGAGCTGACCCCTTATCTGAAGGAGGGGGAGAACAAGCTGGCGGTGCAGGTGTTTAAGTGGTGTGGGGGAAGCTGGTGCGAGGATCAGGATTTCTTCCGCTTCTCCGGCATTTTCCGAGATGTGTACCTTTACACAGTGCCCTCGGTACATGTGTGGGACGTGAAGGTACAGACGCTGCTTTCCGACGACTTTGAGCAGGCCCGGCTCGTGCTGGATTTAAAGGTGTCCGCGGAGGGCAGGGCAGCGGTGGAGCTTGTCAGGGAGCAGCGGGCTTTTCGATATACCGGGGGCTGCGAGCCATGCTTGGGCCAGGTGGATGCCCGGGAGCGTGTGGCTGAGCTGGCCGGACGGCTTCAGAGGGAGACGCATTTTGAGATCCCGGTGGAGCATCCTCTTCTCTGGAGCGCGGAGAGCCCCAACCTGTATACGCTGATGCTCTATGTGTATGACGGGGAAGGGCAGCTCCAGGAGGTGGTTCCCCTGCAGGTGGGCTTCCGGCGGTTTGAGCTGTCGGAGGGCCTGATGAAGCTGAACGGGAAGAGGATTGTGTTCAAGGGCGTAAACCGCCATGAATTCAGTTCCCTCACAGGCCGGGTGGTCAGCCGGGAAGAGCTGTGGAAAGACCTTGTGACCATGAAACAGAACAATATCAACGCCATCCGCACCTGCCATTACCCCAACAGTTCGGAGATCTATTCTCTGTGTGACCGGCTGGGGCTGTATATGATCGACGAGTGCAATCTGGAATCCCATGGCTCCTGGGAGCCGGTGGCAAGAGGGGCGGCGGATGCTTCCGACGTGGTGCCCGGCAACCGGCCTGAGTGGAACGCCATTATGCTTGACCGGGCCAACTCCATATACCAGCGGGATAAGAACCACCCGGCGGTCCTGATCTGGTCCTGCGGAAACGAGGCTTACGGCGGAAAGAATATTCACGATATGTCGGTGTTTTTCCACAAACAGGATCCCGGCCGCCTGGTGCAGTATGAGGGGATCTTCCATGACAGAAGCTACCCCGATACCAGCGATGTGGAGAGCCAGATGTACACCCATGCGGACGCCATCGCGGAATGGCTGAAAAAGGATCGCAGCAAGCCCTTTATCTGCTGTGAGTATTCCCATGCCATGGGAAATTCCTGCGGCGCCATGCACAAGTACACGGATCTGACGGAAACGGAGCCTCTGTATCAGGGCGGGTTTATCTGGGATTATATCGATCAGTCCATCTCGAAAAAGGATCGGTACGGCAGGGAGTTTCAGGCTTACGGAGGGGATTTTGACGACAGGCCAAACGACGGGAATTTCAGCGGGAACGGTATCGTTTACGGCGGCGACCGCAGTGTTTCCCCTAAGGTGCAGGAGGTGAAGTACAATTATCAGAACATCTCCGTGGAGGTGAAAGAGGAGTCTTTCCTGGTCCGCAACAGAAACCTGTTTGTGGGAACGGATGCGTTTGACTGTGTGGTGCTGCTGGAATGCCAGGGCCGCAGGGTGCGGGAATATGGGCTTGAGGTGGATGTAGCCCCGGGAATGTCGGCGGAGATCCCAAGCCCCGTTAAGCTCCCGGATAAGCCGGGCGAATACGCGGTGACGGTGTCCTTCCGGCTAAAGCGCGACACGGCCTGGGCGGCAGCCGGACATGAGGTCGCCTTCGGCCAGGGCGTGTTTACCAGGACGGACGGGCTGATCGCGGATGTGCCTCTGATGCGGAAAGGTGCGCTGAAGGTCATCCACGGCACCTGGAACCTGGGCGTTCGGGGCGAGTGCTTCGAGGCGTTGTTCGGAGGGAGCGGCCTTGCTTCTTACCGTTATGCCGGAAAGGAACTGCTGAAATCCGTTCCCATGCCCAATTTCTGGCGCGCGCCCATCGACAATGACAAGGGGAACGATATGACGGGCCGCTATGGCCAGTGGAAGCTGGCAAGCCTGTATGTGACCACCCGGGGCGCGGAAGGCCCGAACCCAAGGATAGAAGAGGAGGACGGCTGTGTGACGGTATCTTACCGGTACGTGCTGCCCACCAGCCCACGGGGCGGATGCGGGGTGTCCTATAAAGTGTACAGTGACGGCTCTGTTGCGGTGACGCTTTCTTACGATCCCGTAGAGGGATTGGGGGATATGCCGGAGTTTGGCATGATGATGAAGATGGACGCGGATTACGACCGTCTGGAGTGGTACGGCAACGGGCCTGAGGAGACTTACGCGGACCGTCTGCAGGGGGCGAAGCTGGGCTTGTACCGGAACAGGGTGGCGGACAATATGGCCCGGTATCTGGTGCCCCAGGAGTGCGGCAACAAGACGGGAGTCCGCTATGCGAAGGTGACGGACGCAAGGGGAAGGGGGCTTCTCTTTGCTGGAAAAGGAATGTCCTTTTCCGCCCTGCCCTATACGCCCCATGAATTGGAAAATGCGGAACATGCCTATGAGCTTCCCAACGTGCACTACACGGTGGTCCGCGCGGCGCTGGCCCAGATGGGCGTAGGCGGCGACGACAGCTGGTGGTCCAGGGTACATGAGGAGTACCTGCTGCCGTCGGACCGGAGGCTGGAGTTTACTTTTGTCATGAAAGGGATCTGAGCAGGCTGACGCTCTCGATCCCCTCGGTATAGGGGAACATATCGACGGGCACAGAGCGCTCTGCGCGATAGCCCCTGCCGGTTAGGAATTTCAGGTCCCGGGCCAGGGTGTCCGGGTTGCAGGAAATATATACGATCTTTTGGGGCCGCACACGGGCGGCGGCAGTGAGGAATTCCTGGCTGCTGCCGCTCCGGGGCGGATCCAGGAATAGGACATCGATCTTCTGGCCCTGCTCCGCCATCTGGAGCAGCAGTTTCCCCGCGTCGTTTTGATAGAACTGAATATTTTCCACCCGGTTTTGCCTTGCGTTTATCCTGGCATCCTGCACCGCGGCGCCGTTGAGCTCCACGCCGATGACGCGTCCGGCGGAGCCGCTGGCGATCAGGCCGATGGTTCCTGTGCCGCAGTAGGCGTCCAGGACCGTTTCCCTTCCGGTCAGTCCGGCGTATTCCATGGCCTTTCCGTAAAGCTTTTCCGTCTGGCAGGGGTTTACCTGGTAGAAGGATCCCGGTGAGATCCGGAAGGTCTTGCCGCACAGCCTGTCCTCGATATAACCCTTTCCGTAGATGGCCTGCTCTTTCTCCCCGAGGACCATGCTGGTGTTCCGGTCATTTACCTGGATGACGATAGAAGTGATTTCCGGGTGCTGTTTCAGGAGAGCCTTGACAAAATTGTTTTTGGAGGGGAGGATGGGAGAAGTCAGCACCAGCACCAGTAGGATCTGGCCGGTGGAGTATCCCGTCCGCACAAGCACATGGCGCAGCAGGCCGAAGCCCGTGCGCTCGTTATAGGGCCGTATCTTAAAAGACCGGAGCAGGTTCCTTACGGACACAATGATGGCGTCCGCTTTTTCGTTTTCGATCAGGCAGCTGTCTATCGGCACGATCCGGTGGCTCTTTTCCTCATAGATCCCGGAGATCGGGTCATGCTGCCGGTTTTCCCCGAAGACGGCGTGGACTTTGCAGCGGTAATGCTGCGGTTGTTCCATCCCTATGATGGCCTCTGTCTTGCAAAAGGGTTCCATCAGCTTTCGGAAACGGACTGCCTTTTTGCGCAGCTGTTCCTCGTAGGGCACTTGGACCCATTGGCATCCGCCGCACCGGGATGCCACAGGGCAGAGTTGGTGGTCTGATTGTTTTTCTGACATTTTTTCCTCTTATTTCCGCCGCATCAGCGGCTATTTCATAGATAGGGGGGTGTGCCATGCGCGGCCTTTCACACCATGCGCATCGTATACCCCGGGGCTTTTAGGAGATCACATGATATAGTAAAAAATATAATACAAATATAGTACAAAGTAGTTCCGGGAAACGGTTTCCGCAAAGCCTCACATTCACATACCTGTTCATATACCTGTTACCTGTATACACAAAGAAGCACCGATGTACATCCACATCAGTGCTTCCCGCTGCGTCGGAGTGGCGGGATTCGAACTCGCGACCTCCGCCTCCCTAAGACGGCGCTCTAACCAAGCTGAGCCACACCCCGTAACACGATGACTATTATATCGTGTCGCCAGGAAAAAAGCAAGACTTATTTTTTAAATTTTCAAAAAACTTCACCGTAAGATATGGTTTCTTTTTTGGGGGGAGTATGATATAATAACGTCGTGACGCAGACTTTAAAGTCAGGTGCGGAAGCGAGGAAGAATCACAGATGCGGAGAAAAGATCGAAAATGGAAATTTTCGATCGGGGAACGGCGCGGGCTGAACTGCCGCTGTTTAGGAAATGGCCGCTGAAGCGGCGGAATAAGAGGAAAAATGAAAGAAAAACACTTAGCCAGGATCAATAAGCTTCTTCTTGCCACCCAAGGCATCACTACACTGTTTATAGTGATCGGCCTGGCCTCTCAGCTGAGGCTGTCGGGGATGGCGCCAATCAACAGCATCCTGCCGCTGGTGCTGGCGGTGGGTGCGCTTTTGGGAGGCGTTGTGGTATTCATGAAAGACCCGCAGAGCGTACTCTATGCGCGTTATGTTGGAATCGGCTTTTCAGTGGTGTACTTCGGCATGATGATGCTTGCCGCGTCGGGCAGCGTGTTCCCCTATATGATCCCCTGCCTGATGTGCCTTGTGCTGACGCTGGATGTGTTTGCCATCCGGGCCGCAGGCGGGGCCTTCGCGGCCACGAACCTGCTTCGGGTGATCATGACCATGGCGGCAGCGGCCGATCCCGCGGACGCGGTGGAATCGGTTATGATCGAGGTGATCATCACAGTGCTGGTGTGTGTGGCTTCCGTCCAGGGCGTGAAGCTGCTGACCCGCTTTTTTGAGGAATCCATGGGGGAGGTTCTGGCGGCGTCCGAGAAAAACCAGACCATATCCCAAAAAATCATGGAAGTGGTCACGGTGGTGGAGGAAAACGCGGAGGTGATGGCGGGGGATCTGGAAAAGATCTCCGATACGACCCAGGCCGTCAGCGCCTCCATGGACAATATTTCCAACGGTATCACCGGCACGGCTGAGGCTATTTTGGAGCAGAACAGGCAGACCCAGGGGATTCAGGAGATCCTGGACAACACCCAGGACAAGACCGCTGCCATCGTCCGGATCACTCAGGAGGCCCGGACGGCCCTGGACAGCGGGACAAAGGCGCTGGACGAGCTGTTCGGCCATGTGAACGAGGCGATACGGCTGGGCGGTTCCATGCAGGATGCCTCCGCCCAGCTTCGGGAGAAATCCGATGAGGTGCGCGGGATCACCGGCATTATTCTCGGCATTTCCAGCCAGACCAACCTTCTGGCGCTGAACGCCAGCATAGAGGCGGCCCGGGCAGGAGAGGCGGGCAGAGGGTTTGCGGTGGTGGCGGACGAGATCCGGAATCTGGCGGAACAGACCCGGCAGGAGACGGAGAACATCACGAGGATCATTGACGCCCTGGCGGAGAATGCCAGCCTTGTGACGGAGCAGGTAGCCGCCAGCGTGGAGATGTCCAACAGGGAGAATGTGGCGGCCCAGGAGGCGTCGGGCCGGTTCGATGAGATCACGGAAAAAATGGATTCCCTCACCGGGCATATGCGGGAAGTGGATGGGATGATGAAGTCGCTGCTTGTCTCCAACAACGCCATCGTGGACAGCGTCAATACGCTTTCCGCCACCAGTCAGGAGATCAGCGCAAGCACACAGGAAGCATGCGGCACCAGTGAACAGAATGTGGATCTGGTGAAGGCGTTTTCCATTTCTATGGAAAATATCCTCCAGCAGATGGAAGCTTTGCAGACTTACATAGGGCAGTAGGGAATGTGCGGCCCCGGGTGCGGCGGAAGCACACGGAGAGGGCCCGGCAGGAAAGACCAAGACAGGAAAGGCCAAGACAGGAAGGGCCAAACAGGAAAGACCCAAACAGGAAAGGCCAAAACGGGAAAGGCCAAAGCAGGAAAGGCCAAAGCAGGAAAGGCCAAGACAGGGAAAACCCAAACAGGAAAGGCCAAGACAGGAAAAACCAAGACAGGAAAGGCCAAAGTAGGAAAGGCCAAGACAGGAAAGACCAAAACAGGAAGGGCCAAGACAGGAAAGACCCAAACAGGAAAGACCAAAACAGGAAAAACAAAAACAGCACATACGAAAACAGCATAGCTGCCGGAGGGGCAGCAGAAAGAGGAGAATATGAGCAAATACGCAGGAACTCAGACAGAAAAGAACTTGGAGGCGGCTTTTGCCGGGGAATCTCAGGCCCGCAACAAATACACTTACTTTGCTTCTGTGGCAAAGAAGGAGGGGTATGAGCAGATGGCGGCTATCTTCTTAAAGACCGCGGACAATGAGAAGGAACATGCGAAGCTTTGGTTCAAAGAGCTGAACGGCATCGGCAGCACGGCGCAGAATCTGGCCGCGGCGGCGGAGGGAGAAAATTACGAGTGGACAGACATGTATGAGGGTTTTGCCAAAACCGCGGAGGAAGAGGGATTCCCGGAGCTGGCAAAGAAGTTCCGCCTTGTGGCCGCCATTGAAAAGCATCACGAAGAGAGATACCGGGCGCTGTTAAAGAACATCGAGACGGCGCAGGTCTTTGAGAAGAGCGAAGTGAAGGTGTGGGAGTGCCGCAACTGCGGCCATATCGTGGTCGGGACACAGGCCCCGGAGGTCTGCCCGGCCTGCAGCCACCCCCAGGCTTATTTTGAGGTGGCCTGTGATAATTATTAAGCGGCATTCCGCATGTCCCTGAAAAAAGACAGCCAGACGGCGGGAAGCGCGTCGGCGCAAGGGCGCGTTCCGGCTGCGTCAGGGAACTTGCCGCGAACGGAAAAGGATCTCCTGGCAGGGCGCGTGGTTCGCGTGGCCCTGCCGTATTTTTCGGAAAGCCGAAGCCCTGTGAGCGGCGGACGGATCTGGGCCTTTGGGCGGCCGCAGACAGTTCCCGGGACCAAGGCGCCGCCGGAGGCGGCAGAATGAGAGGGAAAATGGAAAAACCTGCCATATTGAAAAACAGGGCTTTTTTGTATTTGACTGAATTTTTTTCGGGAATGTCGGTGATGGCGGTGGAGCTGGGGGCAAGCAGGCTCCTGGCCCCATATTTCAGTTCCTCCCAGATCGTATGGACGATCATCATCGGGACGATCATGATCGCCATGGCGCTGGGCAATTTATATGGAGGAAAGAGCGCCGACAAAAACCCGGATCCGGACAGGCTCTACGGAAGGATCCTGATCGCTGCCGTCTGGATCGGCGCGATCCCGGCGGTGGGAAAGTATATCATACTGGGTATCTCGGCGGTGGTGATCTTTACGGTCAACACCCGGTTCCTGATATGGGCGGCGTTTGCGGCCTGCATGATCCTCTTTGTGTTTCCCCTGTTTTTGCTGGGCACGGTGACGCCGTCCCTGGCAAAGTATACGGTGGAAAGCCTGGACGACAGCGGCCGGACGGTGGGAACCCTGGGGGCGTTTAACACCATCGGCAGTATCATCGGCACTTTTGTCCCTACCTTCGTGTCCATTCCCGCAGTGGGGATCTCCGTGACTTTCCTGATCTTTGCGGGGATCCTGCTGGCCCTTGGGGTGATCTATTTTGTGAGCAGAAAAGCGGGGGCCGTAAGGTGCGGCCTTTCAGCGGTGCTGTTTCTGCTCTGCTGTATCTTTGGCGCTTCCGGCAGCTTTGCCTTCTGGGAGCATGGGCTGGCCTACGAGGGGGAATCCGTATATAACTATCTGCAGGTCCGGGACGGCAGCCGCAGCGTGGTCCTGTCCACCAATGTTCTCTTTGGGGTCCAGTCGGTGTTTGTGAAGGACCAGGGGCTGACGGGGATGTATTACGATTACGCCATGGCCGCGCCGCTGATGACAGGGAAGAGCTCGCCGGAGGAATGTGAGGTCTTGATCCTGGGCATGGGGACCGGGACCTACGCCACTCAGTGCTGCCGTTATTTTGGCCCTATGGATATTGAGGGGGTCGAGATCGACGAAAGGATCACGGAGCTTGCCAGGACTTATTTCGGACTGCCGGAGGAGGTGCCTGTGGCCACCTATGACGGCCGGGCTTATCTCAACGTGGCGGACAGGGAATACGATGTGATCATGGTAGACGCCTATCAGGACATTACCATTCCCTTTCAGATGTCCTCGGTTGAATTTTTTACGCTGGTCCGGGAACATTTGAAACCTGGGGGGGTCATGGTCGTAAATATGAACATGCGGGGCAGCAGCGAGGGCAATATCAACCAGTACCTGGCGGATACCATCAGCCGGGTATTTGGGGAAGTGTATACGGTGGATGTGACCGGCTCCACCAACCGGGAATTGTTTGCGGCAAACGATGTTGACCTGGTCGGCAATCTGGAGAAGGGGATCGGGCAGCTGGAGGAGGAAGACCTGGCGGACCTGCTTGGGAAAGTGAGCGGGGGCCTGACGGCCTACCGGGCGGGAGATCACGTCATGACGGATGACAAGGCTCCTGTGGAGCTTTTGGGTATGCAGGTCATCGATGAGCTGATCCGGGATGAAGTGGAATATTACAGGGGGATTTACGAGGAAGGCGGCATAAAGGGGCTGCTGGAAAGCTTTTAGGGCCTGTGTCCGGGCACTTATGGCACAGGTTTGTTGTGCGCGGAGGACAGCGCGGAAATGGAGGAAAGAATGAAGAGAGACAAGAACCGTTTTGCAACGACGCCTCCTATGGGGTGGAACAGCTATGATTATTATGACACTACGGTGAATGAGGAACGGGTCAAAGCCAATGCGGACTATATGGCTGCCCATCTGAAAGAGTACGGCTGGGAGTATATCGTGGTGGACATCCAGTGGTATGCCCACGGCGCGGGGAGCCAGAGGGACCGGTATCAATACATTCCTTTCAGCCAGCTGGAGATGGACGGGTACGGCAGGCTGCTGCCCGACCCGGAGCGGTTCCCCTCTTCCGCGGGCGGAGCGGGATTTGGGCCTTTGGCGGATTATGTGCACAGTCTCGGCCTGAAATTCGGCATTCATATCATGCGGGGGATCCCCAGAAGGGCGGCCCATGACCATCTGCCGGTGAAAGGGACATCGGCTGACGCGGCGGATATTGCAGACCCTTCTTCCATCTGTGGGTGGAACCCGGACATGTACGGCGTGAGGAACTGCCCGGAAGGCCAGAGTTATTACAACTCCCTGTTGGAGCTGTATGCGGGCTGGGGTGTGGACTTTATCAAGTGCGATGACATCTGCAACACCAATCTTTACGCCAATAACCGCTATTCTGCGTCTCACGAGGTGGAGATGCTTGCGGGGGCTATACAGGCATGCGGGCGGGATATTGTGCTGTCCCTGTCTCCGGGGCCGGCCCTTATCGAGAAGGCGTGGCATTACGAGACTTACGCAGACATGTGGCGGATCACCGATGATTTCTGGGATAAGTGGGAGCTGTTGAAGGATATGTTCCACCGCTGCGAGCTTTGGCAGGATCATGTGGCGGAAGGGTGCTACCCGGACTGCGACATGCTGCCCCTGGGGCATTTGGGAAAAGGATTCGGCCATGAGTGGGTGACAAACTTTACCAGGGAGGAGCAGCGCACCATGATGACGCTGTGGTGCCTGTTTGGCTCGCCGCTGATGCTGGGGGCGGAGATGACTCTCATGGACGACTGGACCCTTTCCCTGCTGACCAATCGGGAAGTGCTGGCCATGCTGACGCCCAAGTGCCGGCCCAGGCAGCTGGCGCTGGATGGGGAGAAAGCGGTCTGGACAGCGTATGACCGGGAGACGGGGGATCGGTATGTGGCGCTGTTTAACCTAAGCGACGAGGAGCGCTGGGTGAGCGTAGACGCGCTGGAGGCCGGAGCCGGGGAGGGGAAGGGCCTCACCGAGCTTTGGACAGGAGGACAGGAGACGCCGCAGGACGGCTGCATCCGGGCCCAGCTGCAGGCCCACGGCTGCGCGGTGTACAAGATCATGTAAGTGCGTCGGCTGAACCGTTTCTTTTTTGTGGAAAGATAAGAGAAAGTATGGTATACTTAATTTGTCTCATCATTTTATCATTGACTTGGGAGGTTATATGCTATGGAAATCAGAGATTTCACGGACATGAAGAAATTTGAGAGCATCATGGCAAACTGGGCGGCCGCTACCGGCCTTGCAACGGTGGCTGTGGGGAATGACGGAAAGTATATATCAGAGTGCTATAATTTTACGGACTTCTGCATCAAACTGACCAGGGGCAGTGCAGAGGGGTGCGCCAGATGCGAAAAGTGTGACAGAGAGGGGCACGGGGTCTATAACTGCCATGCGGGGCTGATCGATTTTGGCATTCCGCTGGAGGTGGAGGGCGTAAAAGTGGGTTCCGTGATCGGCGGGCAGGTCCTTCCCAAGGAGCCGGACGAGGAAAAATTCCGGCAGGTGGCCCGGGAGATCGGCGTGAATGAGGATCAGTACATAAAGGCGCTGAAAAAGGTGAATGTGCGTTCCGAGGCGGCCATCCGCGCATCTGCGGAGCTTTTGGGGGATGTGCTGAACAACTTTATCAACGCCGAATATGCCAAGAAGCGGAACAGCGTTATCATCGAGAAGCTGGCAAAGGGGGCAGGCCAGACCCATGAGCTGGTGGAGCGGATCACATTAAAGACCTCCGAGCTGAAAGCACTTCAGAACAAGCAGAAGATCCTGGCCCTGAACGCGAGCATCGAGGCGGCGAGAGCCGGTGAGAAGGGCGCGGGATTTGCCGTGGTGGCAAAGGAAGTGGGAAAGCTTTCCGAGCAGAGCACCGTGGTAAACCGGGAGATCGAGGAGATTGTGGGGAAGATCTCCGGGGCCGTGGAGGAAATGAAGAACTGACGCCGGTAAGGACGGCGGGGCGTCGGCATGAAAAGGAGCGCCAGAGGACAGCTGTAAACAGCATGGGTTTACAGCTGTCCTCTTTTGTCAGGCCGGGGTCGGCGACATGGGGGCGTTACCAGACAGGATGGGGCCGGGGCGGTTGACTTGGGCGTGTTTTCCAGATATAATCGTAACAGTTCAGCCAGCCGCCGGACATGATGGAAAATTCGTGCAGGCACGATTTCCCATCATGTCATGTCCGGCGGCTGAGGGAGCGCGGATTTTAGGCGCGTTTTCCACGGAGGAAATGGGATGCGGGATGAATATGAGATCAGAGGCGAGATCTGTGAGATCGGCAGACGTATGTATGACAGGGGGATGGTGGCGGCCAACGACGGGAACCTTTCCGTCAGGCTGGGGGAAAATGAATTTTTGTGCACCCCCACCGGCGTCTCCAAAGGGTTTATGAAGCCGGAACAGCTCTGCAGGGTGGATTCGGAGGGCAGGCTGCTGGAGGAAGCGGGAGGTTTCCGGCCCTCCTCAGAGATAAAGATGCACCTTCGGGTATACAGGGAGCGGCCGGACGTGGGAGGGGTGGTACATGCGCACCCTATTTATGCCACGACTTACGCGATTGCGGGCATACCGCTTGACAGACCCATCATGACGGAGGCGGTGGTATCCCTGGGCTATGTGCCTGTGGCCGGATATGCCAGGCCCTCGACGCCGGAAGTGCCGGAGGCAGTGGCGCAGTATGTCCAGCATTTTGACGCCATGCTGCTGGCGAACCATGGCGCCCTGACTTACGGGGAGAGCCTGACGGAGGCTTATATGCGGATGGAGTCTGTGGAATTTTACGCCCGGATGATGTACCAGACAAAGCTGCTCGGCGGCGCGGGAGAGCTGACAGAGGAGCAGGTGCGGGATCTATATGAGATCCGCAGAAGCCTGAAATTAAAGGGAAGGCATCCCGCCGATTTTCGCGATTTAACGAGCCGTTAAAAGTAACAGTTCAGCCCGCGCCATTCCCGAAGCCGCGCTTTTCGTCGCTCCGCGACTTCCTTTGCTCATAAAAAGGCGCTCCCTCAGCCGCCAGACATGATGGAAAATTCGTGCAAGCACGATTTTCCATCATGTCTGGCGGCTGGCTGAACTGTTACAGTTAAAATATTAAATTAATAAATTTTTATTTCTTTTTCATTGACACCAGCCTTAGAAAAACGGTATGATGTAAATGGCGCGATTGATTTAAGACAAAGGGCGGCGGCCTGATGTCTGTCATAAAAACATGTCTCATTCTGAGAGATTCTACCGGAAATCATTCAGCGGATACAAGTGGACAGCAAAGGAGGGATTCTCTATTGAAGAAAAATGATGCTTATTTGAACGACTATGCGGATCTTTGCAGAAAGGCAGATCAGCTTGACCCGTCTCTGTTTGAAAAATATGAGGTGCAGCGGGGCCTGCGCGATAAAAACGGAAACGGCGTGGTCACGGGCCTGACCAATATATCCAGGATCGACGCGTTCCAGATGGTGGACGGCGTCAAGACGCCCTGCGAAGGCCGGCTCTGGTACCGGGGATATGACTGTATCGAGCTGGTGAAGGGGTTTCGGCGTAAGAGGTTTGGATTTGAGGAGGTGGCGTACCTGCTTCTCTTTGGCGATCTTCCAAACGAGGAACAGCTGAATCGGTTTCGGAATATTTTGAACGAAAAGCGGACGCTGCCCACCAATTTTACCAGGGATGTGATCATGAAAGCCCCCAGCAGCGATATCATGAATTCCCTGACCAGGAGTGTCCTGACGCTGGCCTCTTATGACAAGGCATGTAACGACACGTCCATCAAGAATGTGCTGCGCCAGTGCCTGAGCCTGATCAGCCTGTTCCCCATCCTGACGGTTTACGGCTATCATGCCTACAACCACTACCAGAATGACGAGAGCATGTATATCCACAGGCCGTCCAAGAAGCTCTCCACGGCGGAAAACTTGCTGATGATGCTCCGGCCGGACAAGGCTTACACGGAGCTGGAGGCCAGGGTGCTGGATATTGCGCTGGTGTTACATATGGAGCATGGCGGCGGAAACAACTCCACCTTTACTACCCGCGTGGTGACTTCTTCCGGGTCCGATACCTACTCGGTGATCGCGGCCGCGCTCTCCTCCCTGAAGGGGCCAAAGCACGGCGGCGCCAATATCAAGGTGGTAGAGATGATGCGCGATATTGAAAAGAATGTTTCCGACTGGACGGACGAGGAAGCGGTGCGCGCATACCTGAAGAAGATCCTGAACAGGGAAGCTTTTGACGGCAAGGGGCTGATCTATGGCATGGGCCATGCGGTGTATTCCCTGTCAGATCCCAGGGCACAGGTGTTCAAGGGCTTTGTAGAGCAGCTCGCCACCGCGAAAGGACGCGAGAAGGATTTCGCGCTCTATTCTATGATCGAACGGCTGGCGCCCCAGGTGATATCTGAAAAAGCGAGGATCTACAAGGGGGTCAGCGCCAATGTGGACTTTTACAGTGGGTTTGTGTACAGTATGCTGGAGATCCCTCTTGAGATGTATACGCCTATCTTTGCGATCGCCAGGATCGCGGGATGGAGCGCACACAGGCTGGAAGAGCTCATCAACATGGATAAGATCATCCGGCCCGCCTATAAGAGCGTGATGCAGGAACGTCAATATATCGATATGGAAAACAGGGATTAAGCGGAGAGAGGCATGGCGGGAACGTATGCCTCTTTTCAGACGGACGCGGAAATCGACGGCGCCCGCGGGGAATGTTTTTGCTTAAGGCCGCTAAAAATAAAGTCATGGAACCGGAAATAAACCGGAAAGAGATTTTGAACTTTTTGTTCAATATTTGAAGAGGATATGATAAAATGACTTTAGTGGCGGCGAATCGCAGCCGGGCTGCCGTATACGGACAGCGAAACCGGAGGGAGCGCGGAAGAATGGGAACGGTGCTGAATTACTTGCGGAAATACGGTGATATTTCTTTTCGGGAAAAGCCTATGACGGAGGTGGACAGCCTGGCGCTGTGCCAGCTTTCCTACCTGAAATTTGACGGGCTGGTGCCGGATGTGCGGGAAGAAGGTGAAAGCGTCACGCTGAGGGAGCTGGCGGAGAGCCCGGGCTTTGACGGGCTTTTTGCGGATGTCCGGTACGAGAAGGTGAACCGGGAGCTGGTCAGGGGAATGTTGTCGGGAAGACGGTTCAGCAGCTTAAAGCTCAACTATTATATCAATGTGGTGGAGAAGGAATGGGAGACCCAGTTCTCCGCGGTGACATGTATGCTGGACGACGGAACGGATTATGTGGTTTTCCGCGGCACGGATGAGTCCATCGTGGGCTGGAAAGAGGATTTCAACATGGCGTTCCTCTCCCCGGTGCCCGGGCAGGAGTACAGCGTCCGGTATCTCAGTACGGTGGCGGAGCGGCTGAACCGGCCGTTTTATGTGGGCGGCCATTCCAAGGGAGGCAACCTTGCGGTGTACAGCGCCATGAAATGCCCGGAAGAAGTCAGGAAGCGGATCATCCGCATTTACAGCATGGACGGCCCCGGCTTCCGGCCGGAGGTGTTTACCAGCCAGGAATATGGCGCGATCGCGGACAGGGTGGTAAAGATCCTGCCTCATTCCTCCCTGGTGGGGATGCTGTTCGAGTCCGATATGCGTTTTCAGGTGGTGGAGAGCAGGACTTTCGGGCTGGCCCAGCATGATCCTTATACCTGGCGGGTAGAGGAGGACCACCTGGTCAGGGCGGATGGGATCCGCGAGCGTTGCCTGCTGCGGGATAATACGCTGAACCAGTGGATCTTGTCTCTGGATGAACAGCAGCTGAGGACTTTTGTGGACACATTGTATCAGGTGATCACGGCTTCCCGGGCGGACAGCCTCATAGAGTTCACCTCGGAGTGGAAGAGAAGCGTGAACGGGATGCTGGCGGCTATGAAAGAGGTAGATGACGAGACCATGAAGATGCTGAAGGAAGTGGTAAAGGCGCTGTTTGAGATCGCGGGCGAGCAAATGCGCCGGGAAGTCACAAAAAACCTGGAGGAGAGCCGGGAGAAGCTAACGAAACAAGGTAAGCCAAAACTTTCTCCCCGCAGATCGTAGCCCGGCGGCTGTCGAGCCGCTCCGGGTGCCATTGGACGCCGAGGATCGGCAGCTCCCTGTGGGCGATGGCTTCGACGCAGCCGTCTTCGGCGCAGCGCTGAACAGTGTCGAGGCCGCTGCCAAGCTTGCGGATGGCCTGATGGTGGGCGCTGTTTACGGTGGCGCGGCCCCCATAGAGCCGGAAGAGCCAGGAATCCCTTTCGATCAGGGTCTCGTGATATTGGTCGCAGCCCTGGTAACGATGCAGGGAGGCGGTGGGCAGGTCCTGGTAGAGGGTGCCGCCGAAGCCCACATTGATGACCTGGATGCCTTTGCAGATGCCGAGCAGGGGGATGCGCTCCCGGACGCAGAGGTCCAGCACCTGAAGCTGGATGATGTCAAGCTCCGTGTCGATGCTGCGGGAGCCGCGGTTTTGCTCGCCGAAGAAAGCGGGCGTGATGTCTCCGCCGCCGGGGAGCAGGACGCAGCCGCACCGGGACGCGACCCCGGGATCCAGGGTCACAACGGGGATGAGGCCCAGGGCCTGGGCGTATGCGGCATAATTGCCTGTGTCGGGTCTTCTTCCAACGATGGCGATCTTCATTGGGCGTCCTTTCGGAAAGGTAGTTATCTATATATTATGCGAAGAAACAATTTAGCACTACAAAAAAATAAAATATTTTTATTTAGAGACACTTTATTTCATGACAGTTTTCTGTTATAATGTGCATAAAGCCAAAAAAGGTAATTTTATCCCGTCGCAGACGGAGAAAGTCAGGGAAAACAGGTAGGATGACAGAGGAAAGACAAATGAGAAAACTATACTACGTGTGGCTTGTAGTGATAACCCTCTTTTTTGCGGGAACCTATAACAAAAGGTGGCTGTACGTGCTGCTTGTAGTGGAGGTCCTGGTGGGGATCGCGCTGTACATCCGGGCCTGCTGCTTGTGGAACGGATTGGACGTGGGATTTCGGAAGAAGATCCGCGTGGTGGAATACTATGAGGACACCATCATTAAGGTCAGGATGGAGCGGAAGGTGGAAAAGCATATCGGCCTTGCCGCGATCAGGATAAGGCTGGGATACCGTCAGGAGAAGCCTCCCCGGGCGAGCAAGATGTACTGCGGGATATGCAAGGGCGGCGACATGGAATTTATGCTGCTTGCGCCCTATTGCGGCGTGGTGCGGCTGGAATTGAAGAAAGTGTGGCTGAACGACTGGCTGATGGGATTTTTCATTGGCAGGAGGCGGCATGACACCATGGAATTGTTCGTTATGCCGCAGGAAGCGGCGCTGCAGATCGAGTATCCGAACCTTCTCCAGTACGGGAAGGCTCCGGTGGTGCGGCTTTGCCTGGATCTGACGGGGCTGGAGGAAGCCGACCAGGAGCTGCTGGACAGGTTTTATATTTTGCTGAATGCGCTTGTGGCGGGGCTCCTGAAGGGAGCGGAAAAAGTCCGGGTGTACTGGTACGACGAGGGGAGAGGAAAAGCCTTCAACGTGGAAGTGCACAATTTCCGGGAGTGCCGGAAGATGCTGCTGGAGCTGTATCTGGCGGGGCTGCCGTGGGTAAAGCCGGAGGAGAAGCCGGAGGAGCCGAGAGAGCCGGTGAGCGGGTCATATTATGTGCTGGATCTGCAGCTTCGCTGGCTGCGGCATGACAGGCTGATCTATCAGTTCAGCAGACAGAATCTAAAGGAAGAGATCAAAGAGAAAACATTTACGCTCTGACGGGGAATTTTTTCCCCGTTTTTTTTTGTAACAGCTCAGCCAGCCGTCTGATTTGATGGAAAATCGTGCTTGAACGAATTTTCCATCCTGTCTGACGGCTGTGGGAGCGCATTTTTATGAGCAAAGGAAGTCGCGGAGCGACGAAAAGCGCGTCAGCGCGGCTTTATGAATGGCGCGGGCTGAACTGTTACGATTTTTTGTCTGTTTTCAAAAATTTTATTGGAAAAGCCATCCATTGTATGCTATAATGTAAGCACTTACAAAAACGTGGTCATCAATGACTGCCGCCCCGGCGGGGAGGTTGGCCGGGAGCCTGGCGGGGATTGAGGAAAGGGAGGCGTAAAGGTGGAACTTAGAACAGCAGTGTCACCAAAAGATGTGAAATACTATACCACAGAGCGTCTGCGCGAGGAATTTCTGATCCAGGATCTCTTCGTGCCCGGCGAGGTCAAGCTGGTATACAGCCACATTGACCGGATCATCACGGGAGCGGCGGTGCCTGTAAAACCCCTGACGCTCACGGCGGGTGAGGAGCTCCGGGCGGAATATTTCTGCCAGAGGAGGGAGCTGGGGGTGATCAATATCGGAGGCCCCGGGACTATCACCGTAGACGGGAAAGTGTACAAGGTGGGGTTCAAAGAGGCGATGTATATCGGAATGGGCTCTAAGGAGATCGTGTTTGCCAGCGACGACGGGGCGCGGCCGGCGAAGTTTTACCTGAATTCCGCGCCGGCCCACAGGACATGTCCTACTGTGCTGATCAAGCCGGAGGGGGTTCCGGAGGATGGCGTTGTGATCGTAAAGGATGAGAACAAGGTGGAGCTCGGTTCCCTGGAGGACGCAAACCATAGGGTGATCTGCAAGTATATTCTGCCCGGCCAGGTGGAGAGCTGCCAGCTGGAGATGGGCATGACGAAGCTGGAGCCCGGCAGTGTGTGGAATACCATGCCCTGCCACACCCATGACAGGCGCATGGAGGTATATCTGTATTTTGAGATGCCGGAGGACGCCTTTGTCATGCATTACATGGGCGAGCCCAACGAGACCCGGCATATCGTCATGCGCAACGAGGAAGCGGTGATCTCCCCCAGCTGGTCTATCCATTCCGGCTGCGGTTCCAGGGCGTACACTTTTATCTGGGGCATGGTGGGAGAAAATCAGGATTTTGACGATATGGACGGCGTGGAAATGAAAGACTTGCTGTAAAAGGGCCGGGCAACAAAAAGTAAGCAACAAAAAATAAATAAATAAGAAAAGGAGAAACGAACATGTCAGAATTTACAAACTTCTCGCTGGAGGGAAAAGTGGCGCTGGTTACGGGCGCATCTTACGGTATCGGTTTTGCTATCGCATCCGCATACGCGGAAGCGGGTGCAACCATCTGCTTTAACGATATCAAGCAGGAGCTGGTGGACAAGGGCGTGGCCGCATACCGGGAAAAAGGCATCGAGGCGCATGGATACGTTTGCGACGTGACCAACGAGGACGCCGTGAACGCGCTGGTAGCAAAGATCGAGGAAGAAGTGGGCGTCATTGACATCCTCGTAAACAATGCCGGCATCATCAAGAGGATCCCCATGACGGAGATGACCGCCCAGCAGTTCCGCCAGGTGGTGGACGTTGACCTGAACGCGCCGTTCATCGTATCCAAGGCAGTGATCCCGTCCATGATCAAGAAGGGCCACGGCAAGATCATCAACATCTGTTCCATGATGTCCGAGCTTGGCCGGGAGACCGTATCTGCTTATGCGGCGGCAAAGGGCGGCCTGAAGATGCTGACAAGGAATATCTGTTCCGAGTATGGCCAGTACAACATCCAGTGCAACGGCCTTGGGCCCGGCTATATCGAGACCCCTCAGACAGCGCCGCTGCGCGAGATCCAGCCCGACGGCAGCAGGCATCCTTTCGATCAGTTTATCTGCGCGAAGACCCCTGCCAACAGATGGCTGAAGCCGGAGGAACTGACCGGCCCTGCCGTATTCCTGGCATCCGAGGCATCCAACGCGGTGAACGGCCACATCCTCTATGTGGACGGCGGCATCCTGGCGTACATCGGCAAGCAGCCTGAGTGAGAAAAACGGATCGGAGAGACAACATATTCAGGATAGAGAGGGATGCGGATTTTATGAAAATTGCGGTGATCAACGAGAACAGCCAGGCGGCAAAGAACGACCTGATCGTGGCCACCCTGAAAAAAGTGGTGGAGCCTATGGGCCATGAGGTGATCAATTATGGCATGTACGGCGCGGAAGATAAAAATTCTCTGACATACGTACAGAACGGCATTCTGGCAGCGGTGCTGCTGAACTCCGGGGCCGCGGATTTTTGCGTGACCGGCTGCGGGACCGGCGAGGGCGCCATGCTGGCCTGCAACTCTTTCCCCAAGGTGCTCTGCGGCCATATTGAATCGCCCCTGGACGCCTATCTGTTTTCCCAGGTGAACGACGGGAACTGTGTGGCAATTCCCTTCGCTGAGAATTTTGGATGGGGCGGGGAGCTGAACCTGCAGTACATCTTTGAGAAACTGTTCTGTGCGCCGGGGGGCGGAGGGTATCCCCCCGAGAGGGTAGTGCCGGAGCAGAGGAACAAGAAGATCCTGGACCAGGTAAAGGAAGTGACCCATACCGATATGGTGACCATTCTCAAAAAGCTTGACAGGGAGCTGGTGAAGGGGGCGCTGTCCGGGGAAAAGTTCCGGGAATCCTTCTTCGCGGACTGTAAGGACAATGCCATAGGGGAAGCCGTCCGGGAGATCCTTCAGTAAAATTGTGACAAAAATGGAAGAGCTGCCGGAAGGCGGCGGAAAAGAGGCAGATATGAATCCAGTATTAGAGCAGATCAGTAAGATCGGTATCGTACCCGTTGTCAAGATCGACAGGGCGGAGGATGCGCTTCCCCTGGCAAAGGCCCTGTGCGCAGGCGGACTCCCCTGCGCGGAGGTTACTTTCCGCACAGGCGCTGCGGCGGAAGCGATCCGGATCATGACCACGAATTTTCCCAACATGTGCGTGGGCGCGGGGACCGTGCTGAACGCGGAGCAGGTGGACGCGGCTGTGGCCGCGGGGGCAAAGTTCATCGTGAGTCCCGGCTTAAACCCCAGGACCGTGAAGTATTGTATTGAAAAAAATGTGCCCGTCACCCCCGGTACTTCCAGCCCTTCCGACATCGAGCAGGCCATTGAGCTGGGCCTTGACGTGGTGAAATTCTTCCCGGCGGAGCAGTCCGGCGGCCTTGCGAAGATCAAAGCCATGGCGGCTCCTTATGTAAATATGAAGTTTATGCCCACCGGCGGCATCAACGCAAAGAATCTGACCTCCTATCTGGACTTTGACAAGATCATCGCCTGCGGCGGTTCCTGGATGGTGCCCGGCGACCTGATCAACGAGGGCGCGTGGGATAAGATCGAGCAGCTGACCAGGGAGGCCGTGCAGACCATGCTTGGCTTTGAACTGGCCCATATCGGCATCAACGGGGAGAACGAGGAGGAGGCAAAGAAGGCCGCAGACCGTTTCAGCTTCCTGTTCGGATGGAACACGAAAGTGGGAAACAGCTCCGTCTTTTCCGGAACGGCGGTGGAAGTGATGAAGGCGCCTTTCAAGGGAACCCACGGCCATATCGCTGTCCGCACAAACTATATCGAGAGAGCGGTAAATTATATGAGCACCGTTCTGGGCGTAGAGTTCGAGGAGCCTAAGAAGGACGAGAAGGGCAAGTATAAGGCCATCTACCTGAAAGGGGAGGTCGGCGGCTTCGCCATTCATCTGGTACAGAAATAAGGAAAAGAAAACAGAAAGTGAAAGGAAGCAAAGGAAATGGCAAAAGTAATTACCATGGGTGAGATCATGCTGAGACTGTCCACCCCCAATTTTGAGAGATTTATCCAGGCAGACGAGTTCGACGTATGTTATGGCGGCGGTGAGGCAAACGTGGCGGTGTCGCTGGCAAATTACGGACATGACGCGGAATTTGTTACGGCGGTTCCCGACAATGAGATCGGCGAATGCGCGGTGGCCGCGCTGAGGAAGTTCAACGTGGGAACGGAACATATCGCAAAGTGCGGAGAGAGGCTTGGCATTTATTTCCTGGAGAGCGGTTCTTCCATGAGGCCCTCCAAGGTGGTCTATGACAGAGCGCACTCCTCCATCTCAACCGCAACCGAGGCGGATTTTGATTTTGACGCTATCTTTGAGGGCGCGGACTGGTTCCATTTCACCGGCATTACCCCCGCAGTATCGGATTCCGCCGCAGCCCTGACGGAGAAAGCCCTGCAGGCGGCAAAGAAGCATGGGGTAAAGGTTTCCGTGGACCTGAACTTCCGCAAGAAGCTCTGGTCTTCCGAGAAGGCGCAGAAGGTGATGAAAAACCTGATGCAGTATGTTGACGTCTGTATCGGAAACGAGGAGGACGCGGAGCTTGTCCTGGGCTATAAGCCCGGCAAGACCGATGTCACCAGCGGCGAGCTGGAGCTGGCGGGCTATAAGTCCATCTTTGAGCAGATGGTTGCGGATTACAACTTTGAATACTGCATATCTTCCCTGCGGGTAAGCCATTCCGCATCTGACAACGGCTGGTCCGCATGTATTTACTCCAGAGATACCAAGGAGTTTTATCATTCAAAGGAGTACAGCATCCATCCTATCGTGGACCGCGTGGGCGGCGGCGATTCCTTTGCGGGCGGCGTGATCTGCGGGCTGCTTGACGGAAAGGATTTTAAGTCGGCGCTGGAATTTGGCGTGGCGGCTTCCGCTTTGAAGCACACGATCCCCGGCGACTTCAATATGGTTTCCAGGAAGGAAGTGGAGACCCTTGCGGGCGGAGACGCTTCCGGACGGGTGCAGAGATAAAGGCGGAAAGAAAATGGAAAAGCGGAGAGCTCGCAGGAGAGCTTCCGGTATCAAAAAAGTGTCAGAAAAAGACAGGGCGGAGAAAGTCCGCCCTGTCTTTTTCTGACACTTTTTCTGTACGGACAGAGGACTGCCCGGTTTACTGTTTTGCAGGCTCGAAGTAGACCACGTAAGCGTTGCCGGGTTCCTCTTCGGAAGTGACTTCCAGGTAAGCGATGGCAAAACGCGGCTGTCCGGCGGGAACCTCATACACCAGGACGCCGTTTTTTGAATCCCCTACGTCCAGCCGATAGCTTTCGGGCAGGACGCCCTGGTCGGAGGAGACCGGCTCCGTTATGGGATAAGCGTAGGCGGCGTCGCTTGTCTCGCTGCCCCACTGCACCCAGAAATCGTCGTCAAACATGGGAATTTCTTCCTTAAAGGTATTCTCGACGGTAACGTTTATCACCAGGAGCTCGTTTCCCTGGGCAGCCTTGTAATCCGCGAAGGCATCGCATAAGTATGCGCTGTTTACCGTGAAGTCGAACCAGGAGGTGCACATGGTCTCGCCGATATCGCCCTCGGCCATTTTCTCCTCGGCGAGATCGGCATTGGCAGTATTTGCGGAATCAGCGGCATTGTCAGCCTGTTCTTTTTTGGATGAGCCGCAGCCCATCACCATTACGGCCATTGTCACAGTCAGTAAAAAGGGAACCAGTTTTTTCATAAAAAGTCTCCATTCCGAAACGTCTTTGTGTTTCTATTTATTTTGTCTGACCGTCACCGTCCGGCCGGCGGCGGACGGATGCCGGATCACACAAGATAAATGCTATCATATTTCAGGTGAAATAACAAAATGGAAATGTGACGAATTTGCGGGGAAATAGTGAAAAAAATTGTCTATTTTGCACCTGTAGCGCTGCCGTTTCCTTTTTCTTAGGAAATAATTAGGATACAATTCAGATACCCTTAAGATACACGACTTCTGTATTCTCTATACTTGATCTGTAAAGATGCCGGGTGAAAGGCAGGAAGGGAGTCAGAGGAAGAATGAAAAAGAAGAAGAAAAGGGCATGGCTGGGAGCGTTTCTCTGTCTGGCGCTGCTGGCGGGATGCTGGGGCGGCTGCGGCCAAAAGGAGGAAGCCGGGAAGCCGGAGGAAAGCAGGGGAAGATACGTCGAAAAACAGGAGCCGCTGCCGGATATGGCCAGCGACGGCTGGGTGACGAAGCAGCTTTTTGTGGCAGATGGGACGCTGAACCTGCTGCTGGCAAAGAAGGAAGGGGAAAATACCATCCTCAGCCAGTGGGCGCGGCGGGGGGATGCTTTTGAGGATGTCTCCCCGGCATGGATGGCAGGTATGCAGGTCCCGGCGGAGCCATGGACGGACATGGCCCTTTTGCAGGGGAAGGAGGGAACCCAGTACCTTTTCCTGCGGAGCATTGGGGAAGAAGGGTTTTATCGGGGATACCTCTATCAGGGCCGGGAAGACCGGGTACAAGACATCACGCCGGAACAATGGGCTGTCCCGGATGAGGAATATGGCATGTATCCGTATATTGAAGGGATCGCGGCACTGGACAACGGCACGTTGGCAGCGCTGTCTCCGACCTCCCTGGACCTTCTGAGCGGGGAGGACGGCAGTATCCGGGAGAGCCAGGCAATCAGCGCATCCTATGGGGAGGAGCTTTTCTCCGACGGGGAAAGCATTTACCTGACCGCCATGGGGGGCGGGTATGGCGTGGCCGCTCTGGAAAAGTGGCCGGAAGGAAAACAGGAACAGGCGGCGCAGATACCTCTTCCGGAGGAAAACATGAGCGGGGTGGCTTTCTGCTTTGCGGAAACCGGGGTCCCGGTGGCGGCTGCAGCCCAGGGGATCTTCCGGTATAATCAGGTAAGCGAAAGCTGGGAAAAACTGATAGAAGGATCTGAGACGGATTTCGCGCTGTCCACCAGCTGGTGCACGGGGCTTGCCGCCATGGAGGACGGCCGGATCTACGCGCTGTTCCGGCAGGAAGACGGGACGGAGCGGCTGATGAAATATGAATATGACCCGGATGCGGTGACGGAGGTCACAAAGGAGCTGACGCTGTATACGGTATGGGAAAATTCCCTGCTTCAGCAGGCTGCGGTCTCCTATCACAGGGCTCATCCGGATGTGCTGATCACCATAGAGTACGCTTACGCGGCGGCGGATCAGTATTCCGGGAAAACGCCGGATTACGGCCAGGTCTACCAGGCGCTGAATACAAGGCTTATGGGGGAGGATGCGCCGGATATTCTGGTGATGGACCATCTGAATATAGAGTCTTATGCCCAAAAGGGGCTTCTTGCGGATATCGATGAAGCTGTGGCGCCTCTGGAGGAATCCGGGGAGCTGATGTCGAATATCACGGGAGCCTACAGGCAGGAAGACGGGAGCCGATATGTTGTGCCCCTGGAATTTGGCTTCAACATGGCTGTAGGACGGGAGATCGGGCAGCAGGACATGGCGTCCCTCTCCGCGCTGGCATCCTATCTGAAAGAACGCCAGGAAAGCTACCTTGGGCCTATGACGGTCAGCGAACTGGTGAATCAGTTTTATCCCTTTTTCTGTGGGGAGATCGTAAAAGACGACGCGCTGGACCGGGAAAAGATGGAGGCGGTGCTCATGGACCTGAAAGCCATTGGCGAGAACAGCGGGATCGTGGAAAAGCATGAGGAGGATGACAGAAAGTACAATTACTGGGATCTGACATATCGGGCAAAGTTAGCGTATACGGAGTGCAGCGGTTTCTTTGACTGTATGAGCCTGATCTCGATCAGGGAATATATAAAAGGAGAGTTTTGCGCCTTTGAAAATTGTTTTCTCCCGGCGCTGCAGACGGGGATCAATTCTCAGAGCGAATATTTGGAAACTGCCATGGACTTTCTGAAATTTGCGCTGTCTCAGGAAGTACAGGACACCGACCAGTACGGCGGCTTCCCTGTGAACCGTGTCTCCCTGGAGAAGATGGCGGCGGCTGACCGCTCTGAGATGGCGGCTGAGACCGAGGTAAAGACGGAAGACGGCGGCTTTGAGCTCTTTGAGATCAGCCCCTTTTCGGAGGAGGCCGCGGGGCAGATCGTAGAAATATGCAAATCCCTTGACCGGCCGATAAGGGAGGATGAAAAGATCCGGGAGGAGCTGGTCGCGGCGCTGCCCGGGTATCTGGACGGCAGCAGGACGCTGGAAGAGACGCTGGACAGCCTGGAGGGCGGCCTGAAGATGTACCTGGCGGAATAGCGGGGGTTATTGCAGATAATGGCAGATAATGGAATGCTGCGTCCATTGTATCCTGGTAATATGGGGATTTTTATTGTGAGGACACGCCCTCGTTCTGAAGCTCACGCTCCAAGTCCTTCCTGTTGTAGATGCTCACTTCCGCATACGCCAGCTCGATGGCTGTTTTTTTCGCTTCCCGTTGTCAAAGGTTTCCTGGTTGGATATATTGTTGCCGTCCCAGTGCTCCCATATCGTAGTCGCGTTGCGGTTTACCTCATAAAGCCATGAAGGATATTCCTCCTGCAGGAGCAGGCTGTACGCGGTTTTTACATAGCCGTTTTCGCTGAGGGCACCGTTGACAAAAATACAAAAATACAATTTCCTTGACAGATTGTTCCGGGGGGGTATAATATGTAAAACTTACGTGAAAATTCTGCAAAGAAGTGCGGGAGGATTGGAAATGGACCGGAGCAATATGGGAGAAGGGAACAGGCTACGGCAGGGATACTGGGAATCGCAGATGGAGCCGCAGGGAACGGAGAGGTATTTTAGGTTTGGGACTGGTAGGAATACTGGTTATGAGGAGGCATGGGAACAACGGGACAGACGATATGATTCCTGCCGCACCAATATAACCGGAAGCTTTCAGGATGGGTGCTATCTGTTAGATTATCATTATTGCCTTTGGAAAGTGAGGCTGGGTGACGTAAAAAATCCGCACAGGACAGAGTATCTGCAGGGAAGCTTGGGTGACGCGGATTTGCTGGTAAAGAACCCCAAGGGCGTTTTTGCTATTAGCATGTGGGGAATCTCGTGGTTCACCCCGGAAGGAGAGTTGGTCAAGAGGATTTCTCTCGCTGAGGAATATAAGGAACGCATCATTCATCCGTATCTCTGCGGAACGATCCTGTATTATCTTAAAGAGGAGGGTAGTTATGGTTCATGGACTGCATATAGTGCATATATGATGGATTTAGAATCCGGTGAGGAGACCTGTATTGTCAAGGCATTTTATGAGGAAAGCCGGAAGTGGAACATGACTATGGTCGAGAGTGTGTGGGCGACGCTGTCTGTGATGGGGAATGAAAAAGGGGCGGTTCTGTGTCTGGAGGTCAATTCTTACAGAACTGACGAAAACTCGGAAATATGGGAGGGACTTGAATCAGCTGATGAATGGTATTATTATGATTTCAAACAACTGTACTGCCTGAGTTCTCCTCAGTATGACCCTTTGAAAAATCCGGAAGAGTATGTTCAAGCGCGAGGGAACGGGAGCATGATGCGTCGGACCATAAGAGCCTTTGATATGCAAAAAAACATCATGTGGGTCTTAAAGGAGCCCTGCGACGAGGAGGGCGATTACGAAGAGTGGGAAGCTATGACGCTGGAGCCGCTGCCGCAAAAGCGGGGAGATCTTCCGGTATGGAAGATTCCCCGATGTCTGGAACGGGCGTGGAGGATTTACTTTGACGGTGAATTTTGTTACGCATATGAAGGTGGTTATTTCTGTTCTTTTGCTTCGGACGGCAGCAGGGAGAGATGGAAGATTAAAACTCACGGCGGCAACGATGATATGACGGTCCTGAAGGACTGCATCCGCTTTTATTCTATGGATGGCGAAAAATTTCAATATTATCCCAAATCGCACCGCCAGTTGGACTGTCTGGTGGGAACGGATAAAGCAGATGGTTATGAACAGGCCAGCGGTTATAGCCTGAAGGAACTATATGAAATGAAAAGTGCGGAACAAAGAGAGTCGGAGGTTTCCCAAACGGAAGAAGGATTTTCCGGGGGCGGACAGGCCGGGAATGCGCAGACGTTGAAGAAGACGGGATATCCCGGATGGCCCTATGACGCGCAGTCGCCTGCTTTCGAGGAATATTGGGAGGGATTTCGCCGCTACCTTCAAGAAAACGGGCTGGATAGCGCACTGCGGCCTGGAACGGCAGGAGATTACAATTTTTATTATATCAACTGGAGCCCCAGGATCTATCTGGAATGTGATGTCAATAAGAACAGCCTGCGCACCGCTTTTATTGTAAAAAAACTTCCTGAAATATTTGCACGTATTATGGAGCACAGGGAAGAGATCGACCGCAAACTTCAGGATCTGGGAGAGTGTGCCTGGAAAGGGGATGCGGACGCCGCCAATTTTAATATACATATTCCTGTTGCGGGTATTGATGTGGAAGAACAGTACGCATGGTTTCGCCATACTGCAGAGGCGATGTATGACGCGGCGAAGGATTGGCTGCAGTAAGCGGATGCTGGAGGGTTGAGATGAACAGGGCGAGAAAGGTAGATCTGTTGTATCGAAGAGCAAAGGGTCAGTCCATGAACGCGACTCAGGCGGAGGTGCAGGAGCTGGCTAGATATAAGGTGAGGTCCGGAGAAAACCAGCGCCTGGCGACTAAGACGAATATAGAGAGTTATGTCAGGGCGGTGGACAGTGGAAGCTGCAAGGTTTCTTTTGAGGATTACTGCTGGAACAATGGAAAGGCGGACCGCCGAAGGAAAGGCGGCAGTGAGGAGGCTATCGTCTCGGAGAGAAAGCAGCAGAACATAGGCGCCGTCTTTATAGGATGGCTTACTTGGGGGCTTGCTCTCTATTGGCTGCTGGGAGGAGGAGAAGGGGACGCAGGCCCCTGTGCGGTAATGGGAGCTGTGATCTCGGTGATCTGTTATGTATGTGCCAGGAGACTTGCAGGGGTCACTCTCTTTATTCTCCCGCTGGTTCTGGCGGTGGTCGGCTACGTGATACATTAATGCAGAGGAAGAAACAGAAGGACACTATACAAGGTTTTCGCAAAAAATAAAGACAAGGAGAGAAGAAAAATGCAGGACAAGGATTTACGATGGGCAAAGCAATTTGGGGATTTCGCTGAGAGTCTGACCATGTATGTGCTGGGACAGTTGAAGGACATGTCTGTGGCGCTGATCGATCATGTGGGTGCGGATGTGATCGCCACAAAGCGGAAGGATACTTCCGTCCGCTACGCGATCTCCGTAAAGGGACGGAATATTCCGGAGACGGAGGGCAAAAGTTTTAATTTTTCCCAGGGTAATATTGACAAACTGAAAGAGACGGCAGAGACTTTCGGGATGATTCCAGCCGTCTCCTTTGTGTTTGTGGATGAAATGGAGGGAGTTCGGAAGATCCGTATCTTCGTGGCAAAGCTGGAAGATCTCCTGCGGATGAGCGAGGATAAAGAGGATGAAAGGGTGGGATTTGTGAATAGGAGCACGGATGGTTTTTCCCTGCGGTACACAGAGAGCGACAGAAGCAGATGGCTGAGCAGGATCAAGGAATGCCCGCAGGTCGCTTACATGGAAATGCAGTTTAACGAGCTGGAAGGGGTGGAAGTTTTTTGAAGAAACGGCCATTCCGCAGACAGATGTATTAGGCATGGGGAGGAAATGAAACAGGGCGGGAAGCGCTGCCGGGCAGCGCGGGAAAGGAGAAAATATGGCGGCGAGGATGAATCCCAATCAGCCTCCGTCAAAGAGTGACAGAGATACTTTCTACCATATGCGGGCGGAAGAAAAGGCAAGGGTCTTATATACTTATCTTTATGAAAGAAACAATATGGAGAACACCGCATACAAAGTATACGGAACCGCAGATATGGCAAAGACGCAGGATGTTTCGACCATTATGAGATGCTGCGGGTTCAGCGGGCAGAATTCGGGCCATTATATAAGGCTTAATCTGACGCTTGACGATTTCCTGGATTTTGCGGAGCAGTACCCAAGGGGATGCCCGCGTGAGTGGCCAGACCATAGGACCATTGACGAATTTATGTGGGAGAGGGATAGGATAAATTCGGATCCGCAGCTGCAGCAGGAGCAGATGTGGGACCGCCAGCAGCGGCAGGAGCAGATGTGGGATCGCCAGCAGCGGCAGGAGCAGATGTGGGACCGCCAGCAGCAACAGGAGCAGATGTGGGGCCGCCAGCAGCAACAGGAGCAGATGTGGGATCGCCAGCAGCGGCAGGAACAGATGTGGGACCGCCAGCAGCGGCAGGAACAGATGTGGGACCGTCAGGTGCAGCAGGGCGCTGAAAAGGGCCGGGAAGCCTTAAAGAAAATCGGGGGCGGCATAGGAGATGGCATCGGAAAATTTTCTAAGTCGCTGAAAAAAGAGACTGTGCAGTCCGGAGCAGAACGCCGGGAACAAGGATATACCGGTCAGGATTTTCGGAGGGTCCTGGGATCCGTCCTTTTGGCGGCGGTGGTTCTATTCTTTTTGATCGATATGCGGGTGGGGCCTTTTGGAGCTATGGCAAAGTATTATTCCAAAGGGATCCCCGGGTTATTTCAAGTATGCAGTATGGTGACGTTTTATTCCCCCATATTTTATCTGATCTTTCAGATCATAAAAAAGAGATTCCGAAGGGGAATCGGGATCGCCCTTCCTATTTTCTGGCTTTCCTGGTTTTTTGCCAACCTTGCGAAGAACGATATGGATAATGCGCTCATTGATATGGCGATATCGGCTGTTTTGTATGCCGTTGGGAAATGGTTTGCAAACCGGAA
The DNA here is from genome assembly GCA_947588705.1 of uncultured Acetatifactor sp. Classification (GTDB taxonomy): domain Bacteria; phylum Bacillota; class Clostridia; order Lachnospirales; family Lachnospiraceae; genus Acetatifactor. The sequence goes on along the minus strand of CANPYT010000009.1, from coordinate 4,456 downwards.
AAGCTAAGGAGGTATCTTTATGGCTTCCTGGGAGATGAAGCTCAAGACGCTTATTGTCATGAAAGTTTTGCAGGACGACTCGGACGAGGAGCATCCTGTCACGGCGGCGGATATTGACAGAAAACTGCAAGGCTACGGCATGTACGCCGACAGGAGGAGCATCTACGGAGATATTCAGGCTCTGGAGCAGTTTGGCATGGATATTGTGAAGGCGCCGGGTAACAGGGGATGGTATTTGGCGGAAAGGGAACTTGAGCTCCCGGAGCTGAAAATATTGATTGACGCAGTACAGGTGGCAAAATTCATTTCCCCGAAAAAATCCGAGGCGCTGATCCGAAAACTGGAGGGTTTTGCGGGCAGGCATCAGGCGAGGAAACTGCATCGGCAGATCTTCCTGAGCAATCCGGCAAAAACAGGATTTGAGAAAGTCTATTATATAGTGGATCTGCTCTATGAGGCGATGAGCGAGAATTTCCGTATCAGTTTCCAGTATGCCGAGTGGACGGAAAAGAAGGAGCAGCGCCTCCGCCATGGGGGAAAAGTCTATACGGTAAGTCCGTGGGGCCTGATTTGGGATGATGAGAATTATTACCTGCTGGCGTATGATCCTGAAATTCAGGATATTAAGCATTACCGGGTGGACAGGATGATGAACGCCCAGGTACTTCCGCACATGGAGCGGGAAGGGGCGGCGGTATATGAACAGTATCAAAAAAACTTTTCGGGAAAGACGTTTGGAATGTTCGGCGGCGAGGAAGTGAATGTCACCCTGAAATGTGCGAATCGGACTGCAGGCGTGATCATTGACAGATATGGACTGGATGTCATGATGGTGCCCAAGCGGAACGGGTATTTTACCGTGCATTTTTCGGTCAACATCAGTCCGCAGTTTTTCGGCTGGATCGCCGCCAATGGAACGGATATGGAGATCCTCGAACCGGCAGGGATAAGACGGCAATACAAGGACTTTCTTGCGGCGGCGCTGGAATTGTATCTATGATGACAGGCAAAATAAGCTGTAAAAAAAGCAGAAAAAAAGCAGAACAAAAACGTTCTGCTTTTTTTGCGCTTGTGCGTATATCCGTACAAGGGGGTATGCTATGATCTTCTTGTAAACAAAATAACCCATCCGGCTCTGGGAAGAACGCAGAGCCGATGAAGCCGCAGCGGCGGCAGAAAGAGAGGAAGTTATGATAAGAGTAGTAGGTTTTACAGGTCAGTTGCTGCAGGGGGAGAAGGTCGTCCCGGTGTGCGAGAAGAAAGTGCCCTTTAACGGAAAGGAAGTTGTGATGATGCAGGCGGCAAAAGACTTTTCCGTCGGGCCTACGGCAATTGCGATGTTGTTACCCAAGAGGCAGAGTATGGAACTTCCTGAGGGATTTCTAGTGGGGAATCTCAAGACAGAGCAGGTCATGGAGATTATCCGGGAATTAGGCGAAAAGGAATATTTTGATTTCAGCAAACTGCCGCGCCAGGAGGCGGATACACTGGAGAAGATCGTCATGGACAAAGGAAAGAGCGGCGCATACAGCTCGGAAACCGTAAGCGAATTGAAGTACGAATGCATAGGCATTGACAGTGAATTTTGTTTACCCCGTTTCCCCCTGGGTAGACCGGCATTCTGTGCCATGAACGATCCTGCTCCTGAAATGTGCTGGGAGGATCTTGACCAGAACTAAATGCCAGACAGCGTTAAAAAAGTCCTGAAAGCCGCTCCGATGGCTTCCAGGACTTTTTAAATGAAGAAGGCGAAGAACAGTACATTTCTGAAACTTCAAATCATAACAGATGAAATGCCTGATTTTACAGAATGCGGCGCAGGTGATCTGGAATGGATCCAATACCTATAAAGAGGAAAATCTATGTGTCCCCTTTGTTATAAAATGTTTTTTATTATTGATAATGACAGTCGCATTAACAGGCGTTTCGATTTCATACCGCACGGCGTCGCCGTCATAGCGCCAGGAGGATCTGATCGTTCCGTATGCGGTATCAAATGCCGCGGTCATGCTCCCGAGTCGCTTGTCGGGCACGGGAGCTATTACGGCCTCTTTAAACCCGGCGTGTTCCTCCACGGGCTTGATCCCCGCCGCCGTGGAATAGAGCCAGTCGCACACTGAGCCGTAGGCATAGTGGTTATATGAGTTCATATCCGTGCTCCACAATTTCCCGTCGTCGCGTATTCCGTCCCAATGCTCCCATATCGTAGTCGCGTTGTGGTTTACCTCGTAAAGCCATGAAGGATATTCCTCCTGCAGGAGCAGGCTGTACGCGGTTTTTACATAGCCGTTTTCGCTGAGGGCGTACAAAAGGTACGGCGTTCCCACAAACCCGGTCTGAAGCCGGTTCCCGTTTGCGATTATCATGTTATTTAATTGTTCCGCGGTCTCCGCTGTATGGTCCGTCAGATTAAAATATAACGCAAGCACACATTCCGTCTGTGTGGAATATTTGTTGTACTTCCCTTTAAACGCCGACACGATATTTTTATAAAGCCGCTCATATTCGGACATATCTTTATGAATTACTTTCCCGGCTTTTACCAGGATTTCCGTGGAATACGCGTAAAACGCGCTCGCGATAAAATCGATATCCGTCGAGCCTATATAGCTGCCGTATGGCGCGTCAAGAGCGAGCCAGTCGCCGTAATGCTTGCCCCAGAGCCCTTTGTCGTCGTCGGAGCATACCCACAGATATTCCTCAAGCGTGTCCTGTGTGATGTAATCCACCCACCTTTTCATCGCGTCAAAATTCTGCTTTAAAATATCCTCATCTCCGTAAAACAGATACATCTGCCACGGAATAATCGTTATGGCATCGCCCCACGCGGTACTTGACTTCGGTATAAGCCAAAAGTTCGGCACGGTATCGGGAACAGAACCGTTTTCGCGCTGTTCCGCGCACAGATCGCCGAGCCATTTTTTGAAGAATTTTCTCGTATCGTAATTGAAACACGCTGTTTTCGCGAACACCTGGGCATCGCCGAGCCAGCCCATGCGCTCGTCGCGCTGCGGGCAATCGGTGGGGATATCGATAAAATTATCCCGCTGCGACCATAGGGTGTTTTCATACAGCTTGTTTACCTTCTCGCTGCCTGTTTTGATGTGGCCCGTGCGCTTCATATGGGAATATAGCGCGACCGCAGTAAAATGATCGAGGTTGATATGGCTCGGGCATTCGTCAAGGCGGATATACCGAAATCCGAAAAAGGTAAAATGCGGTTTGTACACCTGATGCCCGTCACGGCAGATATATTCAAGCCGGGCCTTTGCGCTGCGGTAATTCGCATTATAGAAATTGCCGTCGCTGTCAAGTATTTCCGCGTGGGAGAGGACGATCTTATCGCCCTTGTCCGCAGTCAATTCGATCGATACATATCCCGCGATATTCTGTCCGAAGTCGATCACGCGCTCGCCATTGGGAGTTGTAAACATCCTTACGGGCTTTATCCGTTCATGCTCCGTGACGTATTCGCCCTCCTGCGGGATCAGCGTGGATTTTGAAATATCATTGGTCATTACCGCGCCGCCGAGCTGTTTTGTTTCCGCCGACGCGTCATATATCTCCCCGTCGTAAATGTCCGAAAGCAATATGCGGCTCGTGCTTACCGTCCAGGAATCATCTGTTGCAATGACCTGCTCCGAGCCGTCATAATATGATATTTTAAGCTCCGCGATCACCGCGCCGGGGGTTTCGTTTATCTCCTTATCCGACGCGCTTATACGCCCTCTGTACCAGCCCTTGCCTAAGAGTATGTCGATCGTGTTTTCGTTTTCAAGCATATCCGTAACATTATATGTCTGATATTGCAGCCTTTTTTTATACGCGGTGCAGCCGGGCGCAAGAATGAAATCGCCCACACGGCAGCCGTTTATCCGCGCTTCGTAAACTCCCGTTGCGGTAACGGAAAGCAGCGCGGACCTGACCGTTTTGTCAATACGGATATTCCTTGAAAATACCGGGCATACCTCGCCTGTGTCAGCGGGCGGGCATATCCAATTCGCGTTTTTAATCATGATGTTCCTTCACTCCTGTTTCCCCTGCCTGGATACGGCAGATTTTCAAAACCTACTGTATATTATAAACCTGTATATTACAACTGTCCAGCCGAAGCGGCCAGGGCAATCGCAAAGCCGGAAATACAAGTCGTAAAAACAAGTCGTAAAACAAAGTCGTAAAATCAAGTCGTGAAACAAGCTACAGGCATTGAAAAATAGAGATTCATTTAAGAAACCTTTAAGAAATCTTAAGAAAACTAAGAAAACTAAGAAAACTAAGAAAACTAAGAAAACAAATGTCTTTACAGGGGAACATATTCCTGCTATAATCATATTGTCTTTGAAAAATCATAATCTTCTATTTTAATTATACTCTACAGCGTTTTACTCTACAGTATTTTTCAAGATTAACCCCATTATTTCATATCAGGAGGATTCTGCCTATGACAGAGGAAAAG
>CANPYT010000008.1 GCA_947588705.1 uncultured Acetatifactor sp. | reverse complement strand
GCTTCCTGCCTCCCGCTGCCTTGGAATCTTCAGGGTTGCATTACTGTTTATTTGTCAAGGTTCGTGGGGCTTCTTAACTTTCGCCCTCTGCTACTGCCCTTTGCGGCAACTTTAACATCGTATCACAGACAGTCACCGTTGTCAACAACTTTTTTGTTTTTCCTCATACTTTTCGCAACAGTTCAGCCGGTTGCCGCATTCAGAGGAAAATCGTGCTCGCACGAATTTTCCATCATGTCTGCATGTCTGGCGGCTGAAGGAGCGCCATTTGATGAGCAAAGGAAGTCGCGGAGCAACGAAAAGCGCGTCAGCGCGGCTTTGCGAATGGCGCCGGATAACGCGTCAACACAGCCTTGCGAACGGCACTGTCTGAACCGATATAACTTATGAGGCCAGAAAACCCACCGCACCTACCGGGCGATGGGTTTTTATTATATCACCGCCCATTTTTACTTGTCAATGCCGTTTTCAAAAATATGGAAAAAATCTGTCAGCGGGATAAATTGGAACTCCTCCAACAACCGCTCGATTCCGTAGGCAAGATAATTGTGTTCATACAGCCACGTCAGCAGCGGGCTTCCGCCCGTCCATGTGAGGATCATATCCCCGATCTCCCCTAGATCCATCATCATCACAAACGTATAAAGGGTCCACAAGATCAAAACGGTCTCTACCAATCCAAACACAATGCCAAGCAATTTATCCGCAAAGTGTATCACCGGTAATCGGACCACCAATTTAGCCGAAAAGAAAACCACGCTCAGCAGATGATGCGCCAGCCCCAGTACGGCCAGCAGTATCACTACCAATGCCACATGAAAAAAATTCCCGTCATGATAGCTGCTGATCCCATTTGCCAGCAGTACAGCTACCACGCAGAGTATTACCAGAGATACAAGAGAAATGACCGCTCTGACCATACCCTTCTTATATCCGCTTATCACATTGATCACAGCCATACCCACAGTGCAGATCAGCAATAAATTAACAGAGGTCACATCTGTACTTATCATCCTCTTCTCATCTCCCGCTATTTCAGCTGTATTGTATCGATAGAAGAATCCGTCACCAGTATATATCGATACGCACTGTTTCCCGGCAGCATCAGCCTCACTGGTTTTGAAAAGCTTCCGCTGAATTTTTCTATCTTGTCCATTGTCGTTATCACACAATTCGTTTCATTATATACTATGATGTTGTTCCGATCAAAAAACAAATCCGTATACTCTATGTTATAATAGAAACTGCCCACCATCTTGGCTGCCGTGTTGTAGACATCCAGGCGGTAAAGGTAGCTGCTGTCCTCAGAGCGGAACATCAGCCCAACATATTCCTCATTGTAAAAGACAGACTGCACTTCCTCATTATAGAGGTGCCCAGCGGCGCACACCGGCTGCCTGTTCCCGGTATAGATCCAAAGGCACCCGTCCCCCACCGCAAACAGCGTATTGTCATTCATAAACTGCACATAGGGAACCAGATCGGTGTAAGAATCCGAACTTACGATGAAATCGTTATAATTTTTTCCCACATCCGTCAGGTTATAAAAAGCAAGATTTGTTTTCAACACCCCGGCATCCACATACAGATAAGAAACGCAGAGCAGCTCACCGCTTGGCGAAAGGCAGATCGCAGCCGGATATCCGGCGTCATTCATTCTGGCCTGTCCATAATAAAGAAGTTCTCCGCTGGGGCTATAAGTATTGATCCACTCCACATCCGTGTCTGCAAGGACGGCAGTCACCATGCCGGAGGCCGAAACCGCCACCTCCTGAACAGGCATGGTCGTTGTTATCACTCCCAGCTGCTGCTGTGTATTCTGCACATAAATACTCCTGCCGTTGTAATCGCCGATGGCTACCGTGCCGCCACTGACGGCCAAACACACATCCTGTATCTGATAAGTCTGATTCCAGGTAGTCCGCCCGTCGGCGCCGGTACAATGCGCCCCGTCCCGGCTGTACGTTAAAATGGAATCACCCAGGCGGATATCCGTAGAATTTCCGGCGCTTTCCCGGGGAACAGAGGATACCACATCATAATCCGTATACACATGCCGCCGGTATTGAACCACTATCAGTGCCACCAGCGCTGCCACTGCCGCACAAATCAGAAGGACACGATAGACAGAAGCCAGCTTGTGCCGTATGATCTTCTCTTTGTAGCCGGCCTGCTTCTGTTCCCGCTTTTCTTTTTCTTTTAGGTAACTTCTGATATCTGCCATGGTTCCTCCGAATCCACATGATAACCTCTTCCCGGACAGTATACCACAGATCGCTCCTCTATGGTAATAAAATTTTCTGCCCCTCCTTAATATCGTCCGGATCCACGATTCCGTTAAAATTACAAACCTCAGCAACCATCTCGTCGCTTCCGTATTGCGCCAGACAGATCCCGATCAGAGTATCTCCGCGCCGGATCGTGTAAGAGACCGGCTCGGCGGTAGGTTCAGGCGTAGGTTCAACAGTGGGTTCAGGCGTAGGCGCAACGGTGGGCTCAGGCGTAGGTTCAGAGGCAGGCTGTTCCTGTGCCTGTTCATCGGCCGGTTCCGGCGTCGGATCTGGGGCAGGGCTGGAAACCGGTTCCGGCGTCGCTTCCAATGCAGGATCGGAAGCCGGTTCCAATGTTGGCTCTCCAGCGTCACTATCTTCCCCATTACCATTCATGCCGCTTTCCACCACCTGTGCGGCCTCCGCGTTTTCCTGCAGCAGGGCCTCCGTCAGCTTGTCCTCTGTCACAACACTGCCCGCCTGGGCAGAATTATTTGCCACCTCCATGGTATCCGGCAGCTGCTGCGTATTCATCTGCTCAATCATTTCATAAAAACCGGCCCGAAGGTTGTCCAGCGTTCCATCGCTGTTCAAAGTGGCAAAACCGGCCACAAACAGCAGGACAAAGACAGAAGCAGCCGCGTATTTCATATGCCGGAAACTTTTTTCGGGTATTCTTTCCGAAGGATTTTCCGCGTTTTTTTTCGCTGTTTCGGCGGAAGGTTTTTCCAATGCCTTTTCCGCGTTCTTTGCAAATTTTGTTTTCTGTGCCTCCCAGCGCTTTATACCAAACGACAGAAGCCTGGCATGTCCTGCCTGCCCCTCGTTTTGCTGTCTCCTTTCCTCCTGGCGTTTCTTTACCTCATCATATTTTTCCTGATGGAACTCCTCCGGCTGCACGGCCTCTTTCCGGTCTTCCAGCATAAACGCAAGCATACTGTCATTTTTTTCATAGAACTGCGCATATCCTTCTATGTACCTGCACACTCCCTGCTCGCAGATATGAAACCCTTCCACCATCTCGCCGTTCAGTATGCGATAGCCCAGGAAAAAATACTGTGAGAAATATTTCCGCCGCACCTCTTCCGCTTCCTGCTGTACGGCCTGTGACAGATGTCGGCTTTCCCTCTGAAGGAAGTTCAGCCGGCAGGCCCCGTAAAAAAACAGATATGTCACACCGTCTTCCTGCTTCCGGATGCCATACAGCCCCACCGCCATTTCCTTATCCCCAGCGTTGCGATTTAGCTGCTTAATGTATGACATCACGTAATCTTCCACGTATATCTTGCAGCTGCGATCCGGCTCGCCGACCTGTGTAATATTCTTAGGTAATTCCATAAAAACACCTCCCATACCGTTTTATTTCATCATAACATCGGTATGCGAGGTATTTTATCATTCTTTGTCGCGCTGACCCCCAAAAACTTTCGACAATGTTTGCGGCAGCGGCCCGCTCTGCTTTTTATTCAAACCGGTACACGGTCACGGAATCGTATTCCCTCCCACCGCCGAAAATACAGGACGGGAACTGAGGCTTATTGGCCGAATCGGGGAAATATTGCGTCTCCAGGCACAGCCCCTGGCGCGAATCATAGACAGCATTATCCTTGCCCGTCTGACGGCTGATCGAATTACCCGCATAGAACTGTACCCCCGGCAAGGTAGTATAAGCTTTCATCACCCTTCCGCTCACAGGCGCCTTCACCGTCGCAAAGTGGCGCAGGGTACCGTCCCAGCCATCGATGACCCAGTTGTGATCGTATCCATTACCAATGCGAAGCTGTTCGGTATCGGCTCCAATATCCCGGCCGACCTTCTTAGCGTTGGTAAAATCCATGGGGCTCCCTGACACTTCTGTCACATCTCCCGTGGGGATAGAGCCGGGCCCTGCCGGGGTATACCTGGAAGCGCCAAGCCATAGCTCATGATCCAATATTTTCCCGCTATCATGCCCGTCCAGGTTGAAATAGGTATGATTTGTCAGGTTCAACACAGTGCGCTTGTCACTGCTTCCGTGGTAATGCAGCCGAAGCCCGTTCTCCTCATCCAGGGAATAAGTAACGGACACCTTCTTATTTCCCGGGAAGCCCAGATTGCCGTCCGTATCTTCCAGCGTAAAAGTGACACTATTGTCACCCATCTCCGCATTCCAAAGGAGCTTATGATAGCCTTTTTCCATATGGCTGTGAAGATTATTGACGCCGTCATTCACATCGATATGATAGGTCACGCCGTCCAGCTCAAAAGCGGCATTTCCGATACGGTTTGCGCTTGGGCCGATAACCACTCCAAAAAAGCAGCCGTTCTTCAGATAATCCTCGCCCCTGTCATACCCCAGGACCACATCCGCGGTCCTGTTATTTCCATCCGGCACCAGCAGCTTTGCCAGCGCCGCCCCCAGATTGGAGACAGCCGCCTGCATTCCCCTGCCGTTGGAAATGGTATACAGCATGATATCCCTTCCGTCGGGATACTTCCCGAACACACTTTTTTCTACTGCCATCTTTTCCTCTTTTCTGCTGCCTTCCGCAGCCCTTTATAGCTCTACCCGCCCCTCCAGCGCACGGAGAAGCGTCACTTCGTCAATATATTCCAGGTCTCCGCCCACCGGCACGCCGCTGGCGATCCGGGTCACCCGGATCCCTGTCGGTTTGATCATTTTGCTGATGTACATGGCCGTCGTCTCTCCCTCCAGGCTGGAGTTTGTGGCAATAATGACTTCTTTTACGTCTCCTTCCAACCGCTCGATCAGCTCTTTCAGCTTAATATCGCCAGGGCCGATCCCCAGCATCGGCGAGATTGCCCCGTGAAGCACATGGTAGACTCCTTCATATCTGCCGGTTTTTTCGTAAGCCGCCAGGTCACGCGTGTTCTCTACCACCATGATCGTCTTGTGGTCACGTTTTTTGTTGGCACACACCGGACAGATCTCATTGTCCGTCAAAGTATAGCACTCCCTGCAGTAACGCACATTCTCTTTTGCCTCCAAAATGGAATCCGCCAGCCGTTTTACCCTGTCCTGGGGCATATTGATCAGGTAGAATGCCAACCTTTGGGCCGACTTGCTGCCAATTCCGGGCAGCGCCGCCAGCTCCTCGATCAGTTTGTTGATATGTCCACTGTAAAGATCCATCAGAAGGTCAGCCCTCCCAGGCCGCCCAGGCCGCCGGTCATCCGGCCCATCAGATCCGCGCTGGCCTCCTCGGCTTTCCGCAGCGCCTCGTTGGTCGCGGCCACGATCAGATCCTGCAGCATTTCAACGTCTTCGGGATCCACAACCTCTTCCGACAGTTTCACACCCAGGATCTCCTTTTTGCCGTTTACCGTCACCTCCACGGCGCCGCCGCCTGCCGCCGCCGTAAATTCCTTGGTCTCCAACTCTTTCTGCCCTTCCTCCATCTGACGCTGCATACGCTGCGCCTGCTTCATCAGATTGCTCATATTTCCGGGCATTCCGCCGGCGGGAAATCCACCTCGCTTTGCCATACTGTTTCCTCGCTTTCTGCCGCCTGTGCGGCCTCTTTTTATTCCTCTTCCTCGATCTCCATCTGAACGACTTTCGTGAGATCTACGTAGTTCTCCTCAAAATCCTGCTGCCCCTTTATCGGCTGAAACGCCACTTCGATCTGGCGGCCGGTGAAATCCGCAAGAAGCGTTTCCAGCTGCTCCCTGTTCTCCTGGTGTTGCGCAAAGTAATCCGACGCCACACCGTCCTCCAGCGCTACGATCAGCTTGTTGTCATTTCCCAGGCTCAGTTTTGCGGAGCGCAGGTAGACCCGCATGGGATTGTCCGCGCTTCCTACAATAGCCTGCCATTTTGCCACAACCTGCCGCACTTCTTCCGGCACCGCCTTTGCCAGCTCCGGCTTCTTTTTTGCCGCCTCCGGGCCCATGCCGGGCTGTTGGGCCGCTCCGGGTGCCGCCGTCACAACGACGCCGTTTTCTACTTTATCTTCCACCTGCCGCAGGCGGTCCAGCACCGCCTCCTGATCCGTCTCCATCTCCGGCCTGCAGAGCTTGATAAGCGCGATCTCCACGAGGATCCTCTTCTGCGAGGCATACCGAATCTGGCCGGACAGCTCGGAAAAGATCCGAATATAACGCACAATTTGATCCATATCCGCCAATTGTGCCTCTTCTTTCAGGCGTTTCAGGTTATCTGTGGACATATCGATCACATCCTCCAGATCGTCAGACGCCTGGACCAGCATCAGGTTCCGCAGGTACCAGGCGAAGTCCGTCACAAACTGGGTCAGTTCCCTGCCCTGCATGACAATCTCCTCCAGAAGCTGTATGCACCCAAGCGCATCCCTTTCCAGGACATTCCGCAAAAGCCGGCTGAATACCTCCGTATCCACCGCTCCCAACACTTCCAGGACCTTGTCATAAGTCAGCTCCCGGCCAAGATGAAAAGCAATACATTGATCCAAAAGGCTCAAAGCATCCCTCATGGACCCGTCCGCCGTCTTGGCAATATAGCGCAGGGCCTTTTCCTCCACCTGCACCTTCTCGGTGTCGATCAGCTCCTGCATCCTGCCGACAATGGTATCTATAGAAATACGCTTGAAATCATACCTTTGGCACCGGGACAGGATCGTCACAGGCAGCTTGTGCACCTCCGTAGTCGCAAGGATAAAGATCACGTAGGAAGGAGGTTCTTCCAGGGTTTTGAGCAGCGCGTTAAACGCCCCTATGGAAAGCATATGGACTTCGTCTATGATATAAACCTTGTATTTCCCCTCCGCCGGAGAGTAGGAGACTTCCTCCACGATCTCGCGAATATTGTCCACGCCATTGTTGGACGCCGCGTCGATCTCTATGACGTTCATACTTGCCCCTGCCGCAATCGCCCGGCAGCTGCGGCATTGGCCGCAGGGCCCGTCCTCCGTCGGTTCCTCGCAATTCACCATCCGGGCAAAAATCTTGGCCACCGTGGTCTTTCCCGTTCCCCGGGTGCCGGTAAACAGGTAGGCGTGTCCGATACGGTTTGCCTTCAGCTGGTTTTTCAGAGTGGTCACAATATGATCCTGCCCCTTCACGTCCGCAAACGTGTCGGGGCGAAATTTCCTGTATAAGGCCGTGTAAGACATACTATCGCTCCTGACAAATCATCCCTGCCGTTTTTATTCCCGCACGTCCATTTGGCCGCGGGGCATTTGGTTAATCGCCAAAACAGATGCCCAACAGCTTTGCCTCTTTCACGATGGAAGCGTCAGGATCCAGCATCTTGAGTTTTCCGGCGACATCTTCAAGAGGGACTCTGACGATCTCACGATTCTTATAGCCCACCATAAAGCCGTACTGTCCCTCCAGAATCAGCTTGCCCGCCTCAGATCCCAGCCGGCTTGCAAATACCCGGTCATAAGGGCAGGGGCTGCCGCCGCGCTGCACATGGCCCGGAACCGTGACGCGCACTTCCCTGCCGGTCTTTCTCTGAATCTCCGCCGCAATTTCATAAGATACGGATGGCGCTGTGCGCTTCTCCAGCTTTTTCTTATAGTCCTTTTTGGACAGCTTGGCGTCCTCTTTGGATATAGCGCCTTCCGCCACGGCAATAATGGTGAACCGGCTGCCCTTCCGGTCCCTCTCTTCGATCTTATCGATGACCTTATCAATATCATAAGGGATCTCCGGAACGAGAATGATATCCGCCCCGCCTGCCATTCCGGCATTCAGGGGAAGCCAGCCAACCTTATGGCCCATGATTTCTACAATAAATACACGGCCATGGGAAGCGGCAGTGGTATGGATGCAGTCGATGGCTTCTGTTGCTATGTCCACGGCACTCTGGAATCCAAATGTCATATCGGTGCCCCAAAGATCATTATCTATGGTTTTGGGAAGCGTCACAATGTTCAGCCCCTCTTCCCGAAGCAGGTTCGCCGTCTTGTGCGTTCCGTTTCCCCCAAGGATCACGAGGCAGTCAAGCTGAAGCTTGTAATAATTCTGCTTCATGGCTTCCACCTTGTTCAGGCCATTCTCGTCAGGATCGTTAATGGTCTTAAAAGGAGTGCGGGAAGTGCCAAGAATCGTTCCCCCCTTGGTCAGGATCCCCGAAAAATCCTTGCCGGTCAGCATCTGGAATTTCCCGTAGATCAGACCTCTGTAACCGTCCAGGAAACCGTAGATCTCTACTTCTTCTTTGCTGTTGTCAAGGGTTTTTACAACGCCTCTCATGGCCGCATTCAGGGCCTGACAGTCTCCCCCGCTGGTCAACATTCCGATTCTCTTCATGTGTTCCTCCATTCCGCCGTATGGGCTATAAGGTTCTGGGATGCCCGGCTCACCTGCCGGTTTCCCCGTTCACGACTTCTTACATTATAACCTATTCCGGGCCAGTACACAACTTGAGAAAAATATTTTTCATGATTTTAAAGGTTAGTCTTGCAAAGAGAACTTTTTTCCGATAAAATAAGAGAGTTAGGACACCTGCTAAACACGGAGAGTTATCGAAGTGGTCGTAACGAGCCGCACTCGAAATGCGGTTGTCCATTCCGGGCACGTGGGTTCGAATCCCACACTCTCCGCTAGAAACTTACGCCCCCACGCAGTTTTCTGCCTGGGGGCTTTTTCTTATCATTCCTATTTCTTTCTATTCTTTCTATTTATTCCTTTTTATTTATTTCTTTTTATTTATTCCTATTTATTCCATTATTTATTTTTTCTGTCTCCGGGGAAAAATACGCCTGCCGTTCCTTACATCCGCTCAAATACCGGCATGTACTCGATGGGCGCGTCCACCGTCACATCCGTGCCGCCCTCGAAGGTTTCTCCCGTGGAGGTCAGCCGCCATGTCCCCGCGGGGAGATACACCTGGCGCCGGAACTGGTTGAGATGGAAAATCGGAGCCACCAGATATTTTTCTCCGAACATATACTGATCCTGAAGCTCCCAGCACTTTGCGTCCTCCGGGAACTCATAGAACATGGTACGGATCAGCGGGGAACCGTTGGTATGGGCCTCCTCATAGAGCTTCCGGATATAGTCATGCATGGAAATACGGATCTCATAATACTTTTTCATGATGGCATAATTATCCTCGCCGTAGCTCCAAAGTTCATTGGGCTGGCCGGTATGCAGATATCCTCCGCCCCAGTCTCTGTCATCCAGGGCCGGAATATTGTAGGGGCCTCTGTCGCCGTGCATACGAAGCACTGCGGAATAAACCGCGAACTGGTACCACCGGATCAGAAGCTGCCGGAAATCCGGGTCGTTGACATCATCCGTCATAAAGCCGCCGATATCCGTCGTCCACCAGGGAATGCCCGCAAGCCCCATGTTCAGGCCGCACTGGACCTGATCCGCAAAAGCTTCAAATGTGCTGGGCACATCGCCGGACCATACCACATTTCCGTATTTCTGGGAACCGGCCCAGGCGCAGCGCAGCAGATTTACCACAGGCCCCTTGTCAAGCTTGCTCATCTCATCGTAAAACACCCTGCTGTACATCTGGGGATAAATGTTGCTGATGGAAAGCGCCGGGCCGTCGCAGTACCTGTAATTTTCAAAATCATATACACCGTAATCCGGCTCCGAATTATCCAGCCAGAAAGCGTCTATGCCAAAATCATAGTAGTTCCTCTTGCAGACTTCCCAGACATATTTTCTCGTCTCCGGATTAAACGGGTCGATCTCCACACAATCGCCCTGGTAGTCATACGTCTGGGCGGCGCCCCGCTCGGTCCTGATGAGAAGCCCCTTCTCCATCATGGGATAGAAGTTTTCGCTCTTTCTGTCCACTGAGGGCCAGACGGAAACGATCACCTTTATGCCCATGGAATGCAGCTCGTCCACCATCGCCTTGGGGTCCGGCCAATAGGTTTTGTCAAATTTCCAGTCTCCCTGCACGGTCCAGTGGAAAAAGTCGATCACGATCTGGTCGATCTTGATGCCTTCCTTCTGATACTGGCGGGCAACCGTAAGCACCTCGTCCTGCGTCCTGTAGCGAAGCTTGCACTGCCATAAGCCCATGAGGTCCTCAGGGAACATATCCGCATGGCCGGTAACCTGCGTATAATTCTCCAGGATCTGCTTCGGGCCGTCAGCCGCCGTGATCCAGTAGTCCATCTCCTTTGTGGAGCGGGCCACCCATTCCGTATAATTCTTTCCGAAAGTCACATGGCCCACCGCCGGGTTATTCCAGAGGAAACCATATCCCAGGGAAGACACGGCAAAAGGTACGGAAATCTGGGAATTGCGCTGGGCCAGTTCCAGCGTACAGCCCTTCAGGTCCAGGTAGGGCTGCTGATACTGCCCCATACCGAAAAGCTTCTCCCCGTCGTTGCTCTCAAACTTAACATTCAGCGAGTATTCGCTGCCGCCGATGATCCCCTTCCATTCGCGGTGGATCACCTTCAGGCATCTGCTCTCTCTGGACAGAGTTCCGTCATAAGAGCGGAAATACTCGCGGAGGATCAGCTTGTCGTCCCGGTAGAAAGAGATGATCCCCACAAAGTTTACCACCGCCTTCAGACGTCCGTTCACAATAGTAGCGATCTCCCGCTGATCGATGCTTCCGTCTCCGGCCCAGTGATCCTGCTTTTCCAATGTCACTTTGGCGTCGGAAGCCGGCACCTTTTCCGTCAGGGCCCAGTCGTTCCCGGTAAACTTGCCCTGCATGGTGGAACGCACCCTGAGAGAGTCCTTCCCCCACGCCTCGATCCGGCACATTTCCCCCTTATCGTGGAACACAAGCGCCCCTTCTTCGATTAGAAATTTCATATTTTCCCTCCTTTAAAAAGTGTTTGTCCCTTTGGGAAAAGTGTACCAAATGCCCAATCCCTTGTCAATCTCCCCGGGGGATTTCCGGTTGCATTTTCCCGGTGCATTCGTTATAATTTTATTATGCGGAAAGACGTTCCTTTTTGCGCATTCCAGACACCGCCGGCATCCCGGCAAAACCACTCAAAAAGTTAGGAGAGAGAGATGAAATTTGGATTTTTTGACGATGAAAAGCAGGAGTACGTGATCACGACTCCCCAGACACCGCTTCCCTGGATCAACTACCTGGGCTGCAACGGCTTTTACAGCCTGATTTCCAACACCTGTGGCGGCTATTCTTTCTACAAAGACGCAAAGCTGCTGCGCATGACCCGGTACCGCTATAACGATGTGCCCGGGGACAGCAACGGCAAATATTTCTACATCAAGGACGGCGATACCATATGGAATCCCGGCTGGCAGCCCTCCAAAACGGACCTGGACAGCTATGAGTGCCGCCACGGCCTGGGCTACAGCCGCTTTACCTCCTCCAAAAATCAGGTGGAAGCCTCGGTCCTCGCCTTTGTTCCCATGGATGACAACTGCGAGCTGACCAAGCTGACCATCACCAACAATTCTCAGAGCCAGAAATCACTTTCCGTATTCTCCTACGTGGAATGGTGCCTCTGGAATGCGGATGATGACATGAAAAATTTCCAGCGGAACTTAAGCATCGGCGAAGTGGAGATCACAGGTTCCACCATCTTTCACAAAACCGAGTACAGAGAGCGCCGGAACCATTATGCCCTCTATTCCGTAAATGCTCCCATCGCCGGTTTCGACACCATCCGCGATGAGTTCCTCGGCGCATACAGAGGAGCCGACAGGCCCCTCGCGGTGGAAAAAGGCGCCTGCACCAATTCCGTAGCCAGCGGCTGGGCCCCTATCGCCTCCCACCAGCTGGATCTCACCCTGTCTCCCGGAGAGAGCAGGACATACGTTTTCGTGCTGGGTTACATAGAGAATCCCGAGGAAGAAAAATGGGAATCCCACGGCGTGATCAATAAGAAAAGAGCCTTCGAGATGCTGGCGAAATACAACACCGAGGCCGGCGTAGACAAGGCTTTCGCAGAACTGTCCTCCTATTGGAAGGAACTGCTTTCCAGGTATACCGTCTCCTCCGGCGACGAAAAGGTAAACCGCATGGTCAACACCTGGAACCAGTATCAGTGCATGGTAACTTTCAATATGTCCCGCTCGGCTTCCTACTATGAATCCGGCATTGGCCGAGGCATGGGATTCCGCGATTCCTGTCAGGACCTGCTGGGCTTTGTACACCTGATCCCCGAAAAGGCAAGGGAGCGCATCATCGATATTGCCTCCACGCAGTTCCAGGACGGCAGCGCTTACCATCAGTACCAGCCGCTTACAAAAAAAGGCAACTCCGACATCGGAAGCGGTTTCAACGACGATCCCCTGTGGCTGATCGCCGGCGCCAGCGCCTATGTCCGGGAGACCGGAGATACCTCTATCCTGACGGAAATGGTTCCCTTTGACAATGATATGAGCGTTGCTGCTCCCCTGATGAATCATTTGAAGCGCTCTTTCGATTATACCGTGACCCACAAGGGCCCTCACGGACTGCCCCTGATCGGGCGGGCAGACTGGAACGACTGCCTGAACCTGAACTGCTTCTCCGCTCATCCCGGCGAGTCTTTCCAGACTTTCGGCCCCAGCGAAGGCCCTGTGGCGGAATCCGTGTTTATCGCGGGCATGTTCGTAAAATACGGTGAAGAGTACGCCCAGCTCTGCGAACTGATGGGAGACAACGCGGAGGCGGAACGGGCCCGCCGGGAAGTGGCTGTTATGTATGATGCGGTCCTGTCTCACGGCTGGGACGGCGACTGGTTTTTGCGGGCCTACGACGCCCACAGCGATAAGGTCGGTTCCAAAGAGTGCAAGGAAGGGCAGATCTATATCGAGCCCCAGGGCTTCTGCGTACTGGCCGGAATCGGCGTAAAAGAGGGCCTGGCCGAGAAAGCGCTGGATTCCGTAAAAGAACGGCTGGACACCAAATACGGCGTGATGATCCTTCAGCCCGCCTATACCGAATATCATCTGGAGCTGGGCGAGGTTTCCTCCTATCCCCCCGGATATAAGGAAAACGCCGGTATCTTCTGCCATAACAACCCTTGGGTCTCTATTGCGGAGACTGTCCTGGGAAGGGGCGACAGGGCTTTTGAGATCTACAAAAAGACCTGCCCCGCATACATCGAAGACATCAGCGAGATCCATCGGACAGAGCCTTATGTCTATTCTCAGATGGTTGCCGGCCGGGATGCCAAGTATCACGGCGAGGCAAAGAACAGCTGGCTGACCGGCACCGCTGCATGGACTTTTGTAAATATTTCCCAGTACATCCTGGGCGTATATCCTACCCACCGGGGACTTTCCATCGATCCCTGTGTGCCTGACGGCTTTGGCGATTTTACCCTGACCCGGAAGTTCCGGGAGGGAACCTATCACATCCAGGTGAAGAATCCCGGCAACGTGAGAAAGGGCGTAGTCTCCATGACCGTGAACGGCAGCCCCGCGGAGGGAAATGTGATTCCCTATGAGAAGGGCAGGACCGAATATGACGTGGTCGTAACCATGGGCTGAGCTTCCCCAAAGGACAGACGGATCTTATAAAACCGGAAGAGGTATTGCGTCATAAAAGGCATCCAAACCGGACCGCCGACCGCAGTGTATAATTCCTTTTTCCGCCGATATACTAAGTGCGTAAAACAATAACAGCCTTTGCCTCGCGGCAGAACAGGAGATTATATGAAAATTTTATTTTATGATGCAAAAAGCTATGATTTAGAATCCTTCTCAGGAACTCTGCCTGGATTTCCTGAGATAGAAATCGAATATACCAAGTCCGACCTGGATCCAAGAACCGCCGCCCTGGCGGATGGATTTGACGCGGTCTGCGCCTTTGTAAGCTCCGATGTATCCGCCCGCACCCTGACGATCCTGCATGAGAAAGGGATCGGCCTGATACTGATGCGCTGTGCAGGCTACAATAACGTGGATCTTGACGTCGCCAAGAAATATGACATACGTGTCATGCGTGTTCCGGGATACTCCCCGGAGGCAGTGGCCGAACATGCCATGGCGCTTTGCCTGGCATGTAACCGCCGTCTGTATAAAGCGTACAATAAAGTCAGAGAGAACGATTTCAGCCTGAGCGGGCTGATGGGATTTAACCTACATGAAAAGACCGCCGGCATCATCGGCACCGGAAAGATCGGCGCCGCCATGTGCCGCATCTGCCGCGGGTTCGGCATGAAGATCCTCGCCTACGATGTATACCCCAACGAATCGCTGAAAGACTTTGTGGAATACGTTCCCCTGGAGCGGCTTCTTTCCGACAGTGATGTCATATCCCTTCATTGTCCCCTGATGGACTCCACTTATCATATGATCAACATTGACACCATCCGACAGATGAAGGACGGCGTCATCCTGGTGAACACCTCCCGGGGGGCTCTGGTAAAAACCGACGACCTGATAGAGGGGATCCGTATGCACAAATTTGCCGGCGTCGGCCTGGACGTATACGAGGAAGAGACCAACAATGTGTTTGAAGACCGCTCCGACGAGATTCTGGAGCACTCCACCACCGCGCGTCTTCTCTCCTTCCCCAACGTGATGATCACATCCCATCAGGGCTTTTTTACCCGGGAAGCACTGTCAGCCATCGCTTCCACTACCCTGCAGAACGCAATGGCTTTCCTGCAGGGCCGCTCTTCCGGCAACGAAGTGACAGCCTAATCTTCCCGGCCGGCCCCGGATATAATAATGTCAGTTCAGCCCGCGCCATTCGCAAAGCCGCGCTTACGCGCCCTCCGGCGCTGTGCGCCTGCCTTTGCTCACAAAAAGCGCTCCCTCGGTTGCCGTATCCGGATGGAAATCCGTGCGAGCACGATTTTCCTCTGAACACGTCAACCGGCTGAACTGTTACATACAATATTGTTGAGCCACACACCTTTTTTCACCAGAATAAACCCGATAGTGCACTTGATGATGTCAATCAGCTGGCAGCACAAGTACAGAAATACCATAGGCATCCCTGTAAAGCGGCTGAGCACATAGGCCAAGGGTATATTTACGCACCAGACATACACACTGTCAAAGAAAAATGTCACCAAAGTTTTTCCACCCGACCGCAGAGTGAAGTAAGAGGCATGCGTAAAAGCGTAAAGCGGCATACAACACGCCGCTATCCGAAGCAGCTGGACAGCCAGGCTCTTGACCTGTCCTGAAGTGTTATACAGCTGAGGAAACAGCGGCGCGAGCACCACCATCGCCCCTCCCAGCAGGAAACAGGACAACACGGAAAACACGATCAGTTTTCGATCCGTTTCCTTCGCCTCCTCCATCTTCCCCGCGCCAAGCAGCTGGCCCACAATGATGGAAATACAGCTTCCCATGGCCATAAACACCACATTGAACAGATTAGAAATGGTGCTTGATATGTTCAGCGCCGCGACCGCATCCAGCCCGCGCAGGGAATAGCACTGATTCAGAAGCGCCATCCCCGCCGCCCAAAGAATTTCGTTACAGAGCAGGGGCGTTCCCTTTTTCACGATATTGCCAGCCAGCGTTCCGGGAATAGGCACCTTTCCGTATGCCCCGGCGATAAAAGGCATTCTGTCGGCATGTGTGTGCGTCCAGACGATGACCACCGCCATCTGGACATATCTGGAGATCACAGTAGCGATGGCGGCGCCCGCCACCCCCAGCTCCGGGAAGCCAAACTTCCCGAAGATCAGCAGATAGTTCAGGATCAGGTTTACCCCCACAGCCACAACTCCCGCCGCCATGGGCACTTTCGTCTCACCGCATTCCCTCAGGGTACTGGCGTATGCTTCCTCCACGGCAAAGGGCGCCAGCCCTGTCAGCATCACCCACAGATACTCTTTCCCGTATTCCAGCGTGGCCTGCAGCGCCTGGCCGTTATCCTCCCCGTGAAGATAAAGCAGGATCAGCTGCCCGCCTCCCGCCAGCAGCACCGCAGTTCCAAGGAGCACAATGCCTGCGCAGAGATACAGCTTGAACCGAAAAGTCTGCCTCACGCCTTTCTGGTCTCCGCATCCAAAAAACTGTGCGCCAAAAATGCCGACACCGGATATAGCCCCAAACACCGCAAGATTGAACACCAGCAGCAGCTGGTTCACAATAGCGATGCCTGACATCTGCTCCGTGCCGATCCGCCCCACCATGATATTGTCCAGAAGCCCCACAAAATTGGTGATCCCGTTCTGGATCATGATCGGAACCGCCACTGTCAGCGTCATTTTATAAAAATCCTTGTCTCCAAAATATCGATCTCGAAAGCGCATTTTTTTCTCTCCGAAGTCTTTCCGCCCGTTTTCCCCTCGCTGAAAATTTACAACAATTCAGCAGGCGCAGTGAGCTCTATTCTACACCACGGAGCTGTACTTTGTCTATATATTTTCCCGCCAAGTCCGCCATTTTTTTCATCTCTTCCGCGGAAAAAGCTTCATAGCCCTTTTGGATCACATCATCGCTCTCCCGAAACCCCTGCAGGTAATATGCCTGGCAGCCTTGGAGCATTTTCCCGATTTCTTCAAATTCCTCTTCCCGGTGAATTCCCTTCACTACAGTCGTGCGAAATTCCCAGGGTATTTTCCCCTCCCGCAGAAGACATATGCTCTCCGATATCCGCTGAAATTGAAGATCTTTCAAGCCCGCTGCCTCAGGATACCTGCCGGGGGAAGCCTTGATATCCATCGCCACATAATCCGGCAGCCCCTCCTGAAGCAGTTCCCGAAGCACCTCCGGGCGATATCCGTTCGTGTCCAGCTTGACAAGGTACCCCATGGATTTCACACGGCGGATAAAGCCTGCCAGATCCGGCTGCAGCGTAGGCTCCCCGCCGGTAATGCACACACCCTCAAGGATCCCTCGCCGCTTTTCCAGATGCGCCAGCACTTCCTCCTCCGAAATAAGCGGCTGGCTTTCCGGATCCAGCACCAGAGACCCATTCTGGCAGAAAGGACAGCGAAAATTACAGCCACCGGTAAATACGGTGGCTGCTACATGGCCCGGATAATCCAATAATGTTGTCTTTTGAAACCCGTATATCTTCATTCCATCCTGTTCCTTATAAACAACCTGCCCTACTTTCTTTTCGCTCTGCGGGAGACAGCAGGCGCTTTCTCCCGAGCCTGCCTTCCATACAGTTTCGCCAGATCCCGCATCCGCTCCGCCAGCTCCTTTGTAAAGGCCCCCGGCAGCATCCGCCATTTCCAGTTATCGCCCAGTGTAGACGGGGTGTTGATCCTTGCCTCCGCCCCAAGGCCCAAAAAATCCTGCATGGGGATGACGGCAAGATTTGCCACGCTTCCGTAAGCCGCCCGGATGAACTCCCACTGAACCTCTTTCCGGCGGCTCCTAGAGATGGCCAGGTACTCGTCACAAAATTTTCTGTCCTCCCGCTTCAGAGACCGATACCATCCCAGCACCGTGTCGTTGTCATGGGTTCCCGTGTATACAACACAGTTCTGAGGATAATTGTGAGGAAGGTAATCGCTGTCTTCCCGGGAGTCAAAGGCAAACTGCAGAACCTTCATGCCGGGATAGCCGGTGCGTTTCACAAGCCGCAGCACGGAAGGCGTCAGGAATCCAAGATCCTCCGCAATAACTTCCCGCTTTCCCAGCTCCCGCTTCATGGTCTCAAAGAGCTCATATCCCGGCCCCGGCTTCCACTCGCCGATCTCCGCCGTCTTCGCCCCGGCCGGAATGGAGTAATACGCGTCAAAGGCGCGAAAATGATCGATCCTGACCACATCATACATCTGATAGCAGGCTTCAAGCCGCCGCATCCACCAACGGTATCCGGTCTTTTTATGATATTCCCAGTTGTACAGGGGATTCCCCCAGAGCTGGCCGGTGGCGGAAAACGCATCCGGCGGACACCCGGCCACCGCAGTGGGGTTACAATCCTCGTCAAACTGGAACAGTTCCGGATTGGCCCATGCGTCCGAGCTGTCAAACGCCACATAAATGGGGATGTCTCCGATGATCTGGATCCCCTGGCTGTTGGCGTATGCCTTCAGCTTTTCCCACTGCACACGAAACATGTACTGCTGGAACTGATAAAACTCGATCTCCCGGGCAAACTTCTCCCGGTATTTTTTCAGCGCCTCCGGCATGCGGGTCTTGATGTCCTCATCCCACTCCACCCAGCATACGTTGCCAAAGGACGCCTTCACCGCCATATAAAGGGCATAATCGTCCAGCCAGTGGCTGTTCTCTTCCACAAATGCCTTAAAACCCGGATCCCCGGAAATATTGCTGTTCTCCCACGCTTCCCGCAGAAGCAGGAAGCGGCTCTCATACAGCCTTGCGTAATCCACATATTCCGGATCATCCCCAAAATCATAGCTGTCACACTTTTTTCTGGTGATCCAGCCCCGCTCCGCCAGGTCTTCCGGATCGATAAAATAAGGATTTCCCGCAAAAGTGGAAAACGACTGATAGGGGGAGTCTCCATAGCTGGTAGGGCCCAGGGGCAGGATCTGCCAGCAGGACTGACCAGCCTCCTTTAATCTGTCAACAAATTCATATGCCTCTTTTGAAAAACATCCGATCCCATACGCCGACGGCAAACTGGATACCGGCAGCAGCACTCCACACTTTCTCATATAAACCTCTTTCTCATCCGCGATGGATACCGGCGTCTCCGGCCAAACATCAGTTCAGTTTCCAGATATCTCTGTTATACTCCGCGATGGTCCTGTCAGAGGAGAAGAACCCCGCCTTTGCAATATTCACCAGCATCATACGTTTCCATTTTGCCCGATCCTCGTAGTCCGCAAACATCTGATCCTTCACCTTGATATAGTCTTCCAGATCCAGCAGGGTCATAAACCAGTCCTTGTTGAGCAGCTCTTTGTGCAGCCTCTCCAGATTCTCTTTATGTCCGGCCTTCATGGCCTGCTTTCCTACTATGAAGTCCACAGCTTCCCGGATCACAGGGCTCTTTTCATAATACTCCCTGGAAACATAATCTCCTTTGGCATAATGCTTGATCACCGTATCACTATCCTGGCCGAAAATGTAAATATTGTCATCGCCCACCAGCTCATGAATTTCGACATTTGCCCCGTCGCTGGTTCCCAAAGTCACCGCGCCGTTCAGCATAAATTTCATATTGCCGGTGCCGGAAGCCTCCTTGGACGCAAGGGAGATCTGTTCGGACACGTCGCAGGCCGGGATCAGTTTTTCCGCATAGCTGACATTGTAATTCTCCACCATGACCACTTTCATGTAAGGGCTTACGTCTGGATCTTTGTTTACGATCTCCTCAAGCACCAGCAGAAGATGGATGATATCCTGTGCGATCACATAGGCGGGAGCCGCTTTTGCGCCGAAAATAAAAGTCATGGGCCTTGCAGGCTTCTTTCCGCCCTTGATCTCAAGGTACTTGTGAATGATATACAAGGCGTTCATCTGCTGACGTTTATACTCATGGAGCCGCTTCACCTGGATGTCAAAAATGGAATCCGGGTTCAGCTCCACACCTTCTTTTTCCTTCACATATGCGGCCAGGGTTTCCTTCTTCTGCCTCTTGATCTGCGCGATCGCGTCCAAAACCTTCTCGTCATCCGCCGCTTTCAGCAGCTTTTCCAGCTGGCCCGCGTCTTTTTTGTAGCCCTCTCCGATCGTATCCGTAAGGAAAGCCGCCAGCTCACGGTTACAGGACAGGAGCCATCTGCGGAACGTGATGCCATTCGTTTTATTATTAAACTTTTCCGGGTAGATCTCATAAAAGTGATGAAGCTCCGTCTCTTTCAAGATATCCGTGTGGATCGCCGCCACGCCGTTTACGCTGTAGCCGTAATGGATATCGATGTGGGCCATGTGCACCCTCTTGTCCGCATCAATGATCTGCACATCGGGATTCTTATACTTCTTGGCGACCCGGGCGCTCAGTTCCTTGATGATGGGAACCAGCTGAGGCACTACTTTCTGAATGTATGCCAGCGGCCATTTTTCCAGCGCCTCCGCCAATATGGTGTGGTTGGTGTAAGCGCAGGTCCTGCTCACCACATTTACCGCGTCCTCTATGGTAAATCCCTCGTCCCAGGTAAGGATCCTGATCAGCTCGGGGATCACCAGCGTGGGATGGGTATCATTGATCTGGATCGCCGCGTACTCGTCCATATGGTACAGATCACAGCCTTTTTCCTTCAGTTCCTTCACGATCAGCTGCGCGCCGTTGCTGACCATGAAATATTCCTGATAGATCCGCAGCAGATTCCCGTCCACATCGGAATCATCGGGGTACAGGAACAAGGTAAGGTTCTTCTCGATCTGAGTCTTGTCAAAGTGGATCCCGCTCTTCACCAAGCCTTCATCCACTGTCTCCACATCGAATAAATGAAGCTTATTGCAGCCGTTTTCATAACCAATGACATCAATGTCATAAAGTATTGATTTTACCTTCCGGTCACCGAAACACACCTCGAAAGCCGTATCGGTCCTGGTGAGCCAGGAATTTTTCTCGATCCAGTCGTTTTTCTCCGCCTTCTGAAGCTTATCCTGAAATACCTGCCGGAACAGGCCGTAATGATAGTTCAGGCCGATTCCGTCGCCGGGCAGCCCAAGCGTTGCAATAGAATCCAGAAAGCAGGCGGCCAGACGGCCCAGGCCGCCGTTTCCAAGGGAGGGCTCCGGCTCGATCTCCTCGATCACCGTCAGGTCTTTCCCATTCTTTTTCAGGATCTCCGCCAGCTCCTCATAGATTCCCAGGTTGATCAGGTTATTGGACAAAAGCTTCCCGATCAGGAACTCCATGGAAATATAATAAACCTTCTTCTTTCCCTTGATCACAGGCTTCTCCGCCATCCGCTCCTTTGTCAGCTGCAATACACAGTCATATAACTGCGCATCCGAACAGGCTTTTATGCTTTTTTTGTACCTCTCCTTGGCGATCTCCTCCAGCTGCTTTTCCAGACTCATTTCTATTCTCCTTTCACAGGGAACCACGGTTCCTCTTTTTCTCTCTGCATGTAGAATATCACAGGAAAACGTTTTCCGCAATGCCCAATTTAAAATTTGTGCATATTCACTTAACAAATGATGTCCTTATAGTACATTTTCACTATACTATGCGGCATGATCACCTGCCGGCCCGCTTCACCGTCCATCAGCCGCTTTACCTCCTCGATGGCCCGGCTGGAGATCCCGTAAAAGTCCTGCCGCACTGTATTCATCTGCTTTCCCACATATCCCATAAGCGTGATGCCGTCAAATCCGCACACCGGCCGGAAAATATCCATCTCGATCAGGGCGTTCATGGCGCCGATCGCCATCAGGTCGGACGCGCAGACTACCACATCCTTATTTTTCGCGTATTTCAGCGCAATATTCCGCGCCGCCAGCTCGCTGAAATTTCCCTGCCGGACCAGCATAGACAGATCCTGCTCCTCCGCCAGGCGCTTCATCCCCCTCAGGCGCTGCTCCGTCACATAGCCGTCCCTGCGGCCCGCAATATAGAGTACCTGTCTGCATTTATCATCCGCTATCGTCTTTTTGGCCACATCGTACTGCGCCCTCTCATGGTCGATCCCGACCGCGGTAGTCCTCTCGTTTACAAGCGGGGCGTCCACCACCACACAGGCAAAGCGCTGCCCCCTGATCAGATGCTGAAGCACCCTGTCCTCCTTGGACAGGCTATACAGCACCACACCCGAAATGCTCTGGGAAAGGAAATATCCTGTGATCTCCTCCGCTGTCATACCGGCGATCATGGATGTAAAAATGGTAACTACCTCCAAATTCAACTCCCTTGCCTTATCCAGCGCTCCCAGCAGATACTGCATAAAAATCTGGTCTATGGCCTGCGTCTGCCGCTTGGGATCCAGGATCAGCGCAACCCGCCCAAACTGCTTGGAAGACAGCGCCGACGCGATGGAATTGGGAATATAGTTCAGCTCTTTGATCGCCGCGTTCACCTTATTCCTCGTCTCTTCACTGATATTGGGATATCCGTTTAAAACCTTGGACACTGTAGAAATAGCAACGCCGGCTTTTCCTGCCACCTCTTTGATCGAAACCATTGGCCGCCCCCCTTCCTGCAAATTTCAATAACCACCTGACCAAAAGCACAGATCCAGATATATAGTAAACGCCTGATCGGCAAATGTCAACAGGAAAACGCTTTCCGATACGTTCCTGTCTTTCGGAAAGGCAGTTGTGCCCCGCCGTCTCCTGTGTTAAAATGAATACGATAAGAAAAAAGGAGACAGGCATGGCAGCGATAAAAAGCATCCAGGAAAAATACATGGGCGAAGCCCTGAAACAGGCTAAAAAGGCTTATACGCTGGGAGAAGTTCCCATCGGCTGCGTCATCGTACACGAGGGAAAGATCATCGGCCGGGGCTACAATCGGAGAAATACGGACAGGAATACCCTGGCACACGCGGAAATCACGGCCATCAACAAAGCCAGCAGGCATATCGAAGACTGGCGGCTGGAAGAGTGTACTCTGTATGTCACACTGGAACCCTGCCAGATGTGCGCCGGGGCCATCGTTCAGGCCAGGATCCCCGAGGCAGTCATAGGCTGTATGAATCCCAAGGCCGGCTGCGCCGGTTCCATCCTGAACATTCTGGAAATGCCTCAGTTCAACCATCAGGTTTCCGTTACACGGGGAGTCCTGGAAGAAGAATGCAGCAGCCTCCTGAAACAGTTTTTTGCGGAACTGCGCGAAAAGAACCGCCGGGAAAAAGAAATGCGCCTGCAGCTTGCCGCCGAAAGCGGTTCTCCGCAGACGCAGGATCCTTCTTTTCCGTAGGATCTCTTTTACTCCGCAATATATGTGGGTGCGTTCTTGGGGCTCTTTCCCTTGATCACATTGTGATAATAGGCATAAGTCATGGGAGCGTCCTCTTTCAGCATATCCGCATCCAGCACCTTTCCCAGGAAGACCGTGTGGGTGGAAGTCTCCATCTTATCGATCACTTCACACACAATATAGGCACACGCGTCCGCCACCACGGGCAGGAATCCCTTCACCGTCTGTTCCACTTCCCCAAATTTATCGCTATCCCGGCCGCTTTTGAAGCCGAAAGTTCCGATGATCCCGGGGCTGGAATGCTCTCCTAGAATAGATATGGCAAACTTTCCCGTGTCTTGAATGCACTGGTTGGTGTAATTGTCATGGTTGATGCTCACCGCAATAGTTGCGGGCTCCGACGTGATCTGCATGGCGCTGTTCGCGGTACAGCCTGTCGCTCTTCCCTTATCCCATGTACTTACCACGTAAACTCCATAGGATAACTGACGAAATGCGTTTTTGTTCATACGATACTTCCCCTTTCCCATAATTTATAACTGAAAACCGAATGCCTGCGGCTGTCCCGCAGGGCATCCATCCTGCAGCGCAGCAAGGCGCAAGCTGCAAGACATCTTATCTTCAGTTTATCATGGTTTCCGCCGCTCCACAACTGTCTGTTTATTTTTATTTTATCAGTTCAGCCGGATGATCCCGGCTTTTTTATTTTCTCTCATCCAGGTACAATCCCACACGGTTCTCCAGGTGGTCGATCAGCATATCCTCTGTGATGGCGCCGGAAAAATACTGTTCCAGCTCGCCCTCCAGGATCTTACGAAGTTCCCCGGGAAGCCCGCCCCTCGGTTCCGCGTTTTCAAACAGTTCCATTATTTCCCTGCTGTCCTGTTCCGGATCGGTATAATCCAGGATCGGGACATCACGGCCATCGATTATCACGCTCTGGGTAAATTCTTTCAAAGACTCTTTCAGATCCGCAATCTGTTCTTCCAACAAATCTTTCCGCACACTCATCGCCATGTTTGCCACGTCGGTTTCACGGGTAATGCTTTTCTGCAGATCATGGGATACACAAAAGTCAAGGAAGGCCAGCGCTATCAGTTTCTCCTCATCGGATGCCGTTTTGCGCACGGCAAGAAGATCGTTTACCCACAGATCGTTTACCGCGCCGCTGCGGGTGGGATAACCGATATATCGCATTTTCCCGTCAAAAGTGGCCTTTTCCATTATATATAAATTCGCCTTATAAAACTGAAACTCATAGCAAAACAACTTTCCCTCTATCAGTTTATCACGGTCATAGCCGATATTTCCTTTATCCTCCACATATTCTTTCGCGATCTTTAACAAGCTGCGGAACTTTTCGCTGTCAAAATCCGTCGTTCCCTTCTCAATGTCCCAGAAATAGCTGTCCTCCACACTGTGTATGAAAAAATCCAGGATAAAACGCGTTCCATAACCTTCATAGGAATTAAAGACCCCTTCAAAACCCGGCCTGCTTTCCGCAGCCTGCTCAATGAGCTGCAGAAAAGTATCGTAATTCCAGTCCTCAATGTCCGGATCCAAAGTGCCCAGAGTCCACATATTGCAGGTCATGGGTATTCCATAAAAAGCGCCGTCTATCTTCCCCGCCTCCTGCACCGCCGGCCACAGCACCTCCGTGAACCCCATCTGTTTCACAAAGGGATCCAGCTGCTCCCAAAGTTCCTTCTGATCCGCGAATCCGGTCAACTCCGTATCCACCAGCACAGGGCCTTTCCCCGCGGTCAGCTCCGTCAGCAGGGCTGTCTCCTCATAATCATTCCTGATCTTGATATGACAGCCGGGATACTCCCTGTTAAACCGCATTACGGCCTGAACCAGAAGATCGTTCCTGGCGGGAGATATCGCGATCGTGATCTCACAGACATCCGGCTCCCCCTCGGAAGGCTCGAGGCTGAGATAATGGACACAGCCGTCTTCCCCATCCTTATACAACAACCGGATCTCATCCGTTCCTTCCGCCTGCAGATCGTACACTTCCTCGACAGCGATACGGTGATTCAGCCACAGATAAAGGGGTTCCGGGTCGGCTTCGGAGATATCGCGCAGGAATACGCCTTCCCGGTCAGCATACAGCATCCTGTTTTCGTCAAGAAGCGACCAACAGTAAACGCCTTCCTGCAGGGCTCCCAGTTTCTCTTGTCTTCCCGTCTCAGGATCCAGATATCGCAGTTCGGATTCAATGGCAGAGTCTTCCCCTCTCTTCCATATCTCCCATTCCGTCTCTGATCCCGTCCAAAAAGCAATATCACTGTCATTTACAGATGCCAGTCCAAGAATATCTTCTTTGTTTACGGTATCCTCCGCAAGCAGCTCACCTTCCTCCGAAAGGATCCAGTACAGCCATCCATCCTCCGTGGCACGGATCAGGTGCAGCCTTCCCAAACCGTCCATGGCAAAATACCGGATAGACCTGAGCATCCCGTCCGCATCCGCCGTTTCCGGGAGCTCCAGCGGAATCTCCCGGAGCTTGTTGTTCTTCTCATCCCTCTCCGCAAAAAAGAGCTGGGGATCTTCTTCGCTCTCCAAATATCTGGTTTCTATGGTAAGGTAATGATCCGAGCCGTAAACCGCCCCCACATCCCGGACAGCGCTCCATGCCTCCTGGTCAAGAAGCTCCTGCACTTTTTCTCCCGTTCCCATCGCACAGGCAAGCTTACTCCAGCTGTCTCCGGCGCCATTCTGTCTTCCAAAACAATAGGCTGCAGACGCCCCCAGGAAAAAAGATTCTCTCCTCCCTGCAGCGGACTCTCCCGGGGCATCCATCGAAAGAGATACATTGAGAGATGCCGCATACGCATCTAATCGGTTCTCTTTTTCTCCCGCATCTTTCAGCGCTTCGATCTCAGCCCTATAATCTCTTCCGTTCCCTGGAATTTCTGAACCGTCCGTTCCGGCTCCCCTAAAAACCCCGCATCCGCAGGCCGATCCCGCAAGCAGGGCTGCGGCAAAAATACAGCATAGTCTTCGTGTTATATCCCTACGGGACAGGCCCCGGATACTGTCTGTCGCATCGTTCCTGAGTTTTTTCATGATCCTGCTCCTTTACGTTTCTTACTTTCTATTTCAAAGAATCAGTCTGGCCATAGAAAATCGAGGGCCGAATCTGTAACTGTTCAGCCCCCGTATGCCGATCACTGGTAATGCAGATTTCCTGCGTATGTTCCAGCATAAGTTTCTGTATTATTTAACTATTTAGTCATGATTAATACTAAGCTTTACATATACAATTTTATCCCATGTATTTCCCTGATAAGTTTCACAGCTATTACATTTATAAACATATGTCCAAACTATGTTTGTTTTATTGCAATCATTATGATATATAGGCATTCTATTAACATCATAACCCCACACATAACGACATTTTCCACCATCCTCCGTTTTTGTACCCACATGAGTAGGCTCTGTAAAATAATGCGTATGGTTCACTCCATCAGGATGAGCTTCAGCCGCGTAGGCAAGCATTGAACTACACATTAAAATTGTGAGTACAAAACTAGGCACCAAAATTTTCTTTACAATTCTTTTTTCATAGATTTTGTTCCTCCTTTAGATAGACTAAATAAATAGTCTTTTTTATTTTGAAAATATAATATCACAGCATAATATGCTTTGTCAATATGTCATTTTAAAAAAACAAAACTTCAATGTGAAAGTAACTGTCAAGAAAAGTAACATTTCAGCCCTTGACAAAACTCCCGGAAACCGCTACACTAAA
Source organism: uncultured Acetatifactor sp. (assembly GCA_947588705.1). Lineage (GTDB taxonomy): Bacteria > Bacillota > Clostridia > Lachnospirales > Lachnospiraceae > Acetatifactor. Next base: position 37,272 of record CANPYT010000008.1, on the reverse strand, counting down.
AAAGCCGTATCTTTCTGAGCGAAATACAATAGTGAAATTCGGTCTTGCGCAATAGAGATCTGTGAACCGTGTCAGGTTGGGAACAAAGCAGCACTAAACAGAAACTTCTATGTGCCGCAAGGAAGCCGGATGGAGTTGTATTTCCTCTGGGAGATACGGTTTTTATTTTCACGGCCACATGCCCTGGCAGGCCGGCTCGGATAAGCCATAAAAAAATTTGCGGAGGCTTTCATGGAAATCACGGCGGAAGAGATAGATAAACGAATGGAAGACTGTACTCTGTGTCCGAGGCGATGTCACGCAAACCGTAATGCGGGAGCCGTAGGTTACTGCGGCCAGACAGCCCATATCCGCGCGGCGCGCGCCGCCTTACACTATTGGGAAGAGCCTTGTATTTCCGGCGTCCAGGGATCCGGCACTGTCTTTTTCTCCGGCTGTGCCCTGCGCTGCGTTTTCTGTCAGAATCGAAATATTGCCCTTGGAACGGTGGGCCGCCCGGTAACCCCGGAACGCCTTTCCGAAATTTTTCTTGAACTTCAGGAGAAAAATGCCGCCAATATCAACCTGGTGACAGCGGGCCATTTTCTTCCGCAGATTGCGTACAGCCTGGAATTATCCCGGCGCCGGGGGCTGACGCTGCCCGTGGTTTACAATACCGGCAGTTACGAGGAAGTATCCTCTCTGAGCCTTCTGGAGGGCCTGGTAGACATTTATCTGCCGGATTTAAAATATCGTTCCCCGGAATTGTCCTCCCGCTATTCCAACGCGCCGGACTACTTTGACAAAGCTGCCGCCGCCATAGGAGAAATGGTCCGCCAGACAGGGCCTGTGGTTTTGGACCCGGATACCGGGCTGATGAGATCCGGCGTGATCGTCCGCCATCTTCTCCTTCCCGGCCAGGCAAGAGATTCCAAACAGATCCTCCGATATCTCCACGAAACTTACCATGACCAAATATATATCAGCATTATGAACCAATATACTCCCCTGCCGGAAGCCTGTCTCCCCCCAGAGCTGAATCGCAGGGTCACGCCGGAGGAATACGGGAAAATTCTCGCCTTCGCAGAAAAAATCGGCATTGAGCAGGGCTTTTACCAGGAGGGCGAAACCGCCGAAGAAAGCTTTATCCCTCCCTTTGACTGCCAGGGGATCTGACAAACCGCGGCCATAGCCCCGCTCATAGCTCCACCCTCATCAGGTAATATCCAAAATCTCCTGTTTTTGCCGGTTCCACAGCGCATTCAAAGCTTTCAAAGCCAAACATTATCGCCACCTGCTTTTCCCTGTCGTAATAGTTTCCGGGTACTCCCAGGTAATAAAAAAATTCTCCCCTGTGTTCCACCCTTGCCAGGATCAGGTGCTTATAGTTAAAATAACCGTGCAATAAGAAGCTGTTGTTTGCAGCCCGGTAATATTTCGCGGGAAAGAGCACAAAATCCGCCGGGCTCAGAGACAGATATTCCCGCTCATCCTGAAAAGGATTGATATGCGGGTAAATCGCGTCCAGCTGCTGCCATTTGTCCTCCAGAAGCTTCACCATCTTCCGGCTGTCCATGCCGTCCTCCTTGTTCTCGCCGCCTGTGCCGCCTGTGCTGTCCTCGTCCTTCCTGCCTTCCTCCGTGTCCTCGCTGTCTGTATTCACCTGTGCCTGTGACGTTACCTGCAATTCAGCCGTTTCACGGGAGGTATCTGCGCCAGGTACAGAATCCGATTTCAGTTCCGGGAGAAGCTCCTCCTTTTCCGATACGGCGATCCCCCGCTGCGGTACGGACGATAAAGCCTGGACATCGGCAGGCGCCTCCGATACAGGCCGCACAGCCTCCCTGCCTGACGTCACCTCGGGTATTGGCTTTTCCGGATCTATCACTTTCCTCCTGGAATTTTTGTCCAGAAGACATCTGAGCTCCCTGTTTCCTCCCGCCGGTATCCGGATCTTACTCAGCTTTTTGTAGGAGATCCCGGAAGCCCCTACGCTCGGCTCCGCCTGACAGGAACATTTATAGCTGCCGCATCCTTCCTGAATCGCGATCTGCCCTATAACTCCTTCGCTGTCTCCGTCTGACAGGATCACATCCTGGACAAAAGAGTCCGTGGGATGCAATCCCCGCACATTTAATTCCAGCCACAGGACATCCTGCCGCACTTCCAGCTTGGCAAACCCGGCATTCTTTATCCGTTCCCCATCCTCACAATAATCCAAATATCTTATTTTTCTATCATATAACATAAAAAAGCCCTCCGAATCTATTGGAATAAGCCACTCCTCCGGTTTCACCGGGATTTCTCGGAGTTAATCTGTATAGTCCAATATATTCAGAGGGTTGTCTTAAGATTCCTCAATAATCCAGATTGTCCAGATATTTCATGTAATTGACTACCATCAGGGCGATCTTGAACGTCAGCGCGTCATCAAAATTGCGAAGGTCAAGTCCCGTGCTCTTATAGATCTTTTCGATCCGGTATACCAGCGTGTTCCTATGCACAAAGAGCTGCCGGGAAGTTTCCGACACGTTCAGGTTGTTGTCAAAGAATTTATTGATCGTGTTCAGCGTCTCCTCATCCAGATCGCTGGGGATATTCTCCCCGAAGATTTCTTCTATAAAAAGCTTGCAGAGGCTTACCGGCAGCTGATAGATCAGGCGTCCGATCCCAAGGGTACTGTAGGCGGCAATATTTTTTTCCGCATAAAAGATCTTGCCCACGTCCAGCGCCATCTTTGCCTCTTTATAGGATTTTGAAACGTCTTTCAGTTCCTGGACAACTGTGCCGAAGGAGACCCTCACATTCATCATGGCTTCACTGTTCATCATGGCCACGATAGTTTCCGCGATCGCCATCATATCCTCGTGAGTGCTTTCAGCCTCCAGAGTCTTAAGCAGTATGACGCTTCTCTCATCCACCGCGGTGATATAGTCGCCCGTCTGTGGAGAAAACATCCCTTTTAATAGCTCTGTCACGATCCCGTCCTTCTCCATCTTTGTCTCTACTAAAAAAACAGCCCTTGGCACGGAGACTTCGATGTGAAGCTTTTTGGCCCTGTTGTAAATGTCCACCAGCAAAAGATTGTCCAGCAACAGGTTTTGAAAAAAATTGTTTTTGTCAAAACGCTCCTTATAGGCAATAGCAAGATTCTGCAGCTGGCAAACCGCGATCTTGCCAACCATATAGGCGTCTTCGCCCTTGCCCTTGGCCACCAGCACGAACAGCAGCTCCCCTTCATCCAGGATCTTAAGGAGATGATAGGCCCCAATTACCTGGCTGTCCGCCGGAGACGCCGCAAACCCGCTGATCAGCTCCTCGGAGATCGTGGCCTGGTTCGTAGTGGACGCCACCACTGTTCCCGCCAGGTCATATACACACAAATTTACCTTTGTGATCGCCTTCAGCTCGTCGATACTGGTCTGAATGATTTGGCTTGAAATCATTATCCTTAACCCGGCCTTTCCTGATATTTAAAAGGGGCGCTGTCACCAACACCCCTTTGGATCACTCTTACTAATTTGTAATGGTCTGCTCGGTCTCTTTGTCGAACACGTGGATCTTATCCACATCGAACGCAAACTTGATCGTATCGCCAGGTCTTGCAGTGGTACGAGAATCCACTCTCGCGGTGATCTGGAACTCCTCCAGGTCAAAGTACAGATACACTTCTGCGCCGAGCAACTCGTAAACCTTAACGGTAGAATCGAATACGCTCTGAGGAGAGCTCTCGATAAATGACTGATTGTCATATACGTCCTCAGGACGGATACCAAAGGTGACAACCTTTCCGTCATAGCCGCCCTCGATCAGCTTCTTGGACTTTGCTGCGGGAAGAGGGATGCTGTGGCCCGCGATCTCCAGATTTGCGACATCGCCTACGACCTTTACCGTCGCATCCAGGAAGTTCATCTGAGGAGATCCCATGAATCCTGCCACGAACAGGTTGCAGGGCTTCTCATACAGATTCTGAGGCGTATCTACCTGCTGGATCACACCGTCCTTCATAACTACGATCCTGGTACCCAGGGTCATAGCCTCGGTCTGGTCATGGGTAACGTAGATGATCGTGGTGCCCAGTCTCTGGTGCAGCTTTGCAATCTCAATTCTCATCTGTACACGAAGTTTTGCATCCAGGTTGGACAGAGGCTCATCCATCAGGAACACCTTAGGGTTACGCACGATAGCACGGCCCATCGCCACACGCTGTCTCTGACCACCGGACAGAGCCTTGGGCTTACGGTCCAGGAGAGGAGTCAGGTCAAGGATCTTTGCCGCCTCCTTAACCATCTTGTCGATCTGATCCTTGGGAACTTTTCTCAGTTTCAGGCCGAATGCCATATTATCATACACGGACATATGGGGATACAGAGCGTAGTTCTGGAATACCATCGCGATATCCCTGTCCTTGGGCTCCACATCGTTCACTACTCTGTCGCCGATCTTCAGCTCACCGGAAGAGATATCCTCCAGTCCTGCGATCATACGGAGGGTCGTTGACTTACCGCATCCGGAAGGGCCTACGAAGATGATAAACTCCTGATCCTTAATGTCCAGGTTGAAATCCTTAACCGCTTCAAAACCGTTGGGATAAACCTTGGTGACATTTGTCAATGTTAAGCTTGCCATAATTGATTAACTCCTTTCATGTACATGTCTTTTTCGCTATTTCTCTATTTCTTTATTAAACGGGCTTACACCGCTTAAGGCTACATTCAGTATAGCTAAAATTCACTCTAAATGCCATACCACTATTTCACAAAGATTTCAGATTAGATTGTAAGAATTGCTTATAAAGTTTAATTTTTTTCCTGAATTCCGTTGTTTTGCACAAAATAACATCTTATTATTATGCAAAATCGACAATCCTTCACTGCTCCGTCTTATCCTGCAGCGCCGGTTCCAATTCATCCTTAAAGATCCTCTCATCCTCCTGTTCCGTCTCCTGAACCGGCTGTGCCTCCCTGATTCTGTCCTCCAGCTTTTTGAACAGTTTGTTGTTCAGCTTTGCGGACACCCAGGCGGGCGCGGAAAGGCCGAAGAGCAGAACGATAGGGATCACCTGGTAAACATAGAGGAATAAAAGCACCGGAACCAAATACGCCACCATCATGACAATGGTCTTGGGAAACTGCATGATACTCATCAAAAAAGCATTTTTCAGGGTTCCCTTTATGCTGTTCTGAAACTTTGCCTGCACCTGAAACACATACATCGCGGTAAAAGCCACAAAGATAGCCGCCACGCAGATCAGCGTCTGCATAACAACATTAAACTGGATCCCGGAATTATTGATGATGAAAAAATCGCCCGCAAGAATAGCGATGACTACCAGCAGGATCAGCCAGATCACTGTGCTCTGCTTAAAATTTTCCTTAAAGGACTTAAAGAATCCCCTGGAGATATAGCATTCCTCGTTCCGAACGATCTTCATCGCCATGTAATTCATCGCGGTAAGAGACGCCCCCGCCGTGATAATAGGAATACAGCAGATCACGGTCAGCACATTCAACCATAACAGGTCGGCTACCTTGCTCAGGGCCTGCATCAACGGGCTGTCAATATCTAAAAATTTCATAGTTCCTCACATTCTGCCGCCCCGGCGGCTTACAACATCTTTATCATAGTGGTTACCCGTATGCCGGAAAATTCCTCCTCAGGCTTCACCGTGCGAAATCCCAGCTTGTGATAGAACTCCACGGCATAGGGGGCCGCCCGCAGAGACATATACCGTTCCCCCATCTCCCGCTCCAGATAATCGCATAGCCGAATCAATATAGCGCTGCCCACGCCCATATGATGGTACGCGCCGTCCACGAACAGCAGCGACAGATGGTTTCTGTTCCTGAGAGACCCCGCCCCGATGACCCTGCCGCTCCGCAGCGCCACCATCATCTGGTATTCTCCCCGCACAAACGCGTCATATAGCTCGGTATCTGTAATAAAATCAAAAAAATTCCGGATCCCTTCCTCGGTGTAATCCTTCCCGTCAAATTCCAGGAAGGTGCGCCAGATCATGTTCATGGCCGGGGCCCACTCGTTCTTTCTGGCCCATCTGACCTCATAAGGTACGCCCACGCTCTCTTCCATCTTTACTCCTGCCGTTTGTCCTGCAGCACGGTTTCCTCGATCCATTTGTAAATGTCTTCCGCCACAGCGTTCCGGTTGGTCTCGTTCAGCAGCTCGTGCCTTCCCCCTTCGTACAGTTTCATCTGCAGCCTGGACATTCCGGCCGCCTTCAGGGAATCATATGTCTTACGGACGCCCCGCCCATAATCTCCGACCGGATCCGCCGTTCCGGAGAGCAGCAGCACCGGCATTTCGCTCGGTATCCTCTCCAGGTTTTCCTCCCGGTGCAGTCTGTAGATCAGTTCGAAGATCGTGGCGAAACCATTGACCGTAAACGTAAACCCGCAGAGCGGATCCTGAATATATTTGTCCACCCTTTCCGCATCCCTTGACAGCCAGTCGAACTTTGTCCTTGGGTTCTGGATCTCCTTGTTATAGGCGCCAAACGCCAGCTTGTCAAGCAGCTCGCTGACATGCTTGGAGCCGAAGATCAGCTTCTGGATCCCCGCGATCATTTTCGAGACAGAGATCAATTCTTTCCCCTGCATTCCGGTTCCCATGATCACAGCCGCCGTAATGCCCGTTCCATAGCGAAACATGTAGTTACGCGCAATAAAGGAGCCCATACTGTGCCCCATGATGATATACGGCACATTGGGGTAAATTGCCTGGGTCGCCTTTTTCAGCCTGTGCACATCCCGCACCAGCACCGTGGCGGGATCCTGTTCACAGAAATAGCCAAACTTACCGTCCTTTCCCACAGATTTGCCATGGCCCATGTGATCCTCACCGGTGACCACGATCCCCTTAGAAGTCAGGTATTCGGCAAATTCCTCGTAACGCTCCACATATTCAGCCATGCCGTGCACGATCTGCACTACACAACGGACCTCCTCCTCTTCGTCGGGGGTATAGCGCACCGCATGCAGCTTGCTGATCCCATCCCTGGAATCATAATAGAATTCTTCTTTGACCATGCCTTACCTCTTCGCTCTATCTGTCTTTCCGCCGCTTTATCCTCCAACGCTCCCGATAAACGGCTACGTTCACGTGTTATACAGATGTTCTCTAAGTATAACGCATTTTGGACAAAATTTTAAGCCCTCTTTTGCAAAATTTATAAATAGTTTACTATTAACAGATCTCCGCGCCCGCGGGCATCGCCTTCTCCGGCGTCATCAGCGCCAGATTTCCCTCCTGGTCCTCGGCGCACAGCAGCATTCCCTCCGATTTCACTCCCGCGAGGACAGCCGGCTTCAGGTTCACCAGCACCATCACCTTTTTCCCCACCATTTCTTCCGGCGAATAATGGGCCTTGATGCCGGACACGATCTGTTTCACCTGACTGCCGATCTTCACCTGGCTGCACAACAGCTTTTTGGACTTTGGCACCGCTTCGCAGGCGATGATCTCCCCCACCTGGAACTGCAGTTTTGCAAAATCCTCATATGTGATCTCAGGCTTCGCCTCGAGATCGACGACCGGCTGCCCTTCGCCGTTTTCCTCCTGCCCTCCCGCCTTTTCGGCGGTCTCGGCTTTCTGGGCTTCGGCGATCTCGGCCTCCCGCTTTTCCACTTCCTTCATGTCCAGCCTCGCAAACAGGATCTCCGGCTTGTCTGTCACCCTGTTCCCGTTGGGATAAAGCCCGAACCGCCCGAGCATATCAAACTCCCTGAGCTCCGCCCCCAGCTGAGACGCGATCTTGCCGGAAGTTTCCGGCATAAAGGGCTCCAGCAGCGAAGCGCCTATCAGAATGCTTTCCACCAGATTGTACAGTACCGTAGCAAGGCGGCCTCCCTTAGCCGGGTCACTGTCCTTCTCCTTGCCCAGCACCCAGGGCTCCGTCTCATCGATATATTTGTTGCATCTTTTAAATATCCCGAAGATCTCCGTCAGGGCGTCCGCCACCCGCAGGCTCTCCATCTGGGCCTGGCACTGCCCGTATGCGCCGGTCACAGTATTCTTCAGATCCTCATCGATCGCCCTGTCGTTCTCTGACAGCCGGACATCCTTGTTCTCCACGATCCCTCCGAAATACTTGTTGCTCATGGAGACGGTCCGATTCACCAGATTCCCCAGTGTGTTGGCCAGATCCGCATTGGTCTTCTCCGCGATCAGCTCCCATGTGACATTTCCGTCATTTTCATACGGGGTCTCATGGAGCACATAATACCGGACGGCGTCCACCCCAAAAAACTCCACCAGATCGTCCGCATAGATCACGTTGCCCTTGGATTTGCTCATCTTTCCGCCGTTCATCATCAGCCAGGGATGTCCGAATATCTGCTTGGGAAGGGGTTCCCCCAGGGCCATCAGGAAAATGGGCCAGTAGATCGTGTGGAAGCGGATAATGTCCTTCCCGACCAGATGCAGATCCGCAGGCCATAGCTTTTTATACTGCTCCGAGCTGTCTCCGTCCGCGTCATAGCCGATGCCCGTGATATAGTTGGTCAACGCGTCAAACCACACATATACCACATGACGATCGTCGAAATCCACAGGGATGCCCCACCGGAACGATGTCCTGGACAAACACAGATCCTGCAGGCCGGGCAGCAGGAAATTGTTCATCATCTCATTTTTCCGGGAGACCGGCTGAATAAACTCAGGATGCTCATTGATATATTGGATCAGCCTGTCCGTGTATTTGCTCATGCGGAAGAAATAAGCTTCCTCTTTGGCCGGCTTTACCTCCCTGCCGCAGTCGGGGCATTTGCCGTCCACAAGCTGCAGCTCCGTCCAGAAGGACTCGCAGGGGGTACAGTACATTCCCTCGTAAGATCCCTTATAAATATCCCCCTGGTCATAAAAACGCTTAAACATCTTCTGCACCTGACGCTCGTGGGAGGCGTCTGTAGTGCGGATAAACTTGTCGTAGGAAATGTTCAAAAGATCACAGAGGCCCCTGATCTCGCCTGCCACGCGGTCCACATATTCCTTCGGCGTCACCCCCGCCTCCTGGGCCTTTATCTCGATCTTCTGGCCATGTTCGTCCGTGCCTGTCTGGAAAAAAACTTCATAGCCTTCCTTTCTCTTGTAACGCGCAATACTGTCTGCCAGCACGACCTCATAATTGTTGCCGATATGCGGCTTGCCCGAGGTATAGGCGATCGCCGTAGTCAGATAATAGGATCCCTTATTCTGCATTTCTGACTTCTCCTTTCCTTCTGCCCGGGGATCAAAACAGGCCCGCCCTCCCGCATCTGCATTCCTGCATATACGAGAAGGCGAGCCCTTAAAACCCGCGGTACCACTTCTCTTTATCCGTTCCCTGACAGAACGGACCTCTCCAGGTCGATAACCTTGTCCGCTATAACAGGCGGAACCTGTCGCAGCCTTACCGCGGGCACTGCCCTGCGGCTCGGTGCGCTGCTCAAAGGCCATGTTCCACGTCCTATGCCCCATTCCTCTCAGCCGTTTCCTTTCCGCGGTTTCCAAAAACCCCGTAATGTCCGGAATGTTCTCTGTAAAGCGTCCGCGACGTGTACTCTTCCTTATCACTGCGTTTTATATATTACATAATTGCTTAAAATTCAGGGTAACACAGTTTCCCGCCCTTTGTCAATCCCCGTTTTCTTTTATTTTGCCGCCCTATTTCTTTGTGGTCAGCTGGCTGTACTCGCCCCTTCTGTCATAGGAATCCAGCAGATAGCTTTCGTCCGTGAGTACGCAGTCGATTTCCAGCTGATCTTCCCGGTATTTGCTGCGCCTGCGGAGATCTTCCCGGGGATTTTCCTTTTTTGCCTGGGAAGATCCCTTCTTCTGGAATTTTTTCTGTAAATTATAAAAACGCTCCGGCAGATGCCTGGACAGCTGTCCCGCCACGCTTTTACACTTTAACCTGATCTTTCGCATCAGGGTTGCCCCCGACGCCTTTGGCGGCTCCGCCACCGCGGAAAAAAAGGGATTGTTCTGAAGGATAGCCGCCCTGTCAACAGTTCCCTGGGCATTTGCGACATTATTGTCATTTAATTGCGGCGCTGCCGACGAGGCTTCGCCCTTCGCCGCTTTTTCTCCGCCGGACACCGTTTCCGCGCCGTTCCAGAGCCCCAAAAGCCGCTGCCTGCCTCGCTGCAGGATCTGCCTGAGCCAGTCTGCCAGTGAAAATTCCGGCTGCTGTACCTTTTGCTGCAGCGTCTGGCTTGCAGTGGCGCCTGGCTTGATCTGCAGCCCGGCCCCGCCTTTCAGGGTGCTCTCGTGATCGTGCAGACACCGGGTCACCTGATGCTGTTCCGCGCGGTGATAATCTCCTATTCCATTTAACTGCATACGGTCTTCTCCCTCATCCTTTCCAAAAGCGCCTTCACATTATCCGACACATTACCCCGGAACACCGCAGACCCCGCCACGATCACATTTGCCCCCGCCTGTATGGCATGAAGGATATTATCTCTGTCTATTCCCCCATCCACTTCAATATCCAGGCTGCACCTCCGTACATCGGCCATCTTCCGGATGGCGCTGACCTTTTCCAGGCAGTGGGGGAGCAGCTTCTGCCCCCCGAATCCCGGCTCCACCGTCATCACCAGGATCATGTCCACCAGATCCAGGTATGGCTCCACCGCCTCCGCGGGAGTCGCGGGTTTTACCGTGATCCCAACCTTTTTCCCCAGATTCCGGATCTTTTGTATGGTTCCTTCCACATCCTCTGTGGACTCAATATGGAAGTTGATCAGATCCGCGCCGCAGCGGGCAAATTCCTCTATGTACCGCTCTGGCTTCTCGATCATCAGGTGCACATCCAGAAACAGTTCCGTGTTCCTGCGGATGGAAGACAGCACCGGCATTCCAAAAGAGATAGACGGCACAAACAGTCCATCCATCACATCGAAATGCAGATGATCCGCTCCCCCAGCTTCCACCTCTTTTATCTGTTCCCCCAGCCTGCAAAAATCAGCGGCCAAAATCGACGGCGATAAAATATTCATTCCTGCACCATGCCTTTCCAAGACCACGTCCGCATACGCATCTCCGTGTGACCCCGGTGTTCTCATGCTTATTTTATCAAATATAGGGAGCCAGCGCAAGCCGTTTCAACTGTCTTCCCTCATCTCCTTTACATCCTCCTTCAGCTTTTCCCAGGCACTCGGATTTTCCGTATAATACAGCGGGCATTTCTTTCCGCCGCAGTCATAGTGGCGCAGGATATCGTCCGTGTCCAGATCATACGCATCCGCAAGCCATGCCAGCAGGGATATCAGGGCGTCATAGGTCTCCTGGGTAAAAGAACCGTCTTTTTCCAGGTAGCAGCACTCAATGGAGACAGAATCAAAGTTTCGCGTCTGGACCGCATAGGCAATTTCATTCAGCGGGATACACTGTAAGATCTCCCCTTCATACCCTATGATGAAATGGGCGCTGACGCTGCGCTCGTGCGTGTCTTTCTGCTGCTCGAAATAACTGCGGTTTTGAGCGGCGCTGGTGCCGGGATTCGCCGTATAGTGCACAAAGATACTTTCCACTTCCTCCAGCGCATCCCCGGGCCGGGAATATTCGTTGGTGGTGAGAAAATCTTCCGTCCACGCCGGATGCCTGTCAAAGACATCCGCCGGAAGACCCTGGATCATGACGCTGCCGCTCTGCGCAGGCACTTCACCCTCCTCTTTCGGGAAGGAAGCCCGGCTGTCATCGCGTTTTTCGCTGGAAGCCTCCAGATTCCCGCTCAGGATCATAAACGACAAGAGCAGGATGCAGGCCAGCCACAGCCCTACCGCTATTCTCTGACGCCGGACGATCCTCCTGCGTTTCGCCTGCCGCCTGGCACGGCTTTCCTGAGAAAAATTTTCTTCCCGCCTCCTGTTCGTCCGCTCGGGTTCCGCCATCCGTCTCCGTGGCTCCCGCCCCATTTCCCTGCGCAGCCTCAGCTGCTCCTCATAATCCACCAGATATGGGTTACGCCTGCCTCCGATGACATCCAGCGTTTTCTGCCTCCTGTGATCTTCCGTTTCCACTTGTCCTGCCATACCGACACCTCTTGTATCTTTTCTGTCCTTTTCCCGGAACCGCTCCCCCGGCCCCCGCTCTTTGCTTGTTTAAAATAATATAACAACAAAATGTATCAAAGTTGTTTATTTTTTTCTTAAGATTTCTTAACAAGAAAAAATGGCGCGTTCCCAAAGGGAACACGCCACTACCTCTCAGCCGACCTTCTCCCGTTCCAACGTTTACAGGAACGCTTTCACAGACTTGTAAACGCCCTCTGCGTCCAGGCCGTACTTCTGTACCAGGGCCGCCGCAGAGCCGGACTCGCCAAACACATCCTGCATACCCAGTTTCTTCACCGGAGTAGGAAGCTTTTCACACAGGCAGTCGCATACCGCGCTTCCAAGGCCGCCAATGACGGAATGCTCTTCCACGGTCACTACCTTGCCGGTCTTCTTTGCGCTGTTTACAATGAGGTCCTCATCTAAAGGCTTGATGGTGCAGATGCTGACAACCTCCGCGCTGATGCCGTCCGCCGCAAGCTTCTCTGCGGCGCCCAGGGCGGAATCCACACAGATTCCGGTAGCCACGATAGTCACATCTGTGCCTTCTCTCACGATGGTGCCCTTGCCGATCTCAAACTTATAATCCGGCCTGTCATTGATCACAGGCACAGCCGCACGGCCGAAGCGGATATATACAGGGCCTTCATATTCCAACGCGGCCCGAACCGCCGCTTTTGCTTCCACATCGTCTGCGGGACACATCACCACCATGCCGGGGATGGTGCGCATCAGGGCGATATCCTCGTTGCACTGGTGGGTCGCGCCGTCCTCACCTACGGTAATTCCCGCATGGGTCGCACCGATCTTTACGTTCAGGTGCGGGTACCCGATGGAGTTGCGGACCTGCTCAAAGGCGCGCCCTGCCGCAAACATCGCGAAGGAACTCACAAAGGGGATCTTGCCTACCAGCGACAGCCCTGCCGCCACACCCATCATGTTGCTCTCCGCGATACCGCAGTCGATATGGCGGTCGGGATAAGCCTTCTTAAAAATACCGGTCTTGGTGGCCGCCGCAAGATCAGCGTCCAGCACCACCAGCTCGGGAAACTCTTCCGCCAGCTCCTTCAGGGCATTTCCGTAGCTTTCACGGGTTGCAATCTTCTTGATCTCTGCCATTACGCTTCACCTGCTTTCTCTAATTCTGCGCTGATCTTGTCAAGGTCAGCCATCGCCACAGCGTACTCCTCGTCGTTGGGAGCTTTGCCATGCCAGTCAACACTGTTCTCCATAAAGGAAACGCCCTTGCCCTTCAGGCTGTGCACTACGATGCAGGTGGGCATACCCTTTGTAGCCCGCGCCTCCCCAAAGGCCGCGCGGAGTGCGTCAAAGTCATGGGCGTCCGCATTGATCACATGGAAATTAAACGCCTCAAATTTCTTATCGATCGGATACGGGGAGCAGACCTGGTCAATGGGGCCGTCGATCTGCAGGTTATTGTTGTCCACGATCACGCAGAGATTGTCCAGTTTGCGGTGCCCCGCAAACATTGCCGCCTCCCAAACCTGGCCCTCTTCGATCTCCCCGTCGCCCAGCAGCGTATATACGCGGAAATCCCTGCCGCTCATCTTCGCGCCCAGCGCCATTCCCACTGCGGCGGAAACGCCCTGTCCAAGGGAACCGGAAGACATATCTACGCCGGGGATATGGATACAGGGATGACCCTGCAGATAGGAGCCCAGCTTTCGAAGCGTCATCAGGTCTTCCACAGGAAAATATCCCCTGTTTGCCAGAGCGGAATAAAGCCCGGGAGCAGTGTGGCCCTTGGACAATACAAAGCGGTCTCTGTCCTCTTTGTCCGGATCCTTCGGGTCAATGTTCATCTCTTCAAAATACAGAAAGGTAAACACATCCGCTGCGGAAAGGGATCCGCCGGGGTGTCCTGCCTTCGCACTGTGAACTGCCGTTACAATGCCCTTGCGCACGTCATTGGCGTGCTTTTGCAGTTCTAAATTGTTCATGGTCTCCTCCATTCTGCCGTGTACGGCATATTTATTATGTATGATTCCATAGTAGCATAGTTCTCGGATCGCGTCCAGATTTTTGTAAACCGCTTTAGCGCAGACCGGCGACAGCGGCTTTCTCGGCGGGAAGGGCTGCCTTATACCTCTCGATAAAGGCGTCGAAGCCCTTTACGTCTTCCGGTTTGGGAGCGATGGTAGTTCCCGTCTGTCCTGCAAAGATCCTGTTGTGCAGATAATCCGCCAGGCTCTCCCCGGGCGCCTTCTCCTGCATGTAACATGCCAGAATGGCAATACCCCAAGGGCCTCCCTCGCTGGCCGTATCCATCACTGTCACCGGCGCATTCATGGCCGCCGCCATCAGCTGCTGCCCTACCACCGGCGTCTTGAACAGGCCGCCGTGCCCCATCAGCGAGTCCACCTTCACATGTTCCTCCTTCAGGAGGATGTCATTTCCGATCTTCAGCGTCGCCATGGCGCTGTACAGATGGCTGCGCATGAAATTTGCCAGTGTAAAGGAGGCATCCGGCATACGGAGGAACATGGGCCTTCCCTCGTCTAACCCCATGATCGGCTCGCCGGAGAAATAATTGTATGCCAGCAGCCCGCCGCAGTCCGCATCTCCGGTCAGCGCCTCCCGGTAAAGCTCCCCATAAAGCTGGTCTTTGCCGATCTTTACGCCAAATTTCTCCGCAAACTGGCCGAAGAGCCCAACCCACGCATTCAGGTCCGACGTACAGTTATTGCAGTGGACCATGGCAACCGGACTGCCGTCCGGCGTTGTCACCATATCAATCTCCTCATGTACGCCGGACAGGGGCCCTTCCGTCACTACCATAGAAAAGATGGAAGTTCCGGCGGAGATATTACCGGTCCGCACCGCCACGCTGTCCGTAGCGGTCATCCCTGTTCCCGCGTCTCCCTCGGGAGGGCACATCGCCGCGCCGGGCTGCAGGGCGCCGCTGGGATCCAGAAGCTTCGCTCCCTCGGCGGTAAGCCGGCCCGCATTCTCTCCGGCGCAGAGCACCTTCGGCAGAATATCCCGCAGTTTCCACGCAAAGTTCCTGTCTGCCACCAGCCCGTCAAACTGATCCAGCATCTTCTGATCGTAATCCTTGATGCCGGAATCGATAGGGAACATGCCGGACGCCTCGCCGATGCCCAGCACCTTTTCCCCCGAAAGCTTCCAATGTATGTAGCCCGCCAGCGTGGTCAGGAAGGAAATGTCCTTCACATGTTCCTCACCGCTCAGGATGGCCTGGTAGAGATGGGCGATACTCCACCTCTGAGGAATGTTGAACTGGAATACGGGGATCAGCTTTTTACATGCCTCCTCTGTCATGGTGTTGCGCCAAGTGCGGAAAGGCACCAGCAGCTCACCTGCCGCATCAAAGGGCATGTAGCCGTGCATCATGCCGGAGAAACCCAGCGCCCCCAGCTTTGTGAGCTCCGTGCCATATTTTTCACGCACGTCCTTCACCACGCTTTCATAGCAGCCCTGCAAACCTTCCCAGATATCTTCCAGGCTGTACGTCCAGATATTGTTCTCCAGCCGGTTCTCCCAGTCGAAAGTTCCCATGGCCACAGGCTGATGGCTCTCATCGACCAGCACCGCCTTGATGCGGGTGGAGCCAAACTCGATCCCCAGCACCGTTTTCCCATCCCGAATTGCTTGTTTGATTGCTTCGCTCATTTTGCCTCTTTTCTGCTGCTCCGGCAGCGTTTTGATCGTTCTTCGGGTCTCGGATGATCCCTTGAGACACATTACCATTATTTTACCATAAAAATCCCCGGAATGTATACCCCGGGGAACCGATTTTCATAAGTAATCCTGAAAAAACATATATTGTAACAACGCACAGTTGATCAGGTGGACTTCTCTTGAAAAAACATACCTCCCTTTCCGTCAGACAAATCCTGGTCATGGCCGCCCTGCTCCTTGCCTTCAGCGCCATGACGCTCTTTCTCTTTTCTTTCCGCCAGGACGAGAAACGTTTTCTGAACATTACATCCAGGCTCTTTGTGGATGAGATGACCGCCAATACGCTGAATATGCACTATTCTTTGGCCTTTCCCGCGGAATACGGCATTTATGACTATAGTGTCATTTTGCCGGGATACAGCGCCGAGGGAACAAGGAACGGCCAGATCGCGGCGGAAAATACTTTGGCCGCCCTTAAGTCCATACATACGGAAAATCTCTCCGACCAGGACGCCTACCTGCACTGCCTGCTGGTCCGAAGCCTGGAAAATTCCCTGAAGCTAGGAAGCTTCACTTACTACCGGGAATTTCTCTCCCCCTCTTCCGGTATGCAGATACAGCTTCCTGTTCTCCTGGCGGAATATGCTTTCCGCTGCAAGAGGGATGTGGAGGATTACCTGAAGCTGCTGGACCAGACCGATGAATACCTTGCTTCCCTCCTTACATACGAGCAGGAAAAGGCGGCCGCCGGTCTCCTTATGCCTGCTTTCGCCCTTCAGAAAGTGCGGGAACAATGTGACACAGTTGTCACAAAAGAAGATTTGGAAAATGGGACCCACTTTCTGCAGGCGACTTTTCAAGAACGCCTGGAAGCACTGTGCCGCCAGGGAAAAGTGACACTAGAAGAAGCGCAGGAATATAGGATGCAGAACGACCGGCTGCTAAAGACAGTGCTGCTGCCAGCCTACACCGCCCTGGGAGACGGCCTGATCCTCCTGGAAGATGACAGCATCCAGCTCACCGGCCTGGCCGCCCTCCCTCAGGGCAGCGAATACTATCAGGCTCTCCTTGCCTCCGAAACCGGCTCTTACCGCTCTGTGGAACAGATCCAGAAACTGCTGGCACAACAGTTTTCCTCTGTGTACAACTCCATGCAGCAGCTTGTGACACAACGCCCTGAAATCGCGGAACGCTATGCTTCCCAGGAGGGGATCGCTTTTCCCTATACAGACGTCTCGCAAATGCTTGCGGATCTCCAGCGGCGGATGATCGACGGATTCCCTGCCATCCCCGGAAGCTCCGCCTCCGTGACCGTAAAGGCCGTGTCGGAAAGCCTGGAAGACTATTGCGCCCCCGCCTTCTACCTGACCGCTCCTTTGGATGACAGCAGCAGCAACGTGATCTACATCAACCAAAAAAAGACCCCCAGCGGCCTGGAGCTATACACCACTCTGGCCCATGAGGGTTATCCCGGCCATCTGTATCAGACGGTATACAACAACCGCACTTCCGCAAACGCGGGAGAACGGCCGGTGCGGGAACTTCTCTGGTATGGGGGATATCTGGAAGGCTGGGCCCTTTACACGGAATTTCTGTCTTTCGATTACGCCTCAGACTTACTGTTAGAGCATGGCCTGGAGGAAGAAGCCCTGTTGACCCGGATAGAAAAATATAACCGAAGCCTCCAGCTCTGTCTCTACTCTATGCTGGACATCATGATCCACTATGAAGGCGCTTCCTATCAGCAGATCTCCGCGATCCTGGAAAATTTCGGCATCGCGGACGAAGCCTCCGCCCAGGCCATCTACACCTATATTGCCCTGGAGCCCTGCAATTACCTGAAATATTACCTCGGATACCTGGAACTCATAAACCTGAAGGATTCCGCCGTGCAGCTTTGGGGCCCGGAATACACCGACTATCGCTTCCACTGCTTTCTGCTGGATGCGGGGCCCTCGGATTTTACCTCCCTGAGGGAGCTTTTGTCCCGCTGGGAACCGGAGACGGAACCTTCAGTCCTCCATCATACTCTCCAGGTACCCTCTGTCCCAGAGCAGGATCTTCAGCTTCCGTGCGGCCTCTACCGCAGGTTGGGTGAAATACTGATTGGTCAGCACCGCGCCTACCATCCTGTCATAAAAGTCCCGGCCGGCGTAAGCCTCCTGCACGGCTTTGACTCCCACAGGGGCGGCATAGCACTTACATTGAATGGCGTAAGTGACCCCTTCCTTCTCCGCCAGGATATCGATGCCGTAGTCGCCGCTTCCCTTAGTGACTTCTACGCCCTGAAAACCGCGCCGTCTTAGCAGCTCCGCGCAGAAATATTCAAATTCAAGGCCCTCCATCCGGTCGATATCCTCGCCCTCCGGATGCCGCCTCCGGCGGCGAAACAGCAAAAGGCAGGCGGCCAAAAGGATCGCCAAAACCAACACACACATGGGGATAAAAAGGTTTTCTGTATTCATAAGAGGATTATAGCAAATTGTCTTCCGCCGCGCAATCAAATACCGCTCCGCAAATACTCCAGGCTGCCGTTCAGTTTCTCCAGATCTACCCGGCCATCCGGCAGCACAGAAGTCGATTCCAGCGTACTTGTGCCCCTATAACCCACGCGGCGGATATTCTCAAAAAGCCTGCCATAATCGATTACGCCTTCCCGCGGATGCAGGCATTTCCCCAGTTTTTCCCATTCCATGTATCCGCCGGCATAGTCGCTGAAATGCAGATGCTTCACCGCCCCTTCCCAAAGCCATCCATATTCCTCCTCAAAGATCCGGTCCAGTTGGCCGTGAAACTGCGCAAACCTTACGTCCACGGTAAAAGAGATATCCGGATATTCCGCCGCCAGCTCTTTCATGTGCAGCAGCGGGTCTTCCCGATTGCATACCACATTTTCCACGGTCAAAAGCAGCCCGTACTTTTCCGCCGTCTCTCTCAAAAGGGCATACTGCTCTATATTGTTCTTGATATCCCTGTCGGAATATATGCCTCCCCACAAATGCAGGACCAGCTTCTCCGCCCCAAAACGCCGCGCCATCCTGCAATTTATCTCAAACAGCCTCCTGGCGTCGGCATTATCGCCTTCCTCATTACGGCTGATCCTTTCCCCAATCCTTTTTTCCACATGAAAGACCGGAATCCGAAGCTTCATTTTCGCCACATCCTCCGCGATCTTCTCCCATGTGTCATACCAGGTATCGTACATCATAAACTCAAAGCCGTCACATCGGACCCCGGGCGCGATCTCCGCAAGCAGCCTGTGGTCCCGGTTGTTTTTTCTTGTGAGCAGCGCTCCTGTGGAACAGAATAATAAACCCATAAACTTTCCTTTCCTCCCCCCATAAGCCAATCTCAGAGAACAGAGCCAGCCGCTCCCGCAGCATACAATTTCTGAAACGCCCCTGACTTTTCCATTAGCTCCTGAAAAGTGCCCTGTTCAATGATATTTCCATCATCCATTACAAATATTTTGTCATATTTCTGTAGCGCATTAGAATACAGCTTGTGTGTTACCGCAATACAGGTTATATTCTCCAGGCCCAAAATGTTTTCCTCGATTTCCCGGGCGCACTCATTGTCCAAAGCCGATGTCGCTTCGTCAAGCAGAAGCATGTTTTTATTATGCAACAATGCCCTGGCAATAGCAATACGCTGTTTTTCTCCTCCGGAAAAACGCGAACCATTTTCTTCAACTTTTGTGTCAAGCCCTTCTTCCAGATTATCTATGGTATCCTTTAGTCCTGCCATGCGGATTGCTTTGTCAAGTTCTTCCGCCGGGTACTCTCGGTATAAAGTTATATTATTTCTGACCGTATCATCGAAAAGAAAAATATTTTGGGAGATCAGCGATAAACTGCATGATTGATCCATGGCCCCGTCTATATCCACACTACCTGTATAGTCTTTATAATAGCCTGCCAAGATTTTCAGCAGCGTACTTTTTCCGCTGCCGCTCCTGCCTACGATGGCATATTTTTTCCCAAAATCAAACTGTGTTTTCACATTTTTTATAACAGGAGCGCCGCCATACGAAAACGACAGATTCTCCAGCTTCATCGATCGCTCCATTTCCTTTGGTTCCGAGGCGTTTCCCAAATGCTGCGATGACTGAGTCACCGCGAGGATTTGATCACAAATCGGCTTCGTCGATTTTAGCTGGCTGAACTTTGTGGAAAGCTGGAAAGCCGGAGAAATTACCTGTCCTGTCAACTGCGTCACGGCTATAATGCTTCCAATGGTAATAAACCCATGCACAGCAAAAACACCGCATAAGGTCATGATCAGGAATTGCACGGAAATGGAAGCCATGTTTGCAAGGCCATACAGCCAGGCCATTGTGTTCGTGGATGATACCTTGCCCTGTTCCAGCTCTGCGGCAGCTTTAATGTGTTTTCTGCGCATAATGTCATCTAATTGATATGCCTTGATCACCTCATAGCCATTCAAAATATCTTTTATTTCCACATTATAATCGGTTGCGCGTTGCACAATGCTTCCCTGCAGTTTGCCAAGCCTATTTCCAAACAGCTTAGGTATCAGACTTGGAATAGCCATAGCAATAATAGATATCACCGCAATAATCGGATTAATATAAATCAGGAAAACTACCGCGATCAAAATACCGACAAACGACTCATAAATCGAAAGTAAGTTTTTAAGATAATTTTCCTCAAATACGCTGAGGTTTTGGTTTAATAGGGTAATATATTCCGCACTGTTTGTATTCTGCAATTCCGATATGTTTTTATTTAAAATTCCATTCAGGATTCCTTCACGGACATTTAACATAATGTGCTTGACGCTTACAGCTTTTATTTTCTCGCTGAAAAAAATAACCATGCCGAGAAGCGCTGCATAGGCACAGCATATGGCAGCGCACCTTGCAAGTGTTGATAATTGCCCTGACGTAATTGCCAAGGATACAGAATCGATTAAGTAATTGATCAGGATTGCAACCCCGACGGTCCCAAACATTCTTATGGTCTGAAGCAGTACCAGAAATACAAGTCTTGTCTTGTTTTTATACAGAAGATATTTTCGCATACTATTTCCCTCCAAGCAAATAATTTATTCCGACTACTACATAAATGATAACGCGCGACTTCCTTTGCCCACAAGAAAGCGCTCCCTCGGCCGCCGTGTTACTATAAATGATTATAGCTGCTCAGAAGAGAAATTCCATGTCGTTAAATGATCTAAAAAAACTTACATGAAATGTTATATTTTCTTATATAAAAAGGTTTAGTTCTTTCTCTGCAAAATTTCGTGCCAATTCAGCAAACTCTGTTTTTTTCACAAGTTCCATATATGGAATAATTGCTTTTAATATGATGCGGCATTCTGTGTCGTTTCCCTGCAAATGCAGTAGTTTTGCTTTTATAAATTGAATTTCGGGCAACAGCATATGATCCTGGCTGTCCATACTCAATGATTCCGCTTCTTGGCAGTATGTCAGCGCTTCCTTGTACCTGTGCTCCTTTTCCATATACTGCGCAAGGTTAAATGCAACATTGACTCGCAGAAGATTATAGCCGCTTACCGCAGATACATGTTTTCTTAATGAACAGAACAACTCTTCCCCTAAATGAATGGCCCTGATCGTCTCGCCGGAACGGAAAAGCGCCGCTGAAATTACATTTAAAATATTTGCTTCCCTAACTGTCAAAAGTTCATTCCGAAAATCTGAAAAATCAAATGATGGTTTTGTGATCTCGATAGCCTTATATAAAATAGACAAAACTTTTTCCATGTCTGTCTCTTCATATAACAAAGCAGTTGCCGACAGCAATAAATAATATTGCATATTTACGGGATCGCTATTTGCGGATTTCTCTAATGAAGCCAATTTATCTTTTGCTTCCGACAATTGGCCTGACCTCAACAATTCGGCAGCCTGGTCTGCTTCCTGACTAAACGCAAGCTGTTTGTCCGTTTGATAATAAATATTGCAGATCTGGTATGTACTTGTGCCCAGCCTGCTCAACAGAGCTTCCAATACAGTATTAGAAGGCATTTGAGTTCCATTCTCAATCCGTGACACAGATATCGACGAGCATATTCCTTCTGCCAATTCTTCTTGTGTCATATGCAGCCTTTTTCTTAATGACCGTATGATCTCCCCCATTGTATTGTTACTCATATTACATCTCCCAAAAATATATTTTTCGTTCAATATAATATGAGAATTGTATCACATATCCTCCTTGTCCACAAGATAATAGCTTTCCCCCCGCGCGGCGGACCCCAGATATACCTGCATAAGGATATCTGCCGCCTGCGTCAGGAGATATCGGTTCTTCATTGTATCGTTATTTCCGCTGCCTTCTCGGCCTTTCACACCATCCTCCCCGCCAGCACCACGCTTGCCACCGTTCCCGCCAAAGTCGCCAGCAGCGCCCCTGTCAGGGTATAGCGGGTTTTCGTCACCTTTGCCGCCAGGAAGTACACGCTCATGGTGTAAAACACTGTCTCCGTACAGCTCATCAGAATCGATGTCAATAACCCGGCATAAGAATCCGGCCCCGCAGTCCGAAAGACATCCAGGACCAGCCCGGTGGCCGCCGAGGAAGAAAACAGTTTCACCACAAGCAGCGGCATCAGCTGCGCAGGCAGCCCCACCGCTTCCGTGACTGGCGCCAGAAGGTTTCCCAGCATGTCAAAAAAGCCGGATGCCCTCAGCATCCCAACCGCTACCAGCAAGCCGATCAGGGTGGGAACAATGTCCACTACGATCTTCAGCCCCTCCTTCGCTCCCTTCAGAAAGGACTCATATACCTTGACCCTCGCCACAAATCCGTGTCCCACAATAAAAAAGATAAAAAACGGGATTATGATATTAGATAAATTTGCCAGCGCCCGCATACTGACCTCCTTGATCCTGTTTTGAAAAGCTTCAGTTCCGATCTTTTATTTTACAATAGACCACCGCTACCAGAGAACTGAACAGGGTTGCAACTATAGCCGGCACAATGATCGCCGTAGGATCGCTGCTGCCGTATTGGCTGCGGTACGCGATCATATTTACCGGAATCAGCTGCAGAGAGGAAATATTGAGTATCAGAAAGGTACACATTTCTTTGCTGGCGCGTCGGCTTTTCCCCGATCCTTCCGATAGATACTCCGGGTTTCCCCTTTCCGCTTCCAGTCCGGCCAGGGCCTCCATAGCTTTCAGGCCCGCCGGCGTACAGGCCCATCCAAGCCCCAGCACGTTGGCTATAATATTTGCCGATATGTATTCTCCGGCTGGATGCCCCTTGGGCAGCCTCGGAAACATAAAATGCAGGAAGGGTTCGATCCCCTTTGTCAGCCGCGCGATCAGGCCCGCTTTTGACGCGATCTCCATAAGCCCCATCCAAAGCGCCACGACCCCCGCCATCGTAATGCAAAGGGAAATAGCCTCGCCCGCACCGTCCAGCGCCGCGTTTGTCACCTCGCTCATCCTTCCCGTAAGCGACCCATACAAAACGGCGATCAAAATCATCACTGCCCAGATAGTATTTAACATCTCTTTCTCCACTTCTGCGCTGTTCTGCCTTATTCCTTTTATTTTATGCGTTTTCCCATACAAAAAGCACCGCCGGAATGTTCCGGCGGCGCAGATCCAACACTAAATTGTTCCCTGAGTGAACAGCTGCCTCACATGAGCTACCTCTTCCTCAGTCGCCTTGCTGGCAGGCACATAATAAGACTTTTCTCTCGCGATCTGATACAGCTCCTCCTGTGACTGCTCACAGGCGTTCCGCAGCTGTTTCAAAGTCTGTTTCAACTCCTTATTCTCAGACTGCGCGATCATGCCCGCATAACGGGTCAGCTCTCCATTGATACCTGCCAGAGTGTCGGCCACCATAATTTTTTCCTGCATATTTTCCTCTTTTCTGCGCAGCTTTTTGCACGGAAGGGAGTTTGCGGACGCTGCGCAGACACAAACCCCATCCCCTTCTGGCTCAGTTCAAAAACTTCATCAACTGCTGCTTGTTGTCCATAGCGGACTTTGCGCCCTTCTCAAAAAACTGTTTGATCTCAGGATCGCTGGCCTCCTGGGCATACGCCTGCATCTTGCAGTGAGTGGTATCAAAACCGCCGATCAAATGTCGCAGATTTTGAAGATCCAGTTCAGAAATGTTGCTCATATCCGTAACCTCCTTGAATTTTTCCGACTCCACGCCAATTAGAGCGGGGGTCTTTCAAGGATAGTTTGGCGCATACAGGAAAAAATATTCGCGCATTCTTTCTTTTTATCGATTTCTGTCCTTTCCAAAGCGCATCGGCTCAATTCACATTTGATGCCTCACCACTCCATACTCGTCATCCAGACGGAAGTAGGGACATCCGGACTGATTTCCTGATAAGAATCGGTACATCTCATCCTCGTCCAGATTTACCAGGCAAGTGTAGTATTCGTAATCCTCCTCATATACATAATTGACACACATGTCACAATTACTCGCTGCCATAAGATGCTTCCCCCTTTTCTCTCAGCAGTGCGCCGCTTATTTGCAGTATAGGCTTTCCGCACTTTATCTGTCTTCCGCCTCTTTTTGGTGAAGGCTGGCATAGATCTCACGTTTGCCGACTCCCCTGTCCTTCGCCACCTGTTTCATCGCTGTTTTATCATCCATTCCCTGCTCCCGGTAATAAGCCATGTGTTCTTCCAGAGACCAATCCTCCCAGGCCGCAATTTCTTCTTTCCGCTTTTCTTCCCGGCTCCTGCCCCGGATCACCAACACATACTCTCCTTTTGGCTCCCGCTCTTTATAATACGCCAGCGCCCTTTCCAGCGTTGTGGACATTACGGATTCAAACTTTTTTGTCAGTTCCCGGCATAAAACTACATCCCTGTCGCCCAATTTCTCGTTCAGTTCTTCCAGGGTCCTGACAAGATGATGCGGCGCTTCATAAAGAATGATCGTGCGGCTCTCCCGGGTCAATTCCTCCAGCACCTCCCGTTTCTCCTTCTTTTCAGAAGGCAAAAAACCTTCAAAGCAGAAACGTCTCGTTGGAAGGCCGGAAAGTATCAATGCGGCAATACACGCCGCCGGGCCCGGCAGGGAAGTCACAGGCACGCCGCTTTCCCGGCACATCCTGACCAGAACCTCACCGGGATCGGAAATCGCCGGAGTTCCCGCATCCGTTATCAGAGCCACATTCTGCCCCGACTGAAGCTGCTCCACAAGCTTTCTCGCCTTTTCCACCTTATTATACTCGTGATAACTGGTCATCGGCGTATGGATCTCAAAATGATTCATCAGCTTGATGCTGTTGCGTGTGTCCTCCGCCGCGATCAGATCGACCGACCGCAGCGTTTCCACCGCCCGGGGCGTCATATCCCCCAGGTTGCCGATCGGTGTTGCGCACAAATACAAAGTTCCCGGCATATCTCCTTCCTCCTACGATTTTTCTCACATCTGGCCTGTCCCTGTTTCCCATAAAGGGAGCCATATCCCATGTGCTAATAGCCGTAGATCTCATAGATCTCCGGCATATACACTCCGGGCTCCCTGTATACGATCAGCGGTTTTTCCACAGTCATTCTGGATCTTCCGCCCCTCACCGCCTCCAAAAGCACCATATTGGGCTCCTTATCCACATAAGGATACACCAGCTGCATCCGCTTGGGCTCCAATTTATAGCGCGTAAGGGTAACCATGATCTCCGCCAGGCGGAACGGCCGGTGCACCAGAAAAAAATGGCCGCCAGGCTTCAGGAGCTTTGCCGCTTGTTTCGCCACATCCTCAAACGTACACAGGATCTCATGCCTGGCTATGGCTTTGGGCGCGTCCGGGTTGGCAATTCCATGATTCCCTATCATATACGGCGGGTTACAGGTTATGCAATCAAAAGAAGCAGACGGAAAGAGCAGGTCTGCTTCTTTAATATCTCCTGTCAATATCCGGATCTTTTCCGACAAGCCATTCATCTCCACACTTCTGGCAGCCATATCCGCACTTTCCGGCTGAATCTCCAGGCCAAAAAGCCTGGCGCAGCCATACCGCGCCTCCATGAGGATCGGGATAATGCCTGTTCCCGTACCCAGATCCAGCACATGATCCTCTTCTTCCGCCCTGGCAAAACCGGCAAGCAGCACCGCGTCCATCCCAAAGCAAAATCTCTCAGGATCCTGAATGATTCGATAGCCGTTCCGCTGAAGATCGTCTATTCGTTCCTTCCCTTTAAGGCTGAATGTCATTTTGCTGTGCTTGTCCTTCCTGCCTGGGTTTTCCGCTCCCCCGCTTGTGCCGGTTTTGGTTCCGGTTTCCCTGATGCCGTTCGTTACCGCGTTGCTGGCCGCCTTCCTGGCGGGAGTCTTCCTGACGCTGGCTGTTTTCCGGCTGTTGGCCACCCTGCCTCTGCACGTTCTGGCGATTCTTGCCTTCCTGTCGGTTTCGCTCCTCCCGCCCGCGTCCGCCGTCGCGGCTGCGGTTGTCTTCCCGGCCCCGATTTCCCTGACGCCTGTCACCTGGGCGCTGTCCGTCCTGGCGGTGATTGCCCTGACGCTGGCCTCCCTCTCCTCTCTTCTGGTCGGCCTCCTGTAACTCGCCCTCCTGCTGCTCTTCTTCCTCAAGGCGCTCCAGCTCCTGCATTTCCTCCCTGGACAAATCCATCTTATCCTTTTTGCCATGCCGGCGGCGGAATTGAAGCTGCTCCACAGGATACTCCTTGATCTCCTTCTCATCCCCCGTATTTACCACGACCTTTACCATCTGGCGAAGCACATTTACGCTCTGCACCTCACCGCGAAGACCGTCTTCCGTAGTCACAGGATCTCCCACATTGGGCAGCCTGCGGTTTAATTCCTCGTAAGTCTCTTCCTCGTTTTTCAGGCAGCACATCAGCCTGCCGCAGACGCCTGAGATCTTGGTGGGATTTAGGGAAAGGTTCTGCTCCTTAGCCATCTTGATGGACACCGGGACAAAATCAGCCAGATAGCTGTGGCAGCACAAGGGCCTGCCGCAGATGCCGATCCCTCCCACCATCTTAGTCTCGTCTCTGACTCCGATCTGGCGCAGTTCGATCCTTGTGCGGAACACTCCCGCCAGATCCTTTACCAATTCACGAAAGTCGATCCTCCCGTCCGCTGTAAAATAAAAGAGAACCTTATTATTATCAAATGTATACTCCGCATCGATCAGCTTCATCTCCAGCTCATGTTTGCGGATCTTTTCCTGACAGATCCGGAAAGCCTCTTTCTCTTTTCGCTTGTTATCCGCCGCCTGCTCCATATCCCGCTGGTTTGCAATACGGATCACCGGCTTCAAAGGCTGAATGACTTTTCCCTCATCCACTTCGGAAACTCCCGACACCACCGTTCCAAATTCAATGCCCCTGGCCGTCTCCACGATCACATGGTCACCCCTCTTTATCTCAAGGTCCAGAGGGTCAAAAAAGTAGATCTTCCCCGCCGTCCGAAATCTCACACCGATTACTTTTGTCATATATCCACCTCACTCTGCCGCGCCCGCGGCTTTTTATTCCGTCTTTCCCTTCTCTGCGGGCTCCTGCCCGTCTTCCTGCTGCTCCCGGGGTCCTTCTGTCTCCCGCTTCGCATCCATGCTTTCGCTTTTCGGCTTCCTGCCCGCAGGCTTTACCATACGGGGCAGCCGTGCTCCGAGGCTGGTAAAGATCTCGTTTGTGATCGTTCCTGCGGCCTGAGCCATATCGTAAGCGGTCAGGACCTCGCCTCCGGAGCGCCCTATCAGCACTGCGATATCTCCCGGCTGCACGTCCGGGATCTCCGTCACATCCACAAGCGTCTGGTCCATGCACACCCTGCCGGCCACAGGCGCCCGCCTGCCATGGATCAGTACGCTGCCGCGGCCGCCCGACATGCGCCTGGAAAATCCGTCCGCATATCCAATGGCAATAGTTGCTATTTTAGTAGGCCGCTTTGCCACAAAGGTCAGGCCATAACCGGCACCTTCTCCCGGCGACAGCTCTCTCACGGACGCCACCCTGGCCTTCAGTGACAGCACCGGCTTCAGCACTGCCCCGGTCAGGTCCAGATCCCCCTCCTCGCTGCGGACACCGTAAAGCCCGATGCCCACCCTGGCGTAATCTGCGGCTAATTCCGGATAATTCAACACACCGTTGCTGGCCACAAGATGTTTTTTCGGACATTCTATCCCTCTCTCCCGCAACTGCTGCACCAACTGGAAAAACGCCTTTCCCTGAGCCTTTGTAAACTCTACCCGGCGGCTTTCCCCGCTGTCGGAGACACAGAGATGAGTAAATATTCCCTCCACTTTCAGGTTTTTCCACCCAAAAATCCGGCTGATATCCTCCAGGTCATTGTGCCTTATCCCGATTCTGTGCATTCCGGTGTCCACCGCAATATGCACCCGCAGCTTTTTGCCGTATCTGTGAAGCTCCTCCGCAAAAGGCATATCCACTACCGTCTGCGTAAGCCTATATCTGCGCAGGAGGTCAAACTGTCTCGGATGCGTATACCCCAGCACGAGGATCTCCCCTTTCACCCCCGCCTTCCGCAGCTGAATCCCCTCCGGCACGGTGGCCACGCAAAACGCTTTCACGCCAAGCCTGTTCAGTTCCCTCGAGATCAGTACCGCACCATGCCCGTAAGCTTCCGCCTTCACCGCCGGCATCAGCTGGCACCCTTCCGGAAGCAGGCTCTGAAATGTCCTGACATTATATTCCAGAGCCGCCATATCCAATTCGATCCATGCCCGGTCACGTTCAAAGGCCACACGCCGGAACCGTACCAGCAGAAGTGTCACCACCAATGCGGCGGCCGCTGAACACAGGCAGACCGTCAGATAATGGATCAGGCTGTTTTCCACAAAAAATGCCGTTGCATGGATCGCCTTGGCTCCTCCCCGCACGACTACGATCATAGCCGGGTGCAGCACATAGATCCAGGTGGATATCGTCCGGAATGCGCCGACGGACCTTCTATTCCAGGTCAGGAGCAGCCGGTACAGGAAGAACATGCACACAGGCAGAAGAAGATACATGCTGTCATGCCTCTGCAGGCCAAAGTACCGCAGCGCAAATCCCTCCGCGGTCATTAATCCGAAGGAAATGACAAATCCCACAGCGTTTGGCACAGGCTTTACCCTGTCACAGCCTCGCTTCAGCCATGCGCCCATGACCAGGAAAAGAGGCGCCAGGAACAAGCCGTTCCGAGTGTAGGAGAAGAATCGGAAACCATACTCATAAACCTGAGAGATCCCGGGCACTTCCGCGATCAATCCCCAGTAGCTGTCTCCCAACAGGCCGGCCAAATATAGGATTCCCGCGATCCCAAGGCTGATTCCCATACTGCAGAACCGCCCCATCAGACAGACGATCAGGATTCCCAAAAGAAGCGCCGGAAAATACCACAGATGATAAAAAGTGCCATCAAAGAGAATCATTTTTATCGCGCCGGAAAAGGTAAGATCTTTGTAGTGTCCGGCGTAAATGCCGATAGGAAGATACAATATGACCGCGATCCCATACAAAACCGCCGTTTTTCCCAGATAACGCCAGATGGGGCCAAAATCCTTTTCCTGGCCCCAAAGCCGGTCAGACAGCACAAAATGCCCCGTCACCATAAAGAAAAAGGGTACGGCGAGACGCGCCAGCTCTCTGGTCAGGAAAAAATCCGCCGCGGCATCAAAAGACGCCAGCGGGGAGGTATGGATCGCCACCACCAGAAACGCCGCAATCATTTTAAAAATATCCAGCCCGCCGTAACTCTTTTTTGTTTCCATCCTATCCTCCATACTGTCTCCAGCGGCACAAATCATTCAAAAGGAAGATCCTAAATCCCCTGTTTCCGCTTTCCGCCCACTGCCAGCTCCACCACTCTGTCCAGAACCTCCGAAAAAGAATATCCCGCCGCTTTCATCATACCCGGATAGCGGCTGTGCTCCGTAAATCCCGGGATCGTATTGATCTCATTAAATACGATCTGCCGGTCCGGCGTCAAAAACATATCCACCCTGGCAAACCCGGAACAGCCCATGGCGCGGTACAGAGTCTTTGCCGTCTGCTTTAACCTGTCAGAAGTCTCTTTGTCTACCCGGGCCGGCACATGGATGGCGGAAGTCTTCAGGGTATACTTCTCCGTAAAGTCAAAGAAACCGCCAGCCAGCTCGATCTCATCCACTTCCCCGGTTATCAGATCGTCATTTCCCAGCACAGCGCAGCCCACTTCAAATCCGGGAATCGCCTCTTCCACGATCACTTCGTCATCATATCGGAACGCATAACGGATCGCCTCCATCAGGTTAGCCCGGTCCGGCACACGGGTAATGCCGTAGGAAGACCCAGCTTTCACCGGTTTTACAAACAGGGGGTATCCCGTAAGGTCGGCAAATTCCACCACCTCATGAAGATCATACACCTCTCCGAAAGTGATCGCCTTTGGCACCCGGATCCCCGCAAGCTCCGCGAGCTTATGTGCCCGATCTTTATCCATACACAGCGAAGAAGCCAGCACATTACAGCCGACCAGCGGGATCCCCGCAAGCTGGATCAGGCCCTGAATGGTACCGTCCTCGCCGTTTCTGCCATGCATGACCGGAAATGCCCCGTCGATCTTCAGCGAATCCACCCGGTCTCCCTGGAATAAGAGAAGCTTACCCGCTCCCCTGTCCGGGGAAAGCGCGGCGGGAACACACGCTTTATCCTGCTGCCAGGAATCCTCCTTAATCTTATTCAGCTCTCCGCCGTAATAATACCATTTTCCCTGTTCCGTGATCCCCACGGGCACAGGTTCATATTTTGCGGGGTTTAGATTACAGATGACCGAGTACGCCGATTCCAGAGACACACTGTACTCCGAGGAATATCCGCCAAAAAACACCGCTATTTTCAATCTTTCCATATTCTGTCCTTTCCTGGCCCCAAAGCCCGGCCGTTTCCCTGCATGATCCTCCACAGATTCCCGGCCCGTTTTCTTTCTGCCGCAAAACGCGAAAATAGCAGCCGCTCGCTTGAGGGAACTGCTATTTTGCATTGTATCACATATCACCGAAAAAAACCACTGGGAAATCATTTTCCCGGCTGAACAGTTACGAACTGTTACATTAGCTGTTCTCCTGTATCGTCAGCATCAGGAGTTCCATGGTCAGCTCAAAGTTCACATTGGCATCCAGCCTGCGCTTTGCCGTCTCCAGCGCCTTTAAGATATTCTCGATGCCCTCATAGCTGCTGTGCTGAGCGGTACGCCGCAGTGCCTGGATCTCTTCCCGAAACACCAGGTGGTTCATGTCATGGGTTGCCTTGAACAGCAGCGCATCCCGGTACCATATGGCAAAAATGTCCAGATAATCATTAATTTCCAGCTTATACTCCGTAATTTTTTTGATTGCCGCAATAACCTCGCTCAGCTCCATGTCCTGTATGTATTTCAACAGCGAGAGCGCTTCCGCTTTTACGTTCTCAAACTCTTCGCTGGAAGCCAGCGCCTTTGCCTTGCCCACATTTCCCCGGGCAAACGCCACACAGACCTCCGCCTTGTAATCCGGTACCTGAAGCTGTTCCATCAGGTATTTTTTTATCAGCTCGTCCGCCACCGGCCTCATATTCAGCACCACACAGCGGCTTAAGATAGTCGGCAGAAGGGAGTTGACGTTGGAAGTCAGCAGAAGGATCACCGCATAAGCCGGCGGCTCCTCCAGCGTTTTCAGGATGGCGTTCTGGGCCTGGGGCGTCATCTTTTCCGCCTCGTTGATGACATATACCTTGTAGGGGCTGCTATACGGCTTGATCCCTACATCATTGTTTACCTGTGCCCGAATATCGTCCACACTGATGGAGTTTGGCTTCTCATGGACTACCCTGATGATATCGGGATGATTGAAAGAAAGGGCTTGGCGGCAGGAATGGCATTCCTGGCAAGGCTCTACATCCCTCTTTTCACATTGTAGCGCCATGGCAAATATTCTGGCAATAAACTCCTTGCCGGAGGATTTCTCCCCGTTGATTATGTATGCGTGGGATACCTTGCCCGACGCAAGCGCATTTTGCAAATGCTCCTTGATCTGCTCCTGCCCAATAATCTCCTTAAACTGTGCCATATCTTCCCTTGTACCTTTCCGCTGCCTGCCCTCTGCCCGAAAATTCCTTGTCAGGTAAAGATATCCAAAAGCAGCCCCTGTATCTCCCCGATCACATTCAGAATCGCGATATTGTCCTTCTCATCCTTCATCAGTTCCTGCGCCAGCTGATCCAGGTTTTCATCCACCAGACGAATAATACCATATACCCGATGCCGCCCTTTTCTATCCAGGAAGTTTTCCCTGGAAAAAGAGTGGGAATGAGTCACCACTTCATTCAGGAAGTCCTTTATCAGCCCCCGGTAGTGCTTCATGTCTTTTACATCCCGGCGCTTATAAAGCTTCTCCCCCTGCATGGTGATCTCCTCCATCAGAGTCTGGAGCCTGCTCTGTAATTCCGCCTCTTCGATGTTGCTGGCAAGCATAAACTTGAAACTGCCGTCCGTAGGCTGACTGGCCTGAGCCTGTTCCACCGGCACCGGCTGGCTTACCTGCCCAACTTTGATCTCCATAGCAATACCTCCTGTATGCGAAAGCACACATTATCCCAAAATCCGGAAGCTTTTTCCTATCCTGCACATACGGCCTTTTCCACTATATATTTCCGGATATCCCTCAGACAGCTTTCCAGATCGTTGTTCTCAAACCGGGCCTCTATCCCGGCCTCCCGGATCTTCTCCTCCGCAAAATCCACGCTGTCCGCCAGAAATCTGCGGCACATTTCCTCATAGCGCGGAAACGCCTGCGCCCTCTCCCGGTTCAGCGCCCGCTGCAGTCTCGCCCCGTCATCTAATTCTATCATAACCGGAAGCATTCTGTCTGCTCCAAAATAATCCTTTAATTTGAGAAAGGATTCCAGCGTACCGATCATCAGATAATTCTTTTCCTCCTGCCGCACCTGTCCGTCATCCACGGTAAAATACCGCCACAGGCCATGAAAGGTATGATACTCCCTCTCTTCGATGATCTTACCCTGCCTTTTTAACCCCAGATACCCCGCCTCATCCGTAAAATAATACTCCTGGCCGTTCCTCTCTCCCTGCCGGATGGGTCTGGTCGTATATGGAACGACACGAACCAGTTCCAGCGCCTGATCCTCCAAAAGCCGCTTAAATATGGTATCTTTTCCCGTGGAGCTCTTTCCCATAAGATATACGATCTTCCCCATGTCTCCTCTCATTCCACCGCTTTCGGCACTCACCCTCTGTCGGCACCGTACCCTTGCACATTTTTTAAGACCTTACCTACGATCCGGTCTCCCCTTCGTTCCACACCCTGTACGGTAAGCCCTTGATCCATCCATCCCTGAATCTTTTCACACAAAGCCGACGTCATTCTCTCTCCCGGCACAAGGACTGGCACTCCCGGAGGATACAGATTCACAAATTCTCCCCCGATACGCCCTACGCAGCAGGAAAGCTCCGCCTCCTCTGTCTCCATGTCCCATGCTTCCGCCAAAGAGATCCCGGGAGCCGCCAGGCCCTCCGAAAACCATCCTGCCCTATCAGCCGACTGTGGCCTTTTCCCCTGTGGCTGCGCCCGGTCGATTTCTAAGAGCGCCCGGCTCATCCGCTCATAAGCTTCCGGCCCGTCATTTATCGTAAACATCGCCAAAACATAGTTATCCCCTGCCATCTCCAGCTGCAATCTATAATCCCGCAGCAGGATATCATACAGTTCCCGCCCTGTCAGACCGGTATCCCCAACCGAGATCACCAGCTTTCCAACATCCTGGACGCCCTTCTCCCAAGGCAAAAAGCAAAGCCGGCGGCAGCTCTCCAGTTCTTTCAGCATTTTCCCATAGCCTTCCTCAAAACGCCGAAACGCTCCTTTCCCTTGTTCTTCCATGAAGCAAAGCGCGTTATCAATGCTGGCCATCAGCGGATATGACGGGCTGCTTGTCTGGTAGATCCGCAGGAAACGCCGCAGCCGTTCCCGATCGATCCGGGAACCGTTTACATGCAGCAGCGCCGTCTGCGTCAAAGCCGGCAGCGTCTTGTGGACACTATGGATCACCAGATCCGCCCCAGCCTGGCAGCTGTTTTCCGGCTTCTCCCCCGCGAGCCCCAAATGAGCGCCGTGCGCCTCATCGACAATGAGAGGGATCCCCTTTTCATGTACGATTTCCGCGATTCCTCTAATGTCGGAAATCCTGCCCTCATAAGTTGGCGATACCAAAAGCACGGCCTGGATCCCAGGATCTGCATCCAGCGCGTTCCACACCTGTCCGGGCGTTATCGCGTCAAAACAGGAATACCCTTCAAGGACAGGCGGAAATAAACCGGTCAGCTCCAACCCCCGCAGATAAGCTCCGTGATACGCTGATTTATGACAATTTCGTGCCATCAGCAGATGCCCTCCCCGAGGGAGTGCAGCGCTTATCGCACTCAGGATTCCTGCAGTGCTGCCGTTTACCAGGTAATAACTTTCCTCCGCCCCGTAAAGCCGGGCAGCCCTCTCCTGAAGACGCGCCAGGATCCCTTGCGGCTGATGAAGATTGTCAAATCCGTCGATTTCTGTTATGTCGATCCCAAAAATCTCATGCCCCAGGCCGCCGCAGGGCCGGCGCTTATGCCCCGGCATGTGATATGGGTAAATGCCGCTCTCTCTGTTTTCTATCAGTTTATCCAGCAGGCGTTCCAACTCAGTCCTCCCTCAGCTGCTCTAAAACCGCGCCATGGCCTCTGTGCAGACGCAGGGTCTCCATAAGGGAGCACCATTTGTCCGCGGTGGTGACGATCCATGCCTCGCGGTATTTGGGCGGTATCGGAGTGAGCGGCCACATGTGTTTTCTGATAATGTCCTTTTCCCTATCGGTAAGTTTATATTCCCTGGACGCATTTTTCAATGCTCTGCCGGGGTGGAAAAAACCATGAAGCCGATGGGGTTTCACCTTATCCGGCGTATGCCAGTCGTAAAGGAAGTAATCGTGAAGCAGCGCCCCCCGGATCAATTCTTCCCGGTTACAGGAAATATGCAGCTTTTCGCTAAGCGCAAGGCTATACATTGCCACATCTCTCACATGGTCATTGACCGTGACGTTCCCATGCTGGATATGCTGTTTTGTCCTGTAAAAATTATCTGACTTCAGAATGTCCGGCGCCGCACGTTGAATCTTCCTGTAATTATTTCTGTAATCATCCAGCTTTTTTTGCCAGCGCTTGGACTGCCTGGGAGTACGCATACCATGTCTGTTCTTCATAATCTGATCTTCATACTACCTCGCATTCCCAAATCTGGTCCGCATTCTGCCTCGCATTCCCAAATCGGATCTGCATTCTGCCTCGCGTTTCCAAATCTGATCTGCATTCTGCCTCGCATTTCCAAACCTGGTCCGCATTCTGCCTCGCGTTTCCAAATCTGATCTGCATTCTGCCTCGCATTTCCAAATCGGATCTGCATTCTGCCTCGCATTCCCAAATCGGATCTGCATTCTGCCTTGCGTTTCCAGACAGCTCATTCCTGTGTCAGGGGCGGTGTTGTCTGCCCTTCCGCAGAGGGTACCGTATCCGGTGTTGCCGTACCTTCCGCAAAAGCCGCTGTTTCCGGATCCGGCAGCTCTTCCCCCTCTGGCGACACAGGCTGCTCATAGTAATAACAGATTACAGGGAACCCGGCAAATACATACCCATAAATCTGCTCCGCCATAGATTTCGGAAGGTTGATACAGCCGTGAGAACCATTGTTCAGGTAAATATCTCCGCCAAATGCTGCCCGCCAGGTGGCATCATGCATACCATAGTTTCCATAAAATGGCATCCAGTAATTTACCGGCGTCTCATAATTCTGTCCCCGCAGCACCGCATTAGTTGTCTTGTACGTGATCCCAAAAATCCCGGCAGGCGTTCCGTTTCCGTTGCTGATTTTCCCGGACACAAAATCCGTCTCCAGAACAATTTCTCCTTCCTGATACAGGTATAAATGCTGGTTGGTTAGGTCGGCTTCCACATAGGAATCTCCTATATCATTGACACTATCCGCGACTTTGATCATTCCCCTGTGTGTATAAACCGGTTCCCGGCTGACTTTGCTTCCCTCCTGAATCAACTGAAGCAGCTCTTCCGCTTCCGCTTCCCTGTCTGTTCTCCATCCATAACTTGCGCTGGTAAGAGACAGCTCTACTCCCGATGTGGTCACAAACTTTTTTGTTTTACCATATGTATCATATTTCCGGGCCTGTTCTTTCACAAAGGAAGCCACAGCCCCCTCATCGATAATAGCCTGGCCCTCCTGTATGCTTACCCAGTCCTTTATCGTCTCGGCGTCCAGCGTCACTTCATTTCCATTCCAGTCATAAGTAATAAATGTGCTGAGCCAACGGTTCGCCGTTTCCACCGGCTCTGTCAGACGGCGGTCATCCTGGGTTATCTCCGCTTCAACATAGACCCCTGCCTCCTCCAGATCCAGGCTGGGATCGCTCCGGGAAAGAGCGTCTTTTACACACTGCACCACCTTTTCCACATCTAACTCTGTACCGTTGATCTCCGGCACTATCTCATATCCTTGAATTTCATCGGAATACTGGCTGATGTACGCGTCCTGAGGCGCGGCCATATTGCCGCTCTGGCAGATGTACCAGTCTTTCACAAGCGCTTCCACTTTTTCTTCATCATATGCGACACCCTGCTCAAAATCATAGGCATGCCCCTGCATGACCAGGGCTTTTCCCCATAACAGCCATTCCTGATCCGCCAATAGCCCTTCCAGGATCCCCTGGGTATCCACAAACACCATCTGAATATCTTCCGGCATGATCGTAGCCACCGGGAATCCGCTGGCTCCGGTGGACGGTTCCCGGCCGGTTACCTCCAAAGCGTAATTTGGGATCCTCGCATCCAGAAGCTCCGCCGCCTGATCCACCTGCCGTCCGCTGCAGTCGATTCCGTTTATAACAGTATTCGGCAAGAAATGGCTCCTATAATAGATCCCAACACTAAAATATGCCGCACAGACTAATACTGCCAACAGCAAAAAGGTCACTAAGATCACTTTGCCCCTCTTTCTCTTTTTCGGCTTTTCTGTTATTTCCTGAGAGACAGCCTCGCTGATATCTTGCGGAGAAGGCGGAGCCCCTTCGGTTCCCTGAGATCCCTTCTCTTCCTTTTCCGGCTGGGATGAATCGGACAGGAATGATCCCTCTTCATTAGAATCCTTATTAGAATCCTCTGCCGGAACCGCACTCACCTCTTTTCCGTCATCCTGCGTAAGCGAGTTCTTATCTTTATTTTCTTCCATCTTCTCTCCATTTCTGCGCTGTTCTCTGCGCATAACGAGTTTATATTGAACTTATATCCCCTGCGCACCTCGGATCGCGCTATTCCCTAAGCCGCGCTTTTCGTCGCTCCGCGACTTCCTTTGCTCATCAAATGGCGCTCTCTCAGCCGTTACCTTTTGCAAATCAGAAACGCAAGCTTATTATAGCATGGATCGGCATAAAAAAATAGCACTAAAAGGCTAATTTTAAGTCTTTCAGCACTACCGATCAGGAAAAAGTACAAAGGAAATGCCCAGAACCGGAATCGAACCAGTGACACGAGGATTTTCAGTCCTCTGCTCTACCAACTGAGCTATCTGGG
>CANPYT010000007.1 GCA_947588705.1 uncultured Acetatifactor sp. | reverse complement strand
CGCACAAAAGTTGCTTTGAAACGCTGTAAAGAGCAGGGGATATTCGTTGTGATAGCCACCGCGCGATACTGGATCGGCGCG
This sequence comes from uncultured Acetatifactor sp., assembly GCA_947588705.1. GTDB lineage: Bacteria > Bacillota > Clostridia > Lachnospirales > Lachnospiraceae > Acetatifactor. Next base: position 64,077 of record CANPYT010000007.1, on the reverse strand, counting down.
GAACGGTATATAAAAGAACTACAGCCTGATTATGAGATCACAACAGACGGAACCCTTATCCACAGGCATGGCTATGAAATATACAGTTGTAGTCACGGGATTGCAGAAACAAACCATATCATACAGGATATATTTGCGTTGGAGCATGATACGGAGATTACTGTGGCGGCAGGCCGTCAGGTGTTTTGGAACAGCAGGCACATTTCTGAATCTGAAAAATTACATAAAGCCGTGTATTGTGATTACAGCAAACCTCTCACTTGCCGCGCAAATAAAATAGTGGCTATGCTTCCCGATGGTGAGACGGCATTAAAGATCGCGGAGAAAAACCATTGCAGGGTACAGGGTTATCGCGGAGAAAAGTGGTATGCGTTCCTGCCTGAAGTCTCCGGAAAGGTGCAGGCGATCCGGGAATTGACAGATATGTTAAATGTCCCGCTAAACGAAGTCGTGGCTTTTGGCGACGATAAAAATGATATAGATATGCTGAAACTATGTGGGATAGGTGTCGCGGCGGGCAATGCCATTTCAGATGTCAAAAATATAGCAGATCACATTACCCTGACAAATGATGAAGATGGTATAGCAGTTTATTTAGAAAAATATTTACTACATTAAATTCCGTTTGCCGAACTGACAGTATTTATAATCACAACTAAATAACAGCACAGGTCTATTTTCAGAATTGTAGCTAATAGGGATATTTATTATGGTAAAAAAAATTAAATAGTATTTTGAATATAGTAATTGGCGCATGTATTGGCATTTTTATCGGATATGGAATATCTGTATTTTGGGATTATAATACTCATCCTGATTTATACTTGGTACGGTCGGCTCCGTGGTACACAGGCATTTTAGTTCATGGAATAGTCACAATTGCTATTTTGATTGTCCTCATTATCATAAAGCTTATGATTCGTCTCAGACATTAGGAACACTTTTACGAAAAGGGATAAACATTATGGAATATGGTTCGCTTTGAAGGTTCTTCAGGATTGGAAGCATATTTTTTAAAGTTTATTAATTTTATGAAAGAAAAGAAATTTTTAAAATAGTAATTGTACTATCTGCACTAGATATTGTGCGGCTTATGGGGTGATGAAGGAATGTTTCACGTGAAACATTCCTTTCTTTTTTAAAGATAAGAATCAAGATAATGTTTCACGTGAAACATATAAATACAAGATGTTGTGATGCAAAACCGTGAAACATTTTAATGAAGGTACGTGAAACATTGAAAATAAAAATAAAAAAATAAGGAATGAGACTAGATATTGTGGTAAATTTTAAATTCGTGCAAGCACATTTTTCTCCGGATATGGAAACCGGCTAAACTGGGAATAAAAATGTAGCCGTTCAGCCCGCGCCATTCGCAAAGCCGCGCTGCCGCGCTATCCGGTGCTGCACACTTACCTTTGCTCATAGAATGGCGCTCCCTCGATTTTCATATCCAGAGAAAAAATTGTGCAAGCACATTTTTTCTCTGGATATGAAAACCGGCTGAACTGAAAGTAAAATTTATGTAGCTATATGGGCTATTTAGTGATATAATTGAAAAGCAAAACAAACGAAAAATGTTATGGATGCCGCATTTGGCGGCAGAATGAGAGGAAATATGGGAAAAATAATAGCGATTGCCAATCAGAAAGGCGGAGTTGGTAAGACTACCACTTCTATTAACCTTTCTGCCTGTCTGGCTGAAAAAGGAAAAAAAGTTCTGGTGATCGATACGGATCCGCAGGGCAACACCACAAGCGGTTTTGGCATTGATAAAAATGATCTGGAAAATACGATCTATGAATTGATTTTAGGGGAGTGCTCTATCCGAGACTGCATTATTAAAAATGTGATAGAAAATATCTCCGTTCTCCCTGCAAATGTAAATTTAGCGGCAGCAGAGATCGAGCTGATAGGTGTGGAGAGAAAAGAATACATATTAAAAAATGAAGTGGATTATGTAAAAAACGAGTATGACTTCATTATCATAGATTGTCCTCCTTCTTTGAATATGTTGACTATTAACTCTATGACTACCGCAGATAGCGTACTGGTTCCCATTCAATGTGAATATTATGCGCTGGAAGGTTTAAGCCAATTGATTCACACAATAAACCTTGTGAAAGAAAGGCTGAATCCGGATCTGGATATGGAAGGTGTAGTATTTACAATGTATGATTCACGCACGAATCTGTCTATGCAGGTAGTGGAAAATGTGAAACAAAATCTGAAACAAAGAGTTTACAGTACGCTGATCCCCAGGAATATTCGTCTTGCCGAGGCACCCAGCTATGGAATGCCTATTAATAAATATGATGCGAAATCTGCCGGTGCGGAAGCGTATATGCAGTTGGCTGATGAAATTATAAAGAGCAGCGCAAAGTGAATTTGATCTGCAGATTATAATGCTGCTCCAGAAGCAGCGGAAAAGAGGGAGTATGGCGGCGAGAGGATTGGGAAAGGGACTGGATTCTTTGATCCCTAATGCGGTGGGAGAAGCCAGGATAAAAAAAGGTACGAAGGAAGAAAAGCTGAGTTCCGAGAATAAAGGCGAGAAAGAGACACTCGTAAAGATCACATCCGTAGAGCCTAACAGAAAGCAGCCCAGAAAAAATTTTGATGAGGACGCACTGCAGGAATTATCCGATTCCATAAAGCAGTTTGGATTAATACAGCCCATATTGGTTCAGGACAGAAAAGACCATTATGAGATTATTGCCGGCGAGCGCAGATGGCGGGCGGCTAAAATGGCAGGATTGAAAGAGATCCCTGTGATCATCCGCGACTATACAGAGCAGGAAATCATGGAGATTTCCCTGATAGAGAATATACAGCGGGAAGACTTAAATCCTATCGAGGAGGCCCAGGCTTATAAAAGGCTTCTGACAGAATTTAATTTAAAACAGGATGAAGTGGCAGAACGGGTTTCCAAGAGCCGCGCCGCAGTCACAAATTCCATCCGTCTGTTGAAGCTAAGTGATGAAGTGCAGCAGATGGTCATCGACGATATGATCAGTACCGGACATGCCAGAGCGCTTCTGGCAGTAGAAGACCCGGAGGAGCAGTACAATCTTGCCCAGCAGATCTTTGACGAGAAACTCAGTGTTCGGGATGTGGAAAAGCTGGTTAAAAATCTGCACAAACCCGCAAAGCAGAAAAAGCTGGATGACAAAGCCCTGCAGGCCATTTATCTGGATATTGAGGAAAAGCTAAAACAGAAATTAAGCACGAAAGTCACTGTCACTTCCAAAGGAGAGGGCGCCGGTAAGATCGAAATTGAATTTTATGATCATGAAGATTTGGACAGGCTGCTGGATATGATAGGAAAGTAACAACTCAGCCGCCAGACATAATGGAAAATTCGTGGGAGCATGATTTCCCATCAGATCGGGCTGCTGGACTGTTACAGTAGGAAATAACTGATTTTTGAAGTGAAATTGACGTACAGAGGAGAGTTATGAGCACATATAATGAAAGTACCTTTTTAAATCAGATCGGTCTTGGTTCCTTTGACCTTGGATACCTGCTGATAGTGGCAGCTGTGCTGGCGTTGTTGGTTCTGGTCTCGTTGATCCTGCTGATCGTACAGATCAGAAAAACAGGCAAACTGAAAAAACGATTGGACGCGTTTCTTCTCGGAAAAGACGGAACAAGCCTGGAACAGGATATTGTCACTCTCTTTGAAGATAATAAATTTTTGAAGATGAATGCCGAGAAAAACAAAAAGGATATTCGTGTCCTTTATAAAAAACTGGAATCGGCTTATCAAAAGATTGGTCTCGTAAAATATGACGCTTTTAATCAGATGGGAGGTCAGTTGAGTTTTAGCCTGGCGCTGCTGGATGAAAACAACAATGGATTTATTCTCAACTCCGTCCATAGCACAGAGGGTTGTTATTCTTACACGAAGGAGATAAAGAACGGCGAATGCTCCATTGACCTTGGCAAAGAAGAGGAGGAAGCGCTGGAGATCGCTATGGGAGAGTAAAATTTGATTACATCGGCGCGGATGTGGGTACACTGAACAGGCGGAAATCAGTATAGGAAGCAAGTTTCATGTGAAATGTAAAAACGAGAAAGGTGTGGTGTTGAGATGATTGATATTAAGTTTTTAAGGGAAAATCCGGATATTGTAAAGGAAAATATCAGAAAAAAATTTCAGGAGGAAAAGCTGCCCCTTGTGGATGAAGTGATCGCTCTGGATGCGGAAAGCAGGAGCGCAAAGCAGGAGGGCGATAATCTACGCGCTGCCAGAAACAGGATCTCAAAAGAGATCGGCGCTTTGATGGGCCAGGGTAAAAAGGAGGAAGCTGAAGCGAAAAAGGCTGAAGTTGCTGCCGGTGCAAAAAGGCTTGCGGAGCTGGAAGTGTTGGAGGCGGAGCTTCAGGAGAAGATTACGAAGATCATGATGGTAATTCCTAATATCATAGACCCTTCGGTTCCCATCGGAAAAGATGACAGTGAGAATGTAGAAATCCAAAAATATGGCGATCCGGTCGTGCCGGATTTTGAAGTTCCGTATCATGCCGACATTCTGGACAGCATCAGCGGTCTTGACAAGGACAGTGCAGGACGAACCAGCGGAAACGGTTTTTATTACCTGATGGGGGATGCGGCAAGGATCCATTCCGCCATGATCAGCTATGCCAGGGATTTTATGATCGATAAGGGATTTACTTATTGTATCCCTCCCTTTATGATCCGAAGCAGCGTGGTAAATGGCGTTATGAGCTTTGCGGAAATGGAAGCTATGATGTACAAGATAGAAGGGGAGGATCTTTTCCTGATCGGTACGTCGGAGCATTCCATGATCGGAAAATTTAAAGGCCAGATCGTAAACGAAAAAAGCCTGCCTGTGACTATGACATCTTACTCTCCCTGCTTCCGCAAAGAGGTAGGTTCCCATGGTATTGAAGAGAGAGGCGTATACAGGGTACATCAGTTTGAAAAGCAGGAGATGGTGGTGTTGTGCAAACCCGAGGACTCTATGCAGTGGTATGATAAGATGTGGAGCTATACAGTTGAGTTTTTCCGCAGCCTGGATATACCTGTGCGTACTCTGGAATGCTGTAGTGGAGATCTGGCTGACCTGAAAGTAAAGTCCTGCGATGTGGAAGCGTGGAGCCCCAGGCAGCAGAAATATTTTGAAGTGGGTTCCTGTTCTACTATGGGTGATGCTCAGGCGAGGCGTCTTGGCATACGTACCAAGGGTGAAAATGGTACTTACTATGTGCATACGCTAAACAATACGGTTTTGGCTTCGCCAAGGGCACTGATCGCTTTTCTGGAAAACAACGTGAACGCGGATGGCAGCATCCGCATCCCGGAAGCTTTGCGTCCTTATATGGGTGGGAAAGAAATCATTCTTCCTAATGATAAAAAGAAGAAAGCATGACAGAATGTATGTTCGATAAGTTTTATCGCGGAAAGAAGGTGAATCTTTGCATAGATATATGAGAGCCGTCGGCTTCAGCCGTTTTGAGAGCAAACGAAAACTCCAGGAATTGTTGACGGAAGTGGTCATCCATTCGGACAAACGGGCTATCACGGTAAATCAGGAAAATATGTTGTTGGGAGAATTTTACAAAGATTTTGCCCCCAACATGGGAATCGCAGTGTGCGGCGAATTTGATGAAGAAGAAAAGTTTACTTATGAATACTATTATCCTTATCTTACCGGAACCGGCATTACTTCTTATGAAGATGTTTCGGTAGAGCGCCATGCAGATAAAGAATCTTATGCAGGCGTATGCGATGACATAAAGGTGGGGATCTCCCTGATCTTTTATCTGAAAAACAGGATCCCCTATGTGAAAGCACAGACGCTTGGCAAGCTTCCCATTCGCGGTACGTCCCTGACCCTGTCGGCTTTGTCGGTGAATGGTTCCGTGCTCTTGCCTATCCAGAAGGATGAGGAACAGCTGCAGCGAGTCAAAAAGGATTCCGCCAACAGGAACAACCTGATGGCTGCGGCGAGAAAAGGGGATGAGGAGGCCATTGAGACACTGACGCTGGAAGATATGGATATGTATACCGCCATCTCGCGAAGGATCCAAAAGGAAGATCTTTTCAGCCTGGTAGACACCTGTTTTATGCCATACGGCGTAGAGTGCGACCAATATTCAGTGCTGGGGGAGATCGTGGAAATGCGCCTTTCTACCAACACCATAACGGGTGAAAAAATTTATATTCTAACAATTTGCTGTAATGAATTGACATTTGACGTAAGTATCAATATAATAGACTTATTCGGAGAACCTCAGGTGGGCAGACGGTTCAAGGGAGTGATCTGGCTGCAGGGCCATATCAATTTTCCCGAGGAATCCGTTTAAACCGTTCCGTTATATGGAGCAGCAGCCATGAGGATCGGAAGTTCCTATTTCTTTTCGGGTTCCGCAGAATCGGAAAAGGATAGGAAAACAGAATATGTTCCCGTAGCTCAGCAGGATAGAGCGTTCGCCTCCTAAGCGAAAGGCCGGGTGTTCGAATCACCTCGGGAACGCCAGGCAATTACGCCGCAAACCTTTATTGTTAAGGGTTTGCGGCTTGTTTGTCGTAATACAATTTTACCCGGATGTTTTGCTTATAATCGCCGAAATCCTCGCCGAACAAAGTTATACCGCCGCAATTGGCAGTGTCTTTCGGTACGCTTAAGGTAAAATAGATAGAGCTGTTATAATCGATATGAAGATCCTCTATCTTCGTCTTTGAGATCTTATGGGTTCCGTCGATAAAAGTTCCCTCAGAATTGATAATAAGTGTCTTCAGGAGCCCATACTGATTCAGAAGCTCCGGCCACCAATGTGGGGAAAGCATTCCCCTGCGGGAGCCGTAATCGCCGGGGCTGATCCAATTGCCCAGAGGAATGCCGTTGATCTCGAAATAGATGTCGCTGGGATAATTTTCATTGGTTCCCGGATACTCGGAGGAGATCTCAAAGGAAATCTGAAGCTCCTGCAGAGTCTGCCCCGCGCTCAGACGGTTTGGAAGAGCATACGTTACACTGCCGTAGCCCATCCATAGAATACCGGCGCGGAATCGTTCCGGGTAGGAAAATACCTTGGGCTCGTCCAGTTCCCCGATGATGTTGGCAGTGGTCGCCAGGCCGCAGGTGGGATGTGCGTCACAGGAAATGTAATGTCCAACGGAAATATCGTCCTGATAACAATGCCTTGGGGTGGACTGGGGGGCCATATCTATGATCATCCGGGAATAGACGGGCTGCACGATCTTCATTAAGCCCCGCTTTCCGGAAGTGGTGCGGATGGTCACAAGACCGGCGCTCTCCAGTTTGCCTACGTGAAGGGAGATGGCGCTGTTGGTCAGGTTCAGCATTTTTGCCAGGTCGTTCATGCTCAGTTCTTCTTTGTATATAAGTTCCAGGATCCGCAGGCGCATCGGTGCGCTCAGGGCTTTAAAAATTTCTTCCGCATCCTCCAATGAATGTAAGTAAAGCATGATTTCCTCCGTTCTGTCATTCGGCCAGGTCAAATATCAATCTGGCTTCATTATAAGCAGGTGAGATTAGTTAAGTCAATATAAAAATAGTACAGTATCATTCAAGTAATTTGTAAAAAATCCCCAAAACAAGGGCTTCTTATCATATTTGTGCAATTTGCATAAAATTTACCTGCTAATTTTGTAAGCCAGTGGCAAAATGTTTATTGACACAGGGATAAAAGAATAGTAAATTAAAAATAAGCTTGAGTTAAATTATAAGAATTTAACTGATAACTTAAATAAAAACTATAAATAGCTCTTTTAACTGGAAAAATTCACTCTGTATTTAAATAGTTGCTAAAACAGTTGTATAAAATGTACGGATCTGAAACATAAATCGACATTTTTTCGGCAGGATGTATATTCCGGGTTTGATATAAGTTGATATAAGGTTTGATATGACCTATTAAATTAGGATTTGATGTAAGCAGAAAGTTAAGATAAATAAGTATATAAGTATGAACATAAATAAGTATGAACAAGAAAAAATAAAATAAATATAAAAGATAAAGGAGAAAAAGTATGTTCAAACTGTATGTAAACCCCAAAAACAAAAAAGGCCACATCAATAAAGAATTGCAGGGCCATTTTTCCGAGCATTTGGGGAGATGTATCTATGAGGGCCTCTATGTGGGAGAAAATTCTCCCATCCCCAACACCAACGGTATCCGAAATGACGTAGTCGCGGCATTAAAGGAGATAAAGATACCTGTGCTGCGCTGGCCGGGCGGCTGTTTCGCAGACGAATACCACTGGATGGACGGCATTGGGCCCAAGGAAAGCCGGAAGAGGATGATCAATACGCACTGGGGCGGCGTGGTAGAAGACAACAGCTTTGGTACTCACGAGTATATGGAGCTGTGCCGTCAGCTGGGGTGCAAGACTTACATAAACGGTAATGTTGGAAGCGGCAGCGTCAGGGAGATGAGCGAGTGGGTAGAGTACATGACTTTTGAAGGCGTATCGCCCATGGCGGAGCTGAGAAAGAAAAACGGGCATGAAGAGCCTTATCGCGTGGATTATTTTGGCGTCGGCAACGAAAACTGGGGCTGCGGCGGGAACATGAATCCTGAGTATTATGGGAATCTGTACCGCCATTACCAGACCTATATCCGCACCTATGACTCCAAAAAGCCGATCTACAAAATTGCCTGCGGCGCCAATGTAGATGATTACAACTGGACGAAGGGAGTCCTGGAGACTACCCACAAGGGAGGCGGCAAATACAACAACGGCTTTATGAACGGTCTCTCGCTTCATTATTACACTCATCCCAACGGATGGGACCACAAGGGAAGCGCCACGGATTTTGATGAGAAGACCTGGTATAAGACCCTGAAAAAGACTTTGTATATGGATGAACTGATCCGGCAGCACGGCGCTATCATGGATCAGTATGATAAGGATAAGAAGATCGGTATGGTGGTAGATGAATGGGGAACTTGGTTTGACTGTGAGCCCGGTACTAATCCTGGTTTCCTCTATCAGCAGAACACCATGAGAGACGCTCTGGTGGCGGGTATTAACCTGAATATCTTCAACAAGCACTGCGACAGGGTGAAGATGGCAAACATCGCCCAGCTGATCAATGTGCTCCAGGCAGTGATCCTGACGGATGGCGAAAAGATGATCAAGACGCCTACCTATCATGTGTTTAATATGTATAAATGCCATCAGGACGCGGAGCTGCTTGACAGCTATGTGGAGACGGAAGAGATCGGCCTGGAAGAGGAATATAAGGTTCCCAGCCTTTGCGAATCCGTATCATTCGGCGTGGACGGAAAGATCCATATCACGATCAACAACCTTTCCGTTGAAAAAGATTATGAAGTCCAGGGGATTTTGACGGACACCGCCGTACAGAGTGTGAAGGGCACGATCCTCACCGGCGGTATGAGAGACCACAATACATTTGATGATCCCGACAAGGTGCACACGGAGAACTTTACCGGCTGTCAGGTCAAGGACAATAAGCTGGTATTTACTATCCCGAAATGCAGTGTGCTGCATCTGGAGGTGGAGATCTAAAACCTTTGGTTTACAGTGACCAGTGAAAAGGAGGTTCCGTATGCTGCGGAAAAAGAATCGGCAAGTATTAGCGGCAGGTCTGGCGTTAAGCCTTACAGTTCAGATGTTCCTGGGAAGCGGCATCACTATTTGCGCCGAGACCAGTGAGGACACAAATACGGAAACGGAGCAGGCCCAGACAGGCGAAACTTTCAGCATTGAGAGGTTGACATCAAATTATACCATCGTCAGCGCAGGTTATACGGCGGCGGACTATACCGGGGAGACGATTGTCTTTCCCATCGATCAGGTACTTGATCAGGCGGATGCCGCCCTTTTGACGGAGAATAACTATGAGTATGGAAACCCTGTTGCGGATGTATCTGTGGGGGATGTGCTGCACTTGACTGTGGAGGTGCCCCAGACGGCCCAGTATTGGATCGGTTTTGACTATCTCTCCTATGACCAGTCCATCCTTCCCATCGAATTTTCCATGATGGTGGACGGGGATTATCCCTTTTATGAGGCGAGAAACCTTTCCTTTGAGACTACGTGGACGCAGGACAGCCAGGTATCCATCGACCGCTACGGCAACGAGATCGTGACGCTGCCCGATAAGCTGATCCAGTGGGAAAACAAGGATCTGTCTGACAGCAGTTACCGGTATTCCCAGCCTCTTCGGGTGGAGCTGGCAGAAGGCGTCCATCAGGTCGATATCCTGGTCAGCGAGGGAAATTTCCTTTTGGGAAACCTCTTTTTAAGAAAACCGGAAGATGTTCCGGAATATACCGGTTCTCAGAAAGCGGAGGGAGGAGAGCTGATCACTATCCAGGGTGAGAATTTCTATCAGCGGAATGATTCTTCCATTCACGCAGCGGGCGAGTACGATTCCGCGCTGTATCCCCTGAGCGCCACGGAAACCGTGCTGAATACGGTGGACAGCGCTTCCTTTAAGACCGCGGGCCAGAGCATAACATGGTCCTTCCATGTGGAGAAGCCCGGATATTATTACCTTGCCATGAATTACAAACAGTCTGACAAAAATGAGTTTCCCGTATTTCTGGACTGGAAGATCGACGGAAAGATTCTCAATACGGAATTTCAGGATTGGCAGGCAGAGTATACGACAAAGTACCGCACGGCCACCCTTCAGGACAGTGACGGAAATAACCTGAGTGTTTATCTGGAAGAGGGTACGCATACCGTCTCCATTACCATCAGCACAGAGAATCTCCGCTATGTCCTGGAACAGGTGGATGAGATCATGAACGGCATCAACGATCTATCCCTGGAAGTGACGAAGGTTGCCGGGACAAATAAGGATAAGTACCGGGATCTGCAGCTGACAAGATACATACCGGATGTGAAGACCCGGATCTACGGCTGGGTGGACCGGCTGTATGAGCTGGCGGAGATCGGAACGCAGTTTGTAGATGAGGACGATCCCGAAGATGTGGCGGCATTCGCCTATCTGATCATCGCCGCCAAGCAGCTTAAGACTCTGGGCGATGATCCAAACGAGCTGATTTACCGGGTAGATGAGCTGTCTACCAGCCAGAACTCCATCAACACGCAGATAGCGAACTTTATCGATCTGATCAATGACAACAATCTTTCCATCGACCGGATCTATGTGTACCAGGAAGATGCGAAGCTGCCGAAGAAAATGAATATTTTCCAGAGCATGTGGCTCTCTGTCAGGCGTTTTGCCAATTCCTTCTTCGGGACATCTTATTCCGCGAGCAACACGGATGAGAGCCATCTGCAGGTTTGGGTGAACCGGCCCAGGCAGTATGTGGAGATCATGCAGAAGATGATCGATGACGAGTTTACGCCCCAGACGGGCATTGAAGTGGATCTCTCTCTGATGACGGACGCCAACAAGCTGGTGCTGGCCAATGCTTCCGGGGATACGCCGGATATCGCCACCGGTATCAACTATTCCATTCCCTTTGAGCTTGGTATCCGGGGAGCGCTTGTGGATCTGACTAAGTTTGATAATTTTGAGGATGTGTTCGGAAGGTACAGCGACGGGCTTTTGGTTTCCTCCGTGATCGGAGACGGGCTTTATTCCCTTCCGGAGACCATGAACTTTTACGTTATGTTTTACCGTTCCGATATTTTGGAGAAGCTGGGGCTGGAGGCGCCGGAAACGCTGGAGGAACTGATCGCCATGCTGCCGGATCTCCAGATGCGCGGGCTGAATGTTTATTATCCCACTGCATCCATGCTGGCCATGAGAAACTTCCATGGCACAACGCCCCTGATCTTCCAGTACGGCGGTTCCCTTTACGGGGAGACGGCGCTGGACCTGACGGTGAATGATGAGACGTCCATCGAAGGGATCACAGCCCTGACCGAATTGTTTACCATATATGACCTGCCGGTGGATATTCCCAACTTTTATCAGCATTTCCGCAACGGCGACCTGCCTATCGGGATCGCGGATTTCAATTCCTACAACCTGATCCTGAACGCGGCGCCCGAGATCGCGAATGCCTGGGAGATCGCTTTGATCCCCGGGCTGGTGGATGAGGAGACGGGAGAGATCTTGCGCTATTGCTCCGGCGGCGCGGAAAGCACCGTGATGTTCCGGTCGGATGACGAAAGAGAGCAGCAGGCGTGGGAGTTTATGGACTGGTGGTCCAGCACGGACGTGCAGGCGGAGTTCGGACAGATGCTTCAGATCATGTACGGCGACGAGTATATCTGGCCTACGGCAAACCTGGAAGCGTTCAGCAATCTGCCTTATCCCACGGTCCACAAGGATATCATTGTGGAACAAGCCTCCAATATCCTGGAGGCGCCCCGGCTTTTGGGAAGTTACATGATGGAGCGTGAGCTGAGCAACGCCTTTAACGATATTGTGGTGCAGGGCGATACGCTGAGATCCCGGATCGACCAGCTTGTAAAAGTGGTGGATCGGGAGACGGAACGAAAGCTGGAAGAGTTCGGTTACATTGACAGCGAAGGGAATGTGATCGAAGATTATCTGGTGCCTTCCGTGGATGTGGTGCATCGGATCTTTGAGGAAAAAGGCAATCGATAATCAGGAAAAGGGTAACTGCTGCAGGAAGCAGAAGAATGAGAGGTAACAATGAGCAAGAGGACTAAGATCAGCAGGAGGGAAGGGTCGAATAAAGCGGGGTATTTATTTGTACTCCCTTATGCGCTGCTGTTTACCATTTTCATACTGACGCCGGTATTACTGGCAATCGTCCTTTCCTTTACCAACTTCAACGCCATACAGTTTCCCAAATTAGTGGGATTTCTGAATTATATCAACCTGATCACGGCGGATGAAACTTTTATGCAGTTTGTGCTGCCGAACACCGTCAAATATGCGCTGATCGTAGGTGTCGGCGGTTATATGCTGGCGTTTCTGCTGGCCTGGGCCCTGGCAAACCTGCCGAAGGTGCCCCGGACCATATTTGCCCTGATCCTGTATTCGCCCAGCATGACCACCGGTATCGCCATGACAGTGCTCTGGAAGATCATCTTTACAGGCGACCAGACCGGTTATCTCAACAGCTGGCTTATGGATATCGGAGTGATAAACGAGCCGATCATCTGGCTGGTAAACACAAATTACCTGCTGCCCATCGTCATTATCATCGGGCTTTGGAGCAGTATGGGCGTGGGCTTCCTGGCTATTCTGGCCGGTATCCTGAATACGGATGAATCCCTGTATGAGGCGGCGGCTATCGACGGTGTAAAAAACCGGTTTCAGGAAATGTTTTACGTGACGATCCCGAGCATGAAGCCGCAGATGCTGTTCGCCGCCGTAATGCAGATAGTGGGCGCGTTCCAGAACGGGCAGATCGCTTCCCTTCTGGCCGGCAATCCGACTCCCGGCTATGCGGCCCAGCTGATCGTGAACCACATCGAGGACTATGGTTTTATCCGGTATGAGATGGGTTACGCGGCTGCCGTTTCCGTGGTGCTGCTGCTGATCGTGCAGATATTCTCCACGATTTCCAAGAGACTGTTCGGAGAGGATTAAGGAGGAGGTAACATGGCATATAAAGGGCATAAGATCAATCCTAACAAGTTTGAAAAGGGCCAGATCAAGATCATGCTGGCAGTGCTTCCGCTGGTGATCCTGACCGGACTCCCTATTGTATTTATTGTATTCCATGCGTTTAAACCCATGCAGGAGCTGTTTGCGTTCCCGCCCAAGTTTATCACCACGCATCCCACGCTGGACAATTTCCGCAATCTGTTTAAGGCGTCCCGGTCTGCGGGGATCCCCCTTTCCAAGTACGTGTTTAACAGTCTGCTGATCACGGTTGCGGTGGTATTTTCATCCCTGATCTTTTCCACAGCCGCGGCGTACTCTCTGTCCAAGCTGAAATATAAGGGCCGGGATACCATGATGCAGATCAACCAGCTGGCGCTGATGTTTGTGCCTGTGGCGGTGATGATCCCCCGGTACCTGGTGGTAAACGTACTCGGGCTGACCAATACCTACTGGGCGCAGATCCTTCCCCTGATCCCTCTGCCTGTGGCGCTGTTTCTGGTAAAGCAGTTTGTGGATCAGGTGCCGGACTCCCTGATCGAGGCGGCTTATATGGACGGGGCGAAGGAAATACATATTTATATGAAGGTGATCCTGCCTCTGATCAAACCCGCTATCGCAACGGCGGCGATCCTGGTGTTCCAGCAGGTATGGACCAACATGGAGGCTTCCAACTATTACGTAAACGACGACGGGTTAAAGACGCTTGCATTTTACATGAACACGCTGACCAGCGTGACCACCACCAACACAGTGGCAGGACAGGGTATGTCGGCTGCGGCCTCCCTGATCATGTTCGTGCCGAATCTGGTTCTGTTCTGTATCCTGCAGAAAAACGTAATGAATACCATGGCGCATTCCGGTATCAAGTAAAAGCGAGGAAGTGAGGAATTAGATGAAAAAGACGTTCAAAAAACTTTTGTTTTCATTGTCAGCAGTCCTCCTTGCGGCAGGGATGGCCGTGACGCCCGCGGCGGAAGTATACGCGGACTCTCCCTACCGCACCTATACCGTAGACGGATACGGTTATGTGACGGAAACCCAGACAGCGTATCTGCCCTACGCCACCATCACAAAGGTGGGCGAAGAGACGCTGGTGGGCCCCACGGATTTTATGCTGACAGATGACGGCCAGATTTACATTCTGGACAGCGGCAACGCCAGAGTGGTGGTGTCGGACATGGAGGGGAACCTGATAAGGACATTCGGGGAAGGAACGCTTGTAAATCCCCGGGGCCTGTATGTGACCGGAAACGGCATCTGTTACGTGGCGGACAGGGATGCCCGGAGTATTTTCCTCTTTGACGGGGAAGGGGAGCTGATCCAGACTTACGGCAAGCCCGACCATCCTCTTTACGGCAGCACTCAGGATTTCCTGCCGTTGAAAATCGTTGTGAACGAAGCCGGGACCATGTATATCATCTGTGAGTCCAACACCAACGGCATTGTGCAGATCAGCCCTGTGGAAGGGGGAACCTTCCTTGGATACTTCGGTACCAACGGCACGGATCCTTCGCTTTGGAACATTGTCTGGAGAGCGATCCAGACCGATGCCCAGAGAGCGAAATCCCAGGCCAATATTCCTTCTACCCCCGACAACATGGCGATAGATGAAAAGGGTCTGATCTATACCGTCACCAGGGGCGAGCAGGAGAAGACCCTGAAAAGGCTGAATATTGCCGGAACGGATATGATTGACGGCGCCGCGGACGCCTATGAGGATACGCCGGCGGCTGTGGCGGTGGGAAACCATGACAATATCTTTGTGGCATCCACCCAGGGATACATATACGAGTACACCAACGAGGGCGAACTGCTCTTTGTGTTCGGCGGAAGCGATGACGGCCAGCAGAGGATCGGCCTTTCCACAAAGCTGGAGGCCATTCAGATCGACAACGAGGATCGGATCTATGTGCTGGATTCCGACAATGCCTGGATCCAGATCTATGAACCCACAGAGTTTACCGGCCTGCTGCATGACGCCTTGTACCTGTTTTCCAAGGGGCGTTATACGGAGAGCAAGGAACCTCTGACAGAAGTGCTGAAAATGAACAACCTCTTTGATTACGCCAATATGGCTATGGGGCGGGCGCTGATCCAGGAGGAAGATTATGACAACGCCATAGTTTATGCAAAGCTTGCCAAGGATTTTGAGGGGTATTCCGACGCATTTTGGGAGATCCGGAATAACTGGCTGAAGCGCAACCTGGTGACGGTGATCCTGATCGTGGCCGCGCTGTGGATCCTTGTGAAAGTGGTCAAGGTGCTGGACAAAAAGAAGGGCATCTTAAAGCCTGTGCGGGCGGCGCTCCACAGAGTCGGGGAAGTAAGGCTCATCCGGCAGTTGCGGTATATGTTCTATTTTATGAGACATCCCCTGGACGGCTGCTACGGCATTAAGCGGCAGGAACGTGTGTCTATGGGGAGCGCCAATATCATGGTCTGCCTCATTATTCTGTTTTACATCATCAACAAGTATTTCTGCGGATTCTTGATGAAGACAGTGAGAGAGGGGTCTTATGATATCGTATCCGACATTGGACTGATCGTGATCGCCCTTGTCCTTGTGACCGGGTGCAATTATCTGGTCTGTACCATAAATGACGGAGAAGGAAAGCTGAAACATATTTACTGTTCCTTTGTATACAGCCTGACGCCCTACCTTGTGTTTACTCCGATCATTTTCCTCCTGTCCCATGTGGTGACGGACAATGAAGTATTCTTCATTGAGTTTGCACAACTGTTCATGCTGGTATGGATCGCGGTTTTGGTGTTTATATCCATTCGGGAGATCAACAACTACACGATCAAAGAGACGGTAAAGATCATTTTCCTGACGGTATTTACTATCCTGATAGCGCTGCTGCTGGCGTTTATCATATATGTTCTGTGGTCTCAGGTATTTGACTTTATCCATTCAATCTTTGGAGAGGTGGTGTATAAACTTGGCAATTAAGTGGAAAAAGCGGAAAAAAAGCTGGAGAGAGAAAATTGCACTGCTGTTGACCTTTGCCTGCCTGCTTACTTTGCCCGGTGTACTTTCCTTTCCCCTTACCGCCCGCGCGGCGCAGGAACTGAACGGACATAAACAGATCGCGGAAAATGATAGATATGTCCTGTATATGAACGAGGATTACCTTTCCATCATTGTACAGGATAAGGCTACGGGTAAGTACATGGAGTCGGCGGTATCTTATGATGACGGGAAGAACAACGAGCTCTGGCTTGGCCAGATGCGGTCGGGCCTGCTGCTGCAGCTGATCTATGGCACCAACGATACCATGCAGGCGGATCTGATCAACGATGACGTGACAAAAGAGATCACCTATACGGACAACGGATTTTCCGCCGATGTTTACTGGAACGATTACAAAATAGGTATGCGGCTGGAGGTGGAGCTCACGGAGGACGGTGTCACCGCCCGGATCCCCGACGACTCCATCCGGGAAGAAGATGAGACATATTACATCGGAACGATTGCCATGTATCCTTATCTTGGCGCTTCTTACCTGGATGACAAGGAAGGTTATATGTTTATTCCCGACGGGAACGGCGCCCTGATCTACCTGGATGACAAGGAGGGAAGGTTCAAGAGCGGATATTCCACCATGATCTATGGAACGGATATCGGTTTTATCGACAACACGGTGACGACGCTTTTCTGGGAAAAGTATAAGATGGTAAACACGGCCAACAGCGTGATCGCCCCCATATACGGGATGGCTTACACGGACGATGGGATCGCTTATCTGGCGGTGGTGGAAGACGGCGCGGAGAGAGCTACCATTGAGGCTTCGCCCAATGGCGCCAGCATTGATTACAACCGGATTTACGCAAGGTTCATAGAGAGGAAGCTGTATAAGCAGCCCACCAGCAACAATACCACCATCGGTTCCTTTGATACGGTGGAGACGGACAGGAGCCATTCGGATCTCCAGATCCGTTACCTGTTCCTGTCAGGAGACAATGCAAATTACAGCGGTATGGCCGCCGCTTACCGGAATTACCTGCTGCAGAATGGCGATCTCAGCAAAAAAGACACTTCCTATCGTACCAGAGTAGACTTCCTGGGGACCGACAGGGAATCCTGGGTAATAGGCACCAGCGCCGTGGTGATGACGACAGTGGATGACATCCGCGGGATCTATGAGGATCTGGAAGACGCGGGCGTGACGGATTTTTTCAGCGCTTATAAGGGCTGGCAGAAGGGCGGTATTTACAACCTCCCCGTCACTTCGTACAAGGCGGATAAGGAGATCGGCGGGACCTCGGAGCTGACGAAGCTGACAGAGGAGGCCGCGGCGAAGGGCATTTCCTTTTACCTGTATCAGGATGCCCTCAGGATCAATCCTACCGAGAACAACGCTACGTTTAACGTGATCAAGCAGGTCAATAAAAGGAAATATGTGGAGGACACTTATCAGGATGTGTACGAGGAATTTAATTTCCTGACGCCGGCCAGAACCAATGCGCTGCTGACAAAATTTGCGGAGAGCGCGGCGAAGAAAAATGTGACGAATTTAGCGGTCGGCGGTGTCAGCAATAACCTGTTTACCTACATTTACAGCGGCACTTCCTACAGCCGTTATGACTGCGCGGACAGTTACGGACAGATGTTTGACGCCCTGGACGCCTCTACGAACCTGGCTCTGGAAGTTCCTTACGCATACCTGTGGAAATACGCGGATGCGTTCCTGGATATGCCGCTTTACACCTCAAGCTACATATATGAGGATGAAAGCATTCCGTTCATGAGCATGGTGCTGAAGGGTGTGATACCGGTATATTCGGATTATGTGAACTTTGAAGCCAACAAGCAGGAGTTTTTCCTGAAGATGGTGGAGGCGGGGACCTATCCTTCCTTCTATATCACCAAGGAAAGCTCCGCCGACCTGATCTATACCAACTCCAGCGATGTCTACAGCTCCGAGTACAGCGTATACCGCGATACGATCCTCCAGTATACACAGGAGCTGAAAGCGATCAACGAGAAGGTGGAAGGAGCCTATATTACGGGGCATGAGATCAGGGATAATGGCATTACCGTCGTAACCTATGACAATGGTGTGACGATTTATATCAATTACAGTACCTCCCAGCAGAGCGCTGACGGTCACACTCTCGAAGGAATGTCCTATGAGGTGGTTGAGTAAATGAGTAAAGAAAAGAAAACCAAAAACCCGAAGGTAAAGATTGGAAAGCTGGAGAAAAAAGAGGCGCTTGCCGGTTATGCGTTCGTTGCGCCATGGATCATCGGTGTGATAGCGTTTATGCTCTATCCTCTCGGCCAGTCTTTCTACTACATGTGGTATAATATCCGGATCACGCCCCTGGAAACCAAGTATATTTACGTAGGGACGGGCAATTTTACACAGATCTGGCTGGAGAATCCGGAATTTCCCCAGCAGATCCTGACTTACCTGTGGCAGACGATCCTTGAGGTGCCCGTGATCGTGGTGTTTGCACTGTTGATCGCCATGATGCTGAACGGTAAGATCCGGTTGAAAGGATTTTTCCGGCTGGTGTTCTTCCTTCCCGTCATCATCGTCAGCGGGCCTGTTATGAATATGCTGGTAGACGAGGGCGCGGCCACGATCCCGGCCATGAATGTGCAGTCCATAGTGACGGCCCTTGACACCTTCCTGCCAAGCAGCCTGGCTAGCAGCATTGGAGAGCTCTTTTCCAGCATGATCATGATCCTCTGGTACTCCGGCGTACAGATCCTGATCTTCCTGTCGGCGCTGCAGAAGATCGATCCTTCCCTCTACGAGGCGGCAAAGATCGACGGCGGTTCCAAATGGGAATGCTTCTGGAAGATCACACTGCCTACGATCAAGCCGATGATCCTGCTGAATGCGGTGTATTCCGTGATCTTCCTGTCCGGAAACGAACAGAACTCGCTGATCACTATGATCCAGGCGGCCATGTTCTCCGGCACCAAGGAGAAAGGTTATGGGTACGCATCCGCGATGGCGTGGATGTACGCTGTGATCATAACGCTGGTAGTGCTCCTCTTCTTCCTGCTCTTAGGCTCCAAAAAGGATATCTATGACAAGCAGGTAAAACGCAGGAAGCGCCAGATGAAGAAAGAGGCAAGGATGGTAAAGAAGATAGAAAGGAGGGGAATCCGAAATGTCAAAAAGCTCGAACGCGCGCGCAAAAAGCGCAACTACAAGACCTACAGCGGCGAAGGAGATTATCGCTAAATATTTTACCAAGGAAAAGCTTCATCGCTTTGTTTTCGGAACCAGGGAGAAAGAAGGCGTCGGCAAGCAGATCGTGGTGTATGCGCTGCTGATCTGCATCGGGTTCATCTATCTGTATCCGATCTTGTACATGCTGAGCACAAGCTTCATGAACCGGGAAGATCTGCTGGACACTTCCATCCGGTGGATCCCCAGCACACTCTACCTGAGCAATTACATTGACGCGGCAAAAAGTATGGATTTCTGGGCTTCCCTCGGGAAAGGCGTCCTGATAGCCGGACTGCCCACGCTGTGTAATGTGGTCATATGCATGATCGTTGGCTATGGGTTTGCAAGTTTTAATTTCAAGGGCAAAAATATCCTGATGGGCCTGCTGATCTTTTCCTACATCCTGCCCAGCCAGGTGACGATGATACCTACTTATGTGCTGTATAACAAGATAAAGATCGTTGGGACCCTGTGGGCCTTTATCCTGCCGGCCTTGTTTGGAAACGGGCTGAACGCGCCGATCTTTATCCTGATCTTCTATCAGTTTTTCAAGCAGGTGCCCAGGGTGCTGATCGAGGCGGCCAAGATAGACGGCGCGGGATATTTCAAGTCCTTTGTACGGATCGCGGTGCCCTCCGCGGCTCCGGCGATCCTGACGGTATTCCTGTTTTCCTTTGTGTGGTATTGGAACGAGTCTTACCTGACGGAACTTTATGTGCGGGGACTTACCTCCCACAGCAACTGGACCAACCTGGTGATCCAGCTGAAAAACTTTACCACCAATTACAATGAGACCAGGACCGCCACCGGAGACATGGCTACGGATCTGAATGAGACCATACGTCTGGCGGCCACCATGCTGAGCGTACTGCCTCTGATGATCATGTACTTCTTCCTTCAGAAGCATTTTGTGGAAAGTATTGACAGAACCGGTATCACGGGAGAATAATGAAAGGGATCTATGTCGGCATGGTGCCGGCTTAGAGATAAAAAAGGAGGAAAAGAGATGAAAAAGAAAATTTTGAGCGCACTGCTCGCTCTGTCGATGACAGCGTCACTTGCGGCCTGCGGCGGCGGAGGAGGCGGGGGGGCGGCTTCCGGAAATGTGGATGAGAACGGTGTGACCACCGATGACATCACCCTCTCTTTCTGGCATTACGAGGATGAGACCACCATGGAACTCATGGCGGAAAAGTTTATGGAGAAATATCCGAACATCCATGTGGAAGTGAAACTGATCGATGACATGAGCCAGGATCTTTCCGCGGCGGCAAGCGCCGGGAACTTCCCGGATGTGTTTGCGGGCACGGACATTGACACAGCCCTGGCAAACCAGTATTGGGCTGACATTTCCGAGTATTATAATGCGGATCCGGAGACCCAGAATCTGCTGCCGACGATCAACGAGTACGGCCTCGGCTGCTTTGACACAGACAGGAGATACGCGGTGCCTACCAACTATGCGCCCAGCGCCATCTTCATTGACAGAAACGTGATCAAGGCCCTGAACCTTGAGATGCCCCGGACCGACTGGACCTGGGATGAGATGATCCAGCTGATCAAGGACGCGACCAAGGAGGGATCCGCGGGTGAGATGAAGTATTTCGGCCTCGGATATTACAACCGGCTGGACTCCCTGTACGGGATCGCCGCATGTTCCCCGGAAGAGCGTAAGATCAAAGGGGAATTTGGCTTCAACGGTGAAGACTTTGATCTGTCCTATTGGGCAGTGGGCGAGCAGCAATTTTCAGACCTGAAACTGTCCGGCTATGTGGCTCCTCAGACGGAGACCCAGGAAATGGAAGATTGGACCGGCGACTGGGAGGGTTATTTCGGAACCACCGGCCATGTGGCGGTATTCTCCGAGGGCTTCTGGACCTTTATGAATGTGTGGGGCGTGGAAGGCTATCAGGATCAGTGGGGCCTTGACATTGTTCCTTATGTGACCCCCAATGTAGTGGACGAGAAGGAACATAACGTTATCGGCCAGATGTTCATGGCCGGCGTATCTACTTCCTGCGAACATCCCTATGAGGCGTATCTGCTTCTGAAGTTTATGACCTTCGGACTGGACGGATGGAACGCCAGGCTTGACATTTATGAGGATGATACCATTCTCAATGCATCCAAGGTGCCGCTGAAAAACGCCGGTATGCCTATGCCGACCACGATGGATGAAAATGTCTGGAACCGTTATAAGCAGCTGTTCTACCATTATGAGGAGAACAAACAGTATTGGGACGACTTCTTTGCAAGCGTGACCCGCCCGGTCTGCTACGGATGGTGCAATATTGCGGGATACTGGAATTTCTGTGATCAGTATTTCAACAGTATCGGCATCCATGATCTGGTAGACTCAGGCAAGGCAAAGGCTGCGGATTATGTGGAAGCTGCTACCGAGCAGGCCAACTATTACCATGCGGAGGCCATGATAGCGTACTTTGGCCCTAACGGCTATGACATTCTTTCCGACGAGGAGCTTGCGAAGTATCAGACAGTGGTAGATACTTTTGAATCCAAGTACAGTGAATAAGGATTGAAAAGTTTCTATAAATCAGGTAATGCAGATTTGACCGTGAGGGCGGGCGATTCCGCCCTCCGGCCGAAAGCCGCTTAAAGCGGCAGAAAGAGAGGGAAACTATGAAAAAGAAATTTCTGAGCGTACTGCTTGCGGCTGCGATGGTTGCATCCCTTGCGGCATGCGGCGGCGGGGACGCCGGAGACGGCGGCCAGGCCGGAAACACGGAAACCGGTGGCGAGACGGAAGGAGAGGCCGGCACCGAGGCTGGCGGAGAGACAGAGGGAGAGGCCGGCGGTACTGCCGCAGAGGTGACGCCTGAGGCAATTCCCGACGCTTTTGCCCATATCACCTTTGACGAGGGCGCGGGCGAAGGCTACACGGTCGTAGAGCGGGCGGAGAATGAGCCCGGGGACCTGGACGGCGCTACCCACGGTATCGTGGATTCCACCGCTTCCCTGAGCTATGCGGACGGCCCTGTGGGCCAGGCACTTTATCTGGACGGCGAACATGCGGTAAACCTGCATCTGGAGCCTACCAATACAGATACTTATACCGTATCCTACTGGATGAACGCGGACAGAGTGGCTACTTATGCGCCGACCCTTACCTTGGGTTATAATATGGGTAAAGCGGCGGATGCCGGAAATGACGTAACATGGTTTAATATTACACAGTCCGAGTGGGGCACGGACAGCGCTAAGATCTTCCCTATCGTCTGGAGCCGTAACGAGGCAAGCGACGCACAGGACGGCACCGACTGCTGGCCTTGGATGTACGCTTTCGATGACCAGAGGCATGGTATCAGGGAATGGGTGATGGTTACCCTTGTTGCCTCCGGCGAAGTACAGAACGGCGCGACTGGGGCAACGACTGTCGGCGCTCAGTATTATATCAACGGCAATCTGGTATATGATTCCGCTGACAACTACACCAATCACACCTACTGGGATGAGTGGACCTGGGATGCTTCTCTTGCCCCCAACATCATGAAGCCCGGCGATGCGTCGTTTGAGTCCTGGTTCGGCATCAACTACTGGGATACCATCTACAAGGGATTTGTGGATGATCTGTATGTGTTTGACAGCGCTTTGACTCCCGGTCAGGTCCTGTCTCTGTATCAGCTTGGCAACCCTGCCGTTGAGTCTGTAGCTCCCGAAGGGGCCGCGGGCGGTGAAGAGGAGCCTCAGAATCCTGTGGTTACTGTTACCGGCACCCAGCTTGGCGCGGAAGATTTCAGCTCCGGCTGGTGGACCACTTTCAGCGAGGGCTGGGAAGTTCCCTCCGGGGAGACTGTTTCCAAGACCTTTGTAAACTGGCACGGCGCAGAGGCTTCCAACTGGAATAACTTTGTGATCGTCCTGCAGAGCGAGGCGGTAAGCCCTCTGGAGAAGTCGGCGGACTGTGTGGAATACGCTGTGCTCCGCGCGGACAACTGGGGCTGGAAGATGGACGGCGATACCCAGCTGACCACCGGCGACAATCTGGACGCGCTGGGATGGACCGTTGAGAGCGACTGGAACTGGGATACCTTTGCAGCTGACCTGCAGGGCGCTACAGTTACCGTATCGGTTACGAACAACGGCGATACCGCGGATGTAGAGTGCCAGATCACTACCGCGGCGGGCGATACCCATTTCCAGAACTATAAGAATATTGCGATCAACGACGGCGCACTCGGTTTCTGCCTGACCGTTGACAGCTCCATGCTGGATATTCAGTAAGCATTGGAAGCATCCTGCAGGAATCGGAGTATTCCGCAGGCGCAGGTACTTGAAACAAAATAATAGAGAAACACTCCGGGTTACAGATCATACGGAATCCGGAGTGTTTTTGAATAATCAGGGATTCTTTAAGAACACATTAAGATTTTTATAATAATTTTTAAAATTACCTTGTATTGTGGCAATGCAGATAGCTATATTGTACAATTGTCATAGCAGTACAATATCAAAAGGCGAGTCTGCAAAACAACATACGAGGTGATGAAGATGAAAAGGATTCTTATTTTTACCTGCTGTTGTCTTTTTTCTCTTTCTCTGCTGGTTGGGTGTGGCGATGCCGCTGTCGCGGAGAAAGAAGGGTCAGATATCCAAGACGGTTTAGATTCGGAAGAAATAAGGGTTTC
Organism: uncultured Acetatifactor sp.; assembly: GCA_947588705.1. GTDB lineage: Bacteria > Bacillota > Clostridia > Lachnospirales > Lachnospiraceae > Acetatifactor. The sequence continues at coordinate 39,712 of CANPYT010000007.1, read as the reverse complement.
GGAAGAAACCCTGGCTCCGGCTCAGTGGAAGGATGGTTTTCGGGAAGCAGCCTTCGATACCGCGGAGGAGACGCCCTATTATGAGATACGAAGGAGCCAATATCAAAGTCCCGAGATCGGGATATCTGTGTCCTGGCAAAAGGAGATCTTCGGGTTTTCCTGGGACGCCAGATATATCCTGGACAATGTAGAGACTTCGGAAGGCCGGCGGTATTTTCTGACCCGTCAGAAAAGCGATCTTAAGATGGGTAAGCCGAAAGAGATCCTGACGGATTGGCAGGACCGCCAGGAAGGCTATGGCATTTGTATGGATGTCGGGATAGAGGACAGGGTCAGCATCCTTTTTGTTCAGAAAAGCGGCCGGGGAAAAGGGGAACTTACCTATCAGCTTCTTCAATTAAGCGCCAAGGGAAATTTTCAGGCCGCACAGGATGTAACGGAAGCTTATCGGGAGCTTGGGTTTTCTGAAGATCAGTTGTCGGAGCCCGGGGTCTGGTGGTGTGATGGGGAAGGATATCAGTACCTCATCTGTCCCGGCAGAACGGCATTGGCGGTTATAGACCCACAGGGAAAATTGTTGTTTCGGAAGGAATGTGATGCTGAATTTGAGTCTTTTGCGGCTGGGTTCCATATGCCGGATGGAAGTATGGCGTTTTCGAAGGGGAACACTTCCGGAGAAGGATCGAAGCTATTTCAACTAGATATTCCCTCGGGAACGGAGCAGATCCTCTATCAGTTCCAGGGGATGCTGCTGAAACAATTCACGATAACACCGCAGGGGCAGTTGTATTATTCTGAGGGAGATAGGCTTTACTTATGGGATCTGAGATCGGGGAGGAAAACATGTCTTTTTGCCTATGCGGGAAGCGGGATCTCTCCGAACGATGCCTACACAGATAAGTCCTGTTGGCTGACGGTAAATGGCGAAGGAGAATTTTACATTTACGATATCGGATCCGGGAGCGTTACAGCATTTGCAGATGAGATGCCGAACACAGGTGAAGAGATCACTTGTGTTATGATGGGAGATTATTTAAATTATATTCAGCCGTGCGCGGCAGCTTTCAGCCGGGAATATGACGGAAAACAGATCAAGATAGAAAAACTGGGCGGGTACATAGATGAGAGCTGGATGCTTTTGTCAGCCCGGGTGGCGGCCGGAAATCTTCCCGATATCATAGTCGTAAGCACAAGGGAACAAATGCGCGTACTGCAGGAGAAAGGTGTTTTGGCATCATTGGAGGATCTTCTGAGTGACGAGACAAAAGATTCCCTTTTTACAGGAGCCCGTATGATGGGAACGATCGATGGGGAGCTGTATGGGATCGCCCCGGTGGCGATGGTATTTGTTCCAAGCATTTCCACAAACCTGTGGGAAAAGAGGGATTGGACACTGGAGAATGTCCTTGATATTGCGGAAAGTCAGGATTTGAAGGGCCTGTACTATGGAGGCGGCGGCCCGTGGGGAGATCTGCATTTTCTGCTGGGTGATTCCGTGGGGAAAAATCCGTTTTATGAGGAAGAAAGCGGAACCAGCCATTTTGACAGTGAAGATTTCTGCCGCCTTCTGAAGGTCTGCAGGAAATATGGCGACATGGGTGGAGCATCCGAGGAGCAGGCCCGGGAATGGCTGGCCCAAGGTAAGATCCTTGCCATAAAAGAATGGATCCGGAACATTGGCGATTATGCCAGATTGCGGGAAAATTATGGGGAAGCCAGTCATTTTGCAGGATATCTGGGACAGGGAGACAACATAGGGATATATACCAGTGAAAACTATGTGCTGGTGAGCAAAAATGCAGAAGATAAACAGGAGATCGCGGCGTTCTTGGAATACCTGTTGAGTGACGAAGCTTTACAGAATACGGATTTTATGCCGCTGACCAGGTCGGCTGCGGAAAAAAGTATCAGTACATACGACAATGATGGAACAACCTACGTCATGTACAAAGGAGGGTATGAGCTGCCTTTGGGAGAGGATGGAAATTCCTACATGGAGGAATATCTGGAATTTATGGATCATGTGGGCGGCTGGATGGAAGAGTCCCCGGTCTGGGAGATCATAAATGAGGAAACAGAAGCTTTCTGGAACGATGAAAAAAGCGCTGAAGAAGTAGCGGGGATCATTGATAACCGAGTACAGCTGTATCTGGATGAAAGTCATATAAATTAGAGTTTCCGCGCAGGCGGAACGAGGAGGTACAACATGGACAGTATGAAGAAGAAAGAACCTTTTATTACCCAGCGGGCGGATCCCTATGTGTACCGTTACACTGACGGCACATATTATTTTACCGCTTCCGTTCCGGCCTATGACCGGATCGTGCTGCGCCGGTCGGACAGCCTTTTGGGGTTGGCTGAGGCGCCGGAAAAGACTGTCTGGCTGAAGCATGAAAGCGGGGAGATGAGCCAGCATATCTGGGCGCCGGAGCTACATTACCTGGACGGGAAATGGTATATTTATTTTGCGGCGGGAGAGAGGGATGACATCTGGAAGATCCGGCCGTTCATCCTGGAGTGCACGGGGCAGGATCCCGTGGAGGACGCCTGGGTGGAGAGAGGGAAAATGCAGCGTTCCGATGACGATATTTATTCCTTTGAGGCTTTCTCCCTGGACTCTACGGTCTTTGAAAACAAGGGGGAGAGGTACTATGTCTGGGCGGAAAAAGTCAGCGTGGGCATCCAGATCTCCAACCTTTATATTGCAAGAATGGAATCGCCCACAAAGCTTGCAACGGCCCAGGTCCTGCTGACGACGCCGGATTATGACTGGGAGCGCAGGGAGATATGGGTAAACGAGGGCCCCGCGGTGATCAAGAAGGATGGACGCATTTTCCTGACTTATTCCGCCAGCGCTACCGGCGAATGTTATTGCATGGGAATGCTGAGTATCGGCGAAAACGAGGATCTGCTGGATCCAAGGGCATGGAAAAAGGAAAGGTATCCTGTGCTGTCCAGCAGTGCGGAGGCGGGGCAGTACGGGCCCGGCCACAACAGCTTTACAAAGCTTCCCGACGGAACCGATGTATGCGTGTACCATGCGCGGCCCTATGCGGAGATCCAGGGCGATCCCCTCTATGATCCCAACCGTCATACGATGCTGATGAAGGTTGAGTGGGATGAAAAAGGATACCCGGTGTTTGATTACAGGAACGTCATTCCGTGAGCAAAGGCAGGCGCCCTCAGAGTAATCAGTTGACCGGCAGACTGCGGTACGGTAAAATAGACAGTGAAAAGACCCGCGCCTTACAGCGGGCCAAGCAGGCTTGTGAGCGCGCTGCATCAACAGGCCGGACGGATGCGGAAGACAGCGCAGAAAAGGGGTAAAGTATGTTAGAAGAGTTAAAGAAACTGGTTTATGAGGCAAACATGGAGCTGCCGAAGCACGGGCTTGTGACCTTTACCTGGGGCAACGTAAGCGCCATCGACAGGGAGAGCGGCTATTTCGTGATCAAGCCCAGCGGTGTGCCTTACGAGGACTTGTCTCCTGAAGATATGGTCGTGATGGATCTGGAGGGAAACCGGATCGAGGGCCGCTACAACCCCTCTTCCGACACGCCTACTCACGCGGAACTGTACAGGGCTTTTCCGCAGATCGGCGGCGTGGTGCACACCCATTCCCCCTGGGCCACCAGCTGGGCGCAGGCAGGCCGTTCCATCCCCTGTTACGGAACTACCCACGCGGATTATATTTACGGCGAGGTGCCCTGCCTCAGGACGCTGACGGAAGCGGAGATCGAGGCGGCATATGAGAAAAATACCGGCCTGCTGATCGTGAACGAGTTTAAGAGGCAGAATTTGGACGTGACGGCGGTTCCCGCGGTGCTGTGCAAGAACCATGGGCCTTTTGCATGGGGGAAGGATGCGCGGGAAGCGGTCCACAATGCCGTGGTGTTGGAGGAAGTGGCAAAGATGGCCGCAAGGACGGAAATGATCAATCCCCGGGTACAGCCCGCGCCCCAGGAGCTCCAGGATAAGCATTATTACAGGAAACATGGCGCCAATGCCTATTACGGACAGAAGAACTGATCTTCGCCGGATATGGGGCTTTCCGGGCCGCAGCAGGCAGCCTAAAGTACAGAGAACAGCGCAAAAATGGAGGAAAAGATGAGAAGGATGAAAAAGCGGATATTTCTGCCGGTACTCTGTCTGATGACGATGTTGGTTTCCGTTCCCGTCAGGGCGGAGGGAGCCTCTTATACCACGTCGGAAAGCGATGTGACCGTTACGATCGAGACGGATAAGGCCGAATATAAGGCGGGAGAGGAGATCCATTATACCATAACGGTGGAAAATGGCAGACAGGGCTGGGATATTAAGGGTACCAGCTTTACTTACAGCAATACGGAAGGGCTGGGTCCTCTGGAAGAGGGATCCATGCCTGACACGCTGCCGGATATTGCCTCCGGGGAGAGCGCGTCCATAAGCGGTATCCTCGTGGGAGATCCGGAACTGTTTCCGGGCGGCGGGGTAAATGTGGCCCTGGTCGCGGGGATCGCCGCGGGCGCCATCATCCTGGCGGCATTGGTCCTGCTGCTTGTGGGGAAGCTTCGGAAGAAGAAGGGCGGGGCAAAGGCCGCCGCTTTAGTCCTGGCGCTGATCATGGCAGGGGAACTGTTCCCGGCGCAGGCCCGGGCGGAGGATGAGACGCTGACCGTCCGTCCTTATCTGCGCGTGACTTACGCGGGGCAGGAAGTGATGCTGCGGGCGGTGATAGATCTTCCCATGAAACAGCAGCTTCTGGTGATACAGCCGGAGGATCGGCTGACTTATCAGCGGATCACCTGCCATGATCCCTCTATCTTTAAGGATTTTGACGGAACGTATTATATTTTCGGCTCTTTCCTGACGGGAGGGTACACGAAAGATCTCTATAACTGGACCAGCATCGACGCGGCATTCCAGGCTTCTTTCACGCAGGAAGTGAGGGATCAGATCAGGGCCTGGAACAAGGATGAATCCGCAGGGAACTGGAACGATTATCTCTGGGCGCCGGATCTTGTATACAATCCTGTCATGGAAAAATACTGCATGTATCTCAGCGCAAACGGGGATGACTGGAAATCCAACATCGTCCTGCTGACGGCGGACGCGGTGGACGGCCCTTATTCTTACGCGGGTTCCATCGTCTATGGCGGTTTTACGGAGGAGGATTACGGGGAGACGGACGCGCCCCGGGTATTGGGTGAGGATCAGATCCCGGAGAGGTATGTGACCAAGGGGATCGCCAACCGGAAATGGGGGGATATGTGGCCCAACTGCATTGATCCCTGTGTGTTCTTTGACGATGAGGGCAATCTGTGGATCAGCTATGGTTCCTGGTCCGGCGGTATTTTTATGCTGGAGCTGGACGAGGAGACAGGGCTGCGGGATTACAGCGTGGCTTATGAGACAAACGAGCACTCAGACGCTTATTTCGGGAAGAAAATTGCCGGCGGCGCCTATGTTTCCGGCGAGGCTTCCTATATCCAGAAGATAGGGGATTATTACTATCTCTTTATCTCTTATGGGAACCTGGAGGCTGCGGGCGGCTATAATGTGCGTATCTTCCGTTCGGAGAGACCGGATGGGGATTATGTGGACCTGCTGGGAAATTCTCCTCTTTATGACAGTTATGTGTTCAATTATAATCAGTCCGTGGGTGTGCGACTTATGGGCGGTTATAAGTGGCGGAATTTTAACAACGGATTTGTGGCTCAGGGGCATAATTCCGCTTTTGTGGACGATGACGGCCGCGCATACATGGTATTCCATACCCGCACGGACAATGGCACGGAAGGCCACTATGTGAAAGTGCACCAGCTGTTCCAGAATGAAGAAGGGTGGCTGGTGGCGGCTCCTTACCAGACCACCGGAGAAGCCCTGAAAGAAGGCGGATGGACGGCGGCCCAGGTGGCGGGGGAATATGACGTGATCGTCCATGAGCTGGATATTGATTATGCGGATCGTGAGACGAAGAAACCGAAACGGGTGGTCCTGGAGGAAGACGGCACGGTAAGCGGCGCTTACGAGGGTACCTGGAGCCTGAAGGACGGCACGTCCTATATTACCCTGTCCATAGACGGCCAGGAATACAGCGGAGTGACGCTTTCCATGCAGGTGGAATTTACCACCATTGAGACGCAGGTATTTACCGCCGTGAGCAATACAAATCAAGTGACGATCTGGGGCAGCAGGATTTTTGAAGAGTAGGGGAGCCGACAGGCAGCGCATGGGCAGGGCGGCTGGTTTTGGCAGAAAGAGGTAGAGTGTATGGACGGTAGCTGGCAGAAAAGATGGGATATTATAAAGGAGATTCTCTTTTTCTTTCTTACGACGGCCTTTGTGTTCGGCTGGTGGATGCTGGTGCTGCTGATCCTCAGCTTCCTGACGCTCTCCGTCCTGCATTTTACGATCGAGGGGATCGTCATAGCGGCTGTGGTGGGAACTGTGGCCTATGATATTTATTACATTGTCCGGAAGATCCGGAGTATCGGTAACAGATAAAATGACATCCTTGTGTTTTTGCCGCCGGGAGAGTATAATGTTTATAAGCTGGTATCTCTCGGTACCGGCCTGAAAAAAACAGGAAAAGGAGATGGGAAAATGGGATTTTTGACAGGCAAAACAGCCATCATTACCGGAGCAGGCCGTGCGGCGCTTAAGGACGGGCGCTGCGGCTCTATCGGCTACGGTATTGCTACCGCCTACGCAAAGGAGGGCGCAAACCTTGTGATCACCGGCCGTAATGTAAAAAAATTGGAGGATGCCAAGGAAGAGCTGGAACGGCTCTATGGCATCAAGGTGTTGACTGTACAGGCGGATGTAAACGCCGGCGCGGACAATGAGGCGGTCGTGGAGCATGTGGTAAAACAGACCATTGAAACTTTTGGCAGGATCGATGTGCTGATCAACAATGCCCAGGCTTCCGCCTCCGGCGTACCGCTTGCGGAACATACCACGGAACAGTTTGACCTGGCCCTGTATTCCGGGCTGTATGCGGTATTTTATTATATGAAGGCATGTTATCCTTATCTGAAAGAGACAAAGGGCACTGTGATCAATTTTGCGTCCGGCGCAGGACTCTTTGGCAATTTTGGCCAGTGCGCTTACGCGGCGGCTAAGGAGGGCATCCGCGGCCTGACGCGTGTCGCCGCTACGGAATGGGGCAAAGACGGCATCAATGTAAACATCATCTGCCCGCTTGCCTGGACGGCACAGCTGGAGCAGTTCCAGGAAGCTTACCCTGAAGCCTTTGAGAAAAACGTGCACATGCCTCCCATGGGTCACTATGGCGATTCCGAGCTGGAGATTGGCCGGGTGTGCGTTCAGCTGGCGTCTCCTGACTTTAAGTTTATGAGCGGCGAGACCCTGACTCTGGAGGGCGGCATGGGCCTGAGGCCGTAAGCGCTAAGAGGATGACCATAATTTGTGCATATTTTTGGTAAAGGAGGAATCATAATGAATCTTGTAATCACTATGAGCCGCCGATATGGAACGGGAGCAAGCCTGATCGCAGAGGAATTGTCGGAAAGAATGGGGATCCCTGTATATGACAAGGCATACATAGAGAACGAGTTGCACGACGATGATTTTTCCAAGGAAGCGGAATTCATCAAGCAGCTGGCCCAGCATTCCTGTATTATCCTGGGGCGCTGCGCTTCTGAGATCCTGAAGGGCCAGCCTAACGTGTTTAATGTGTACGTCTGTGCCGACAAGGAGGACCGGATCGAACGCATCATGAAGAAAGAATCTCTCGATTACGATGAGGCAAAGGCGCTGTTGGAGAAAAACGACAGGCAGAGGGCGCAGTTTAATGTAGAGCACACCGGGAAGGTATGGGGGGATGTGAACAATTATCACATGATCCTGGATACCAGCCGGCTGGGTGTGGAAAACTGTGCGGATATACTGATAAAGTATTTTGAGAGGATCGATGTGATCTGAGTGCGGCTTAATAATGCTTTTTAAGGGCGGCGATTTTTGGCGTTTATTGTCTAAAAATTGCCGCCCTTTTTTGGGAACCAATTTTCTTTAGGTATTTGACTTCTGGAAAATTTGTGCTAAAATAGGGATGATTTTGGAGGTGTTGTCCTATGCTGGTGGCTTTCTTTCTGCTCTGGGTGATCTTTAACGGCAGTTTTACTTTGGAAATAGCGATATTTGGAATTGTCATCTCTCTGGCGTTATTTGCTTTTACCTGCCGGTTCATGGATTTTTCCATCCAAAAGGAGATCCGCATATACAGGAAGAGCTTTCTGTTTTTCAGATATGTTTTTTTATTGGTGAGGGAGATCGTAAAGGCGAACTTTGGCGTGATCCACATGATCCTCAGCCAGAGGGAAGAGATACAGCCCATGCTGGTGACGTTTCACTCCGATCTGAAGACCGCGACTGGCAAGGCTCTTCTTGCAAACGCCATCACCCTGACGCCCGGGACTATTACCGTGTCGCTGGAAAAGGACCTGTATACGGTCCACTGCCTGGATGAGAGCCTGGCGGAGGGCATGAATGACAGCGAATTTGTAGGATATATCAGGAAATTGGAGGAGTGAACCGCAGCGCTTACCACTGTGGGAAGTGAGAGATGGGAAGAGGAATCGCGAGCCTTGAAGGAGCTTATCATATATTGTTTACCGGTGTGCTGATCGTGCTGGCAGTGCTGATCCTGCTTTGCCTGGCGCGCGCTATCATTGGGCCGCGGATCGCCGACCGCATTGTGGCGGTCAACATGATGGGAACAATGGTCATTGTGATGATCGCTATTCTGGCGCTAATGCTGGGAGAGGGATATCTGGCGGATATTTGTATCATTTACGCCATGATCAGTTTCCTTGCGGTGATCATCCTGACGAAAGTTTATATGGGCGTTTACCTGGAAAAGAAGGAAAAAGAAGAGCAGCAGGAAAAAGGGGAAAACCAGGAGGAGCACGGGGATGGCGGTATTTGAATGGATACGTTTTCTGCTGGGAGCGGCGCTGCTCCTGGCGGGCGTGGCAATCTTTTTTATAGAGATGGCGGGTGTGTTCCGGTTTAAGTATGTCCTGAACCGGATGCATGCGGCGGCCATGGGCGACACGCTGGGGATCGGATTCTGCCTGCTTGGCCTGGCTGTGATGAACGGGCTCAATCTTACTTCCCTGAAACTGTTTTTGGTGATAGTGTTCCTGTGGTTTTCTTCGCCGGTGTCCTCCCACCTGATCGCCCGACTTGAGGTTACGATCAACGAGGACAAGGTGGAACATTACGGGAGGGAGACCCTGGATCGCAAGCCGTTGGAGGATGAATCCTCAGAAGATGGCGGAAAAGAGGAGAAATGACTGTATTTACCTGTATTTTGCTGGGTTTTCTTGTTATCTGTGCCGTGGGGGCCAGCCTTTCAAAGAGCCTGTTAAATACCATATTGATCTTTATGTCATATAGCCTTGTGATGTCAGTGATCTGGATCCTCCTGGAATCCCCCGATCTGGCGATCACGGAGGCGGCGGTGGGGGCAGGTGTGACAACGGTATTGTTTGTTGTGACATTAAAGAAGATCCACGCCATCATCCGGGAGGACAAGACGGAGGAGGACAAGGATCATGAGTAAAAAGGTTTCTCAGGAGGAATACGAAAAGACGCTGTCTTTCCGGCTGAAACGATGGCTGGACGGCACGAAGGATCCTTTCCTGGACACGGTGGAGATGAAGGTCCAGGCGCCGTTCTCGGAAAGCCAGGACGATGTGGAACGGAGGATCCGGGACAGGGAAGTGATTGCCGGAAAGGTGTATGATCGCGAGAACAATACCGGGATGCGTCTTTTTCATCGGCTGTATAAGATCATGTCCGTGCTATTCTGCCTGTTTTTAGTGGCGATGCTTCTGGAGGCGGTCTCCTGGCTTCCGCCTGTGGGCGAGGCGGACCGGCCGGTGAACAATGAAGTTTCGGCCAGGTATATTGAGAGCGGCCTCCAGGAAACGGGAGCCACCAATATCGTGACGGGAATGATCCTGACTTATAGGGCTTTCGATACATTTGGCGAGACCAATGTCCTGTTTATTTCCGCCTGCTGCGTGATGGTGCTTTTGATGATGGATGAGGCGGTGCTGAAACGTCAGGAGAGCCAGAATGACCGGAAGCTGGAGCCGAAAAATGACGTGATCCTCCAGAAAAGCGCGTTTGTGCTGTGCCCGGTGATCTTTATATTCGGCATCTATGTCATCCTCAACGGCCAGCTTTCTCCCGGCGGAGGTTTTTCCGGCGGCGCGATCCTGGGTGCGGGATTGATACTTTATGTGAGCGCGTTTGGCTTTAAAAAGACGCAGCGGTTCTTTAACGAGAAGGTTTACCTGGTCGCGAAGACCACGTCCCTGGTCATGTACGGGCTGATCGGATCCTATTTCTACATCACGGGGGCAAACGGAATCGAAAACCATATCCCGCTGGGGCTGCCGGGGCATATTTTGAGCGGCGGCATCATCCTGCCGATAGACATCTGTGTGGGGATCGAGGTGGCTTGTACTATGTATGCGTTTTATGCCCTATTCAGGCGGGGAGGGCTATAATGTGGGAGGACTTTGCCTCACACGGAGGGATGCTTAAAGCGCGGGCATCTCTCAGGAATATTTGAAATTCCGCAAGGCGGGATTATGGAGGTTAGGGTAATGGGAAACTATCTGCTGTTGAATTACGGGGAGGCCGTGGCCATGATCCTCTTTGGGATCGGCTTTGCAAACTTGCTTCTGCAGAATAATCTGATCAAGAAAATCATCGGCCTGAATATTATGGATACGGCAGTTTATCTTTTTCTGGCGGAAAAAGGATATATCAGCGGCCGTGTGGCGCCCATTGTGGTGGACGGCGTACAGGAGGTGGAGGCATATATCAATCCCATTCCCAGCGGCCTTGTGCTGACCGGCATCGTAGTATCCGTGTCGGTGACGGCGCTGATGCTTTCCATCACGATCCGTCTTTACAGGAGGTATCACACGCTGAACCTGGACGAGATATCGACACTGCTGAAGAAGGAGGGATTATAAAATGGAAATCATCAGAAATTTTCCTGCTGTTTCCATTTTGCTGTGCCTGTTTGCCGGCATTCTTTCCTCCGGCTTGAAAGCGAAAGCGGCCAAGGCGCTTAACGCCGTGCTGATCTCTGTGGAAATTGTCCTGAATTTTTGTGCGCTGGCGTACACTATTTTTGTGGAAGCGCCTTTCGTGTATGTGATGGGTAAGTTTCCGGCGCCCTGGGGGAACGAGATCCGCGTGGGCGTACTGGAGACTTTTATGGCGCTGTTCTTCTGTGTGATCATGATGCTGTCCATGCTGGGCGGCGCTAGGGAGCGGGAGAAAGAGATCGAAGAGGGAAAACAGAACCTTTATTATATCATGGTGAACCTGCTGCTTTCCTCGCTGTTGGCTTTGGTGTATACAAACGACCTGTTTACCGCCTATGTGTTCGTGGAGATCAACACGATCTCCGCCTGTGGGCTGATCATGATACGGCAGAACGGCAGGACGCTGGAGGCATCTATCCGTTATATGATCATGAGCCTGCTGGGCTCCGGGCTGTTGCTATTGGGGATCTGCTTCCTTTATGACCTGACGGGCCATCTGCTCATGAGCAATATCAAGGAGCAAGTACAGATCCTGGCTGCGTCCGGAAGCTATCATATCCCGCTTGTAGTGGCGCTTGGGCTGATGTCGGTGGGCCTGGCCATAAAGAGCGCCCTGTATCCCTTCCACACCTGGCTGCCTGACGCATATGGATATTCCACTCTGTCGTCCGCGGCTATTTTATCCTCTCTGGTGTCCAAAGGCTATATTTTCCTGCTGCTGAAGATTTTTTATCGGGTCATCGGTTTTGACATCATAGGGGAGAACAAGGTCATTCATGTGTTGTTCGTGTTTGGCATTATCGGTATGATCATGGGCTCCGTAAGCGCTATCAAAGAGGACAATGTGCGCCGTATGATAGCCTTTTCCTCCGTAGCGCAGATCGGCTATATCTATATGGGTTTCGGCCTTGGCACAGAAGCCGGGACGATTGCCAGCATTTATCATGTGATTTCCCACTCCGCCAGCAAATCGCTTTTGTTCGTGGCGGCTTCAGGGCTTACGGATGCTTCCGGCGGCAGTCCGCGCTACCGTGACCTGATGGGGGCGGGCTACCGGAACAAGCTGGCGGGGGTGGCCTTTACAGTGGGCAGCCTTGCCATGGTAGGTATGCCGATCTTCTCCGGATTTATTTCCAAGCTGCTCTTTTCCCAGGCGGCTATCGGACATACCTATAAGATGCTGCCTACGTTGATCGCCCTGGCGATCAGCACTGTGCTGAACGCGATATACTTTATGCGGACGGTGATCCTGATCTACACGCCCATGCCGGAGGGGCTGTCAAAAAGCGGGAACAGGGAGATCCTCATGAGGGAGAACTTGTCGAAGTCCGTGGCGCTGGTATGCTTTATCCTGCTGAACTTGATCCTGGGCTTAAATTCGGATCCCATTATCCGGCTGATCCAGCACGGGCTGGAAATGTTTGACTAGGCTGCCCGGCTATTCGTTATCTTAGAACAAGGAAGTGAAGTGTAAATGAACGGATTACTGTTGATCCCTATCCTTTTGCCCGCCGCGGCGGGGGCGGTCCTTTTGCTCATGCCTTTTCGGAGCGCCCGCGCGGTGTCCGTCTTTTCTATGACAGTATTGTCAGTTTCCGTCGGCGCGGCTCTGTGCCTGGCCTGGAGCGGAGAGAGAAGCCTGACTTTGTTTCCTCTGCTTAAAGGAATACCGGTGTATTTTCACATTGACGATACCGGCTGTTTTTTTGTCACGGTGGTCAGTGTGGTCTGGCTGTTGGCGGGGGTGTATTCGCTGGTATATATGCGGCATGAAGGCGGCGAGAAGCGGTATTTCGGTTTTTATCTGCTGCTGTACGGTGTGTTGGCAGGGCTGGATTTTTCGGGGAACCTGGTGACCATGTACCTGTTTTACGAACTTGTGACGATCGTGTCATTTCCTCTTGTCCTGCACAACGGAACCAGGGAGGCCATCATGGCGGCTTTAAAGTACCTCTTTTATTCCATGTGCGGCGCTTATGCGGGTCTTTTCGGTATCTATTTTCTGAATCATTACAGCGTTTCCCTGACATTTGCGGCCGGAGGCACATTGGGCGCCGGTGCCGCGGGGCATGAGGGGATCTTGCTGCTGGCTGTGTTTGCGATGCTGGTAGGGTTTGGGGCAAAGGCAGGAATGCTGCCTCTCCACGCCTGGCTGCCTGCCGCCCACCCCGTAGCCCCATCGCCTGCTTCCGCCGTGCTCTCAGGCATCATTGTAAAAAGCGGTGTGCTGGCGATGATCCGTGTGGTGTATTATGTGACAGGGCCTGAATTTCTTCGCGGCACCTGGGTGCAGTACGCTTGGATGGGGCTGGCGCTGACAACGGTATTCATGGGTTCCCTGCTGGCTTTTCGGGAAAAGGTATTTAAAAAGCGGCTGGCTTATTCTACTGTCAGCCAGGTGTCGTATATTCTGTTTGGGCTTTCCCTGTTGTCAGAGACAGGGCTGACCGGTGCGCTGATGCATGTGGCGGGACACGCGGTGATCAAGAGCGGCCTGTTTCTCACGGCGGGGGTGTTCCTGTTTCAATTCGGTTACACCCGGGTAGACCAGCTGACAGGCATAGGGAAAAAAATGCCTGTAACTCTGTGGTGTTATACGCTGTTTTCTCTTGGGCTGATCGGCATTCCCCCTACGGTGGGCTTTATCAGCAAGTGGTACCTGGCGGAAGGGGCGCTGCAGCTTGGGGGCAGGTTCGGAGCGCTGCCGCCGTCGGCGACTGTGCCCGCAGGCGATATCGGTATTTTTTCCTGGCTAGGCCCGGTGGTGCTTCTGGTCAGCGCTCTTTTGACGGCGGGATACCTGCTGCCCGTGGTCACGCGGGGATTTTTCCCCGGCGAAGATACGGAGACGGCGCGGCCTAAGTCTCAGGAGCCTTCTCCCTGTATGTTGATCCCCCTGCTGATCCTGGCGGCCCTGACGGTTTTACTCGGTCTTTTCCCGGGGCCGGTCTTATCCTTTGTGGAAAAGATCGCGGCATCGGTGCTTGGGTAAAATAAAACTTTGTGAGAAAGGTATGATCGTAGATGAGCGAGTTGATAATGCTGATCGCAGTGGTACTTCCCATATTGGCAGGCATATCCGTTTGGATCCTGCCCTTTAAGAGCAGACGCGCCATGCTGGTTTATCTGGAAGCGGGCGTGATCCTGACCTCTCTCTTGGTCCTGTGGCTTCTGCTGCACCAGCCTCAGAATGCCATAACAGTGTTTCGGTTTACGGGAAATCTGAGCGTTACCTTCCGGATGGACGGGCTCGGGGCGTTCTATGCGGCGCTGGTAGCGTTTCTCTGGCCCCTTGCCATGCTGTACTCCTTTGAGTATATGAAGCATGAGCACGGCAACGAGAAGTCCTTTTTCATGTTTTATGTGATCACCTATGGGATCACATTGGGAGTGGCGCTGGCGGAAAATATTCTGACCATGTATTTCTTTTTTGAAATGTTGAGCCTGGTGACGGTTCCTCTGGTCATGCATACCAGGACCCGGGAGGCCGTGAAAGCCAGCAGGATCTATCTCTATAACATGCTGGGAGGCGCCGCGTTTGCCTTTATCGGCATGATTTTTATTCTTACTTATGGAACCTCTTCTTCTTTTGTGGCAGGAGGCGTGCTGGATCTGGAGAGGATAGGGGGCCGCTCCAACCTGATGCTGGTGATTTATGTCCTGTGTTTCTGTGGTTTCAGCGTAAAGACCGCAATATGGCCGTTTTCAGGATGGCTGCCCAAGGCGGGCGTAGCGCCCACGCCTGTGACAGCCCTGCTTCATGCGGTGGCGGTGGTGAATACCGGCGCTTTTGCCGCTATGCGGGTGACATATTATAGTTTTGGAACAGATGCGGTAAAGGGAACCTGGGCCCAGGCGGTAGTGATGATCCTGGTGATCATCACCATCGTGTACGGGTGCAGCAGGGCCCTGAAGGAGACGCACCTCAAGCGCAGGCTGGCCTGGTCCACTGTCAGCAATCTGTCCTACATGCTTTTCGGCGTGGTGCTGATGTCGCCGCTGGGGCTTTTGGGAGCTGTGGCCCATATGCTCTTCCACTCTGTTATGAAGATCTGCTCCTTTTTCTGCGCGGGGGCCGTCATGTACCAGACCGGGAGGAATTATGTCCATGAGCTGGACGGACTGGGGCGGAAAATGCCAAAAGTGTTCGGGATCTTTACCGTGTCGGCGCTGGCGTTGATGGGAGTGCCCGGGCTGTGCGGGTTTGTGAGCAAGTGGTATCTGGCTGAGGCTGCGGTGGAGAGCGAAAACGTCCTGGCTTACGTGGGAGTGGCGGCGCTGTTAGTGTCCGCCCTGCTTACGGCTATATACATGCTGACGATCGTAGTCCGTGCCTATTTCCCCGGAAAAGACTTTGACGAGTCATCTGTCAGCGACGCGAAGGACCCGAACTGGATGATGCTGGCGCCCCTGTTTGTGTTTGCGATACTGATGTTTTGCTTCGGGTTTGGCGCGGAAAAAGTGATCAGCGTGTTAAATATGGCTTTATCACGTTAATTGTGTTGAAATATCGAAAAAAAGGTACTAAAATAATAAAAAAGAATCTAAGGAGGAGGCTGCAGTAAGATGAAAAAAAGCAAACTAAGCATGATCGTTTCCATTATGATAATGAGCGCGGTGATCGTACTTCTCACAGCCGTCATTATCGGCGGAAACGCGGTAATGTCTCTGAAATCCCTGTCAAATTCATCCTATACTACATATGAGGAGGCGATGGACCAGGGATACCGCACAGAGATCAAATCCATGGTCCAAAGCACCATCACGATCCTTCAGGCGGAATATGACAGCTATCTTGCCGGCGAAAAGACGGAAGAAGAAGCCAAAAACGATGCCAAGGAAGTGATCCGGGCCATGCGCTACCGGGATGACCAGAGCGGGTATTTCTGGATCGATTCCACGGATTACACGCTGGTGATGCACCCTATTCTGGTGGAGAACGAAGGAAATAACCGCTATGACCTGCAGGATCCCAACGGCGTGATGATCGTCCAGGAGATCATGAAAGTCTGCCAGACGCCGGAGGGCGGCGGTTACAATGAGTTCTACTTCACTAAGTCCGACGGTGTCACCGTAGCCCCCAAGATCGCGTATTCACAGATTTTTGAGCCCTGGGGCTGGGTAGTTTCCACCGGCAACTATACCGATGATATCGATCTGGCGGAGGAGCAGACACAGGCGGAGCTGGACGGCCTGTATGACCGGGTCATGACCAGGGTCAGCGTCGTGTTCGTGGCCGCGGTCCTTATCGGCCTTGTGATCGCTTTCTTTGTGGGCCGGTTCCTCACCTCGCCTCTGAAGAAGATTCAGGAGTTTGCCAACCGTATCTCCGAGGGCAACCTTACCACCGATGTGGATGTAAAACAGAAGAACGAGATCGGCCAGACGGCGGAAGCCCTGAGGGTCGCGCAGGACAATATGAGACAGCTGCTGCATAATATCACGGATGTGGCGGATGGCGTAAAGGATGTGTTGAATCAGTTTGATTCCGCGTTTAACAATATGCGTGATTCCATCACCCAGGTGAGCACGGCGGTGGAATCCATCGCGGACAATGTGAGCCAGCAGGCAGGTTCCACGGAAACGGCCACAGAGGACGTGAACGTGATGGGAGACCGGATCCACCAGACGGAGACGGAGGTGGAGAGCCTGGATAAGAATGCCAGGGATATGAACGGAATCAGCGAACAGTCTATGGGAACGCTGAAGCAGCTGATCGAGGTAAACGATGAGACCCGCAAGAGCATAACCAGTATGGCTGAACAGATCAATTCCACACATAAATCGGTACAGCAGATCCATGTGGCGGCCAACCTGATCAACGAAATTTCTGACCAGACAAGTCTGCTGGCGCTGAACGCCAGCATCGAGGCGGCCCGGGCCGGGGAAGCGGGGAAGGGCTTTGCCGTTGTGGCGGATGAGATCGCAAAGCTGGCAAACCAGTCTACGGATTCCGTGGAAGAGATCAACAGAGTAGTGGAGGAACTGCAGAACAACGCCACAAGGTCGGTGGAAGGCATGAGGGAGATCAACGCCTCCGTAGACCGGCAGGTGGATTCCCTGACCGAGACCCAGCAGATCTTCATGGAGCTGCATCGGGAGCTGGCGAATTGCGTGGTGTCTGTTCAGGCTATCGACAATATGACATCGGATCTGGAGCAGCAGCGCACCAATGTGACGGAGTCCTTGTCTGTGCTTAACCGCCTGGCTCAGGACAACGCCGCCGTGGCCCAGGAGACTTCGGCCATGTCTGCGGAGCTTTCCAGGACAGTGGAAAATTCCGGCTCTATTGTGGAAAATCTGGAATCTAAGGTGGGAGCGCTGCTGGACAGCATTCACAAGTTCCAGATCTGAAAAAGGAATAAATGAAGTGAGGCATTATGAGACAGGAAATGTACTTGGCAGTGTTGGTGTTATTTCCCTTTTTAGCAGGACTCTTGAGCTTTGGCACAGGAGTCCTGTGCCATGGGAGAAGCGGAAAATTGTGGAATAATGGCGGACAGGAAAACTTGCGGGACGGCGTGGCCATCGTATCCTCAGTCCTGGAATTTGGGCTGATGGTCTGGCTGGCGGTGTCCTCCTGCGCTTCTACAGGCGGAGCCCCGGATCTCACCTTGAAGATCCCGGGGATCTGCGGCTGGGAGATAGGTTTTACTCTGGATGGCTTCCGGGTGATCTACGGCTGTGTGGCATCTTTCATGTGGATGATGGCGGCTGTGCTTTCCAGAGAATATCTGACCCACCACAGGAACAGAAACCGTTACTATCTGTTCCTGCTCTGGACGCTTGGCGCTACCATGGGCGTGTTCCTGTCGGAAAACCTCTATACGACGTTCCTCTTTTTTGAAATAATGTCTTTTACCTCTTATGTGTGGGTGGTTCAGGAGGAGACCAAGCCCGCCCTGCGGGCCGCGGATACTTATCTGGCTGTGGCGGTGCTTGGGGGACTGGTCATGCTCATGGGAATCTTCCTGCTGAACCGTATGCTTGGAGTGCTTGCGATAAAGGAACTGCCCCAGGCGGCCGCCGCTTATGAAAATAAAGGGCTTTTGTACGCCGCGGGCGGCTGTATGCTGGTGGGGTTTGGCGCGAAAGCCGGTGTTTTCCCTCTGCATATCTGGCTTCCCAAAGCGCATCCCGTGGCCCCCGCCCCCGCATCTGCGCTTCTGTCCGGCATCCTTACAAAGACGGGCATTTACGGAGTGCTGATCCTGAGCTGCAGTCTGTTCCTCCATGACGGCGCCTGGGGGGCGATGATCCTCGGGCTGGGCGTGGTCACTATGTTTGGCGGAGCGCTGCTGGCGGTATTTTCAGTGGATCTGAAGCGGACGCTGGCTTGCTCTTCCATGTCTCAGATCGGTTTTATCCTGGTGGGGATCGGTATGCAGGGTCTGTTGGGGGAGGAGAATGCGCTGGCCGTCCACGGTACGCTGCTTCACATGGTGAACCATTCCCTGATCAAGCTGGTACTGTTTCTGGCGGCTGGCGTCATCTATATGAACGCACATGCCCTGAACCTAAACGAGATCCGGGGGTTTGGCAGGAAAAAACCGCTGCTGGCAGTGTTTTTCCTGACCGGTGCGCTGGCTCTGGGCGGCATTCCTCTTTTTGGAGGTTATGTCAGCAAGACGCTTCTTCATGAGAGCATAGTGGAATACGGCGGCGGGGCCTGGATGCGGGCGGTAGAATATCTGTTCCTGTTTTCCGGCGGCCTGACGGTGGCTTACATGACAAAGCTGTTTGCCGCGGTTTTTCTTGAGAAAAATGAGGACGAAAAGCGGCAGCAGGAGTATAATGAAAAAAAGGGTTATATGGGGCCCTTAAGTCTGTTTGCCCTGGGCGGCAGTGCGCTGATCCTTTTTGTGTGGGGGATCGCGCCGGGATATACCATGGACCGGGCTGCAAACCTTGCCCAAAGCTTTATGGGGTTGGAGGAGGCAGGGGAAAAAGTTGCCTATTTCAGTGTCTCCAACCTGCGGGGCGCTTTGATCTCAATCGTCATCGGCGCCCTGGTGTACGCGTTTGTGATCCGGAAATGGCTTATGGAACGCCGGGAGGAAAGCGGTGTTAAGGTTTATGTGGACCGATGGCCCGCATGGCTGGATATAGAGAACCTGCTTTATCGGCCTCTTCTGCTGAACATATTCCCTACAGTCCTGGGCGTGTTGTGCCGGGTGCTGGACAGCTTCCTGGATACGGTGGTCGTACTGCTGAGAAAGAGTGTTTATCGGGACAGCCCTTTGCCCTATGAGAGGCCGGAGGGGAATGTCTTTACGGTGGCTATCGGAAAGGTACTGAACGGTTTCCAGTCTCTTGGGAATCTGCTCTGGAACAAAAAAGACCCTGCCCACAGGGATTATGTCCATCTGGCGGCTATGAAGGGAGAAGAACTCCGGGAGAGTAATCTGGTCATTCAGCGAAGCCTGTCTTTTGGATTGCTTCTTTTCTGCGTGGGACTTACTTTGACATTGATCTACCTGATCCTTTTGTAAACATGGATAGCCCTTGACCGGGAACAGTGTTTTGGTATTATTATGTATTATGGCGGATGTCATGGAGGCGCATCATTATGGAAACGATGAGGTTACAGCTTGGATGCCTGGCAATAGTAGGTCTGACTGCACTGTTATATTTCTCGGCACGGCGCAAACACGGATACTTCCATACCCTTTTTTCCACGCTGCTGGGTGTGACTACGGCTTACCTGGGAGTCAATATGCTCTCGGTATATATCCTGGAGAACGTGGATAAAATTCCTCTCCTGCTCCTGCGGCTGGCTTTTTTCTTTTATTATACGATTTTGGCTGTATTGTCATATGTGGCGTTTCTCTATGTGGTGAGCATTGTAAAAGAAAACTATCAGGAGTCGCGGATCAAGGGGTACCGATGGTGCTATCCCCTGGTGATCGCGGTGCTCAGCCTGATCGTGTTCCAGTTCCAGGTAAAAAATTCCAGCCATGGAAGCTATGTGTTCAGCCCGGCTGTGATCATTACCTACATAGCGATAGGCTATTATATCGTGGTGGTACTGGGTCTGTTCGCCCGTTATTGGGTGTTTATCAATCGAAAAAAGCGCCAGATCATCCTGGGCGTGACTGTGATAATGGCATCTTCCGTTTTATCCCAGACTTTCTACCATACAGCCGGGATCACGGCGTTTGCGGTGACGCTTCTGGTCCTGGGGCTTTATCTCAGCGAGGAAAGCCCAGATGTAAAGCTGATACAGGAGCTTCAGAAAGAAAAGGCAAGAGCGGAAGCTGCCAATAATGCGAAATCGCAGTTTTTGGCGAATATGTCTCACGAAATGCGGACGCCCATCAACGCCATCATCGGCATGGATGAGATGATCCTGCGTGAAACCACGGAAGAAAACGTAAAAGAACATGCGGTCGATATCAAAAACGCCGCGCAGATCCTGCATAGCCTGATCAACGATACACTGGATCTGTCTAAGATAGAATCCGGAAAGATGGAGATCGTGCCGGTGGAATACCAGCTTACCAGCCTGATCAACGATCTCGTGAATATGACATCTGTCCGGGCCAACGCCAAGAATCTGGAACTGAAGATACAGGTGGACCCGGAACTCCCCTCAGGCTATTTTGGAGACGATGTGCGGATCCGGCAGGTACTTACCAATATTTTGACAAACGCGGTAAAATACACGAAAGAAGGTTCTGTCACGCTGACTGTGAAGAAAAAGCAGGTGGAGGATGGCCTGGCGGTGATCTCCTTCTCCGTGGCGGACACGGGAGTGGGGATCAAAGAGGAAGACATGCCGAAGCTTTATGCGGCCTTTGAACGGATCGAAGAGGGAAAACACCGTTCTGAGGAAGGCACCGGGCTTGGCATGAGCATTACCACCAAGCTTCTGAACCTGATGGGAAGCCAGATTCAGGTGGAGAGCGAATACGGGAAGGGATCCAACTTCTTTTTTGACCTGGAGCAGAGGATCATCGATCCCAAGCCGATCGGGGATTTTCATGAGAGTATCCGGCAGCTGGCGAAAGATTATCATTACAGTGCCGCGTTTGTGGCGCCGGATGCAAGGGTGCTTGTGGTGGATGACAATGAGATCAACAGAAAAGTGTTTACCGGCCTGCTAAAACAGACAAAAGTACAGGTCTCGGAAGCTGCCAGCGGGAAGGCATGTCTGGAGCTTGTAAGGCAGCAGCATTTCCACTTGATCTTTTTGGACCATATGATGCCGGAAATGGATGGGATCGAAACTTTAAAGCATATGCGGGAAATGCCGGAAAGCGAAAATCTCTGCGCTAAGACGCCGGTGATCATCCTGACGGCCAACGCGATCACAGGCGCCCGGGAGGAGTACCTGAAACAGGGATTTGACGAATATCTCTCCAAGCCCATTGCCCCGGATAAGCTGGAGGAGATGATACGCAATATGCTCCCCGGTGAGCTGATACAGGAGGGTGAGCCTAAAGAGCAAACCTCTCCGGCGTCGGGCGGCAGGGAGCTTCCGGAGATCGAAGGCGTGGATTGGGGCTATGCAAGGCTCCATCTGCCGGACGACGATATGATCTGGGGCACAGCGGAAGATTTCCGGCGCAGGCTGGAGACGGAGGGGCAGCTGGTGGAAAAACTGGCGGCGGACGTGGAATCCGAGGAAGGTCTGAAAAATTACCGCATAGAAGTACATGCGTTAAAGAGCTCCGCGGCCCTGATCGGTATCATGCAGCTTTCCGCTCTTTCCGCCCTGTGCGAACGGGCAGCTATCGACGGCAGCCGCCAGAGGGTCGGACAATTGACGCCGCTTCTGCTGGAACAGATTGCCATCTACAAGGATCGGTTGGAACCCTTTGCCCGGACTTCGGGAGGAGAAAAGGAGATCTCCGACAAGACGGAGATAGCGGCGCTTCTGGATATGCTGAGCACGGCTATGCAGCAATTGGACTTTGACAGTGCGGACGAAGCTATGGCTTCCCTTCGGGAGTACGTGTTTGAAGGGGAAGCGGCGGAATCCATGAGCAGGCTGGACGGGGCCGTAGCGTCGCTGGACGCGGACGCGGCGGTGGAGATCGCGGGGAAACTGGCGGATATGCTGTGACGGTTCCGATGGGAAAAGCTTGAAACCTATGCGCAGAAAAGGGCGCGGAAATGAGGCAATTCATGAAAAAAATATTGTTTGTTGGCAAATTTAATCCTTTGACGGAAGATACCAATTTTTTCTTGGGACAGTATTTTACGCTGCAGTTGTGTTCCGAGTCTCCGGATGCGGTCAAGGGTATGCTGAAAATGTGCGATCCCGACCTGGTTTTGATCAGCCTGGTGGGGTTGAGCCCGGAGTTTGCCCCTGTGTTTCAGGAATTAGAGATAAATTATAAAAAACTTCCCGTGATCACTTTCGGCACGGAGGGAGAGATGGCAGAGTTTAAGGACTTTTTTGCCAACAGCCAGTTCCAGGCGCTGCGGCGGCCTATCAGCAATCCGGACCTGCTGTATGCCATCTGCAGGCGGCTGAATCTGGATCCCGATGAGCTGGAACAGCAAAAGAAAGAGCGGGCCGGAAGAAAAAAGAAGCATGTACTGCTGGTGGATGACGATCCCACGCTGCTGAGAGGGCTGAAGACCCTGCTTCAGGAAGAATACAAGGTATCCATGGCGGTGTCCGGCGCCCAGGCGATGATGATCCTGGGAAAAGGAATGCCGGATATCATCTTTTTGGATTATGAGATGCCGGTCTGCGATGGCAGACAGACTTTGCAGATGATACGTGAGATGGAGGAGACGAAAGATGTGCCCGTGGTGTTCCTGACCGGCGTGGCGGACAGGGAACATGTGCAGGCCATACTGGACTTGAAGCCTGCCGCTTATCTCTTAAAGCCCCCGGTAGCGGCAACGATCATCCAGATGATAGAAAATCTGACCTGACGGTGGAGCGCCAATTTATGGGCAAAGGCAGGCGCAGGACGCCGTATAACGCGGCTTTGCGAACGGCGCGGGCCATAAAAAACCGCTGATCCCTTTTCCGATATGAGGAATCAGCGGTTCTTTTTTAATTTTTTTCTTTTTGGACAGGTTTTGATGCCGGACTTATGCTTTCTTGTCTGCTTTTTTCCCCGGTGTGTTTACCAGGAAGAAGCTTGCCAGAGCGGCGATGATGTACAGCACCAGGGTCACATACAGGACGGTCTGGTAGCCTACGGGGTTGATCTGCTCGATCACGCCGTCATGATTAAAGTCTATCCACTCCCCGAAATGATTCACGATAAAGGTGGAGAGCTGGTTTCCGGTGAGGCCCGCAATAGCCCAGGCGGAAAGGGTAATACCATGGATAGCGCTGATATTTTTCATGCCATAGTGGTCGGAGAGCAGCGTGGGAACGTTGCTGAAACCGCCGCCGTATCCGGCGTTTACCACAAACAGCAGGATCAGTACCAGGATCATCAAGATCGTGCTGCCGGAACCGGCTTCGGACCCGGTGACCTGAGCGCCCATCTTCGCGATTGCCTGAGTCACGATTACCAGGCCGGTGGCGACGATGGAGAGGATCAGTATGATTTTATAGATAGTGTTTCTGTCCTTAAAAGTGTCGGCCCAGGCGGAGAAGCCAAGGCGTCCGCCCGCGTTGAACACCGCCGTGACGGAGGACAGGATCCCCACGATACCAACCAGCCCGATACATTTGATGATCATCTTTTCCTGAGAGATCAGGGCAAGACCGCAGGTAATGTTCAGGTAGAACATGATCCAGATCCCGATGAAGGTGACGGGCTTTTCCTTGATTACGTCGATCGCCCGTGCGCCCTTCTCCGCAGAGGTGGGCTCATGCCATCCGGCGGGTTTTGCCAGGAGGCGATGTCCCACAAACATCATGATGAAGTAAACCACAGCCAGGATCAGGAACATCTTATAGATGCCGCCATCTCCCAGGGAGTCCAGCATAGCCTGCATGATGGGGCTTGCGATGGCTTTTGCGGCGCCGAAGCCCGCTACAGCCAGCCCGGTGGCCAGGCCCTTGCGGTCCTCAAACCAGAGCATCAGGGTCTTGACGGGAGAAAGGTAACCGGTTCCCAGCCCGATACCCATGATAAAGCCGTAGCAGATGTAGATGCCGATCAGAGCCAGCATACTCTTTTGATGCTGGCCGCCGTACCAGATAAAGAAACCGGTTCCGGCCATGCCTGCCGCAAAGCAGATAGAGGCGATCAGCGACGACTTGTGGATATCCTTTTCCACAATGTTGCCGAGGAATGCGGCGGACATGCCAAGGAAGAAAATGGCAAAGCTGAATGCCCATTCGGTCGCGCTCTTTGTATGGCCGATGTAGGTTGCGATCTCCTGGCTGAAGATCGACCAGCAGTACACTGTGCCGATGCTACAATGGAGCAAAAGCGCCGGGATTGCAGCGCGGATCCATTTGTTTTGAATGTTTTTCATCTCTTTTACTTTCCTTTCACAAAATAAAATGATTCGTAACTATTTTGTACGTAGTTGTGACTTTAGTCATTTTACTCCATATTTCGGGATATTTCAAGTGGTTCCGCGTGTGGAATTATTTTTGTGTAACATTTTAGCTGGTTGATGCGTTCAAAGGAAAATCATGATTACACGAATTTTCCGTCATGTCTGGCGGCTGAGGGAGCGCTTTTTTGATGAGCAAAGGCAGGTGCGGAGCGCCGAAAAGCGTGTAAGCGCGCCTTTGTGAATGGCGCGGGCTGAACTGTTACATTTTCCTGCCTGAAAAAAGCACTAAAAAGACAACACGGAAAGTCATCAAAAATCATAACTGTATAATAGATTAAGTCAATCGATATATATAAGCGGCACACGTCAGACGCCGGCCAAGACGTGGCGCAGTCCAAATACAAAGTCCTATGAAACAGTCAAATCGACAATAATCCACGCCATGACCACTTCCTGCTGCGGGGCACTTGACGAAATATGTAAAAATTAGAAGATTAAAATAAATCAACCAATAAAATAAAAATAATCATTGAGTAACCGAAAAATTTGTGATACCATAAACCAATCAAACTGCAGAGATAAGAGGAGAAAGAGAAATGACGGTAGAAACAAAAACAAAAACAGGAACAGAAAAAAGAAGAAACGGCTCTTCCACGCCGATCAGCCAGAAATACGGAAAGACATACCACATGCCGCCGGAAGTTACTTACGACTGGGTAAAGAAAGACTGCCTGGAAAAGGCGCCGATCTGGTGCAGCGTGGATCTGCGGGACGGCAACCAGGCGCTGATCGATCCCATGAGCCTGGAAGAAAAGCTGGAATTTTTTCAACTTTTGGTAGATATCGGTTTTAAGGAGATCGAGGTAGGATTTCCCGCCTCCTCGGACACGGAATATAATTTTATCCGTACCCTGATCGAGAGGAAGATGATCCCGGAGGACGTGACGATACAGGTATTGACCCAGGCCAGGGAGCACATTATCCGTAAGACCTTTGAGGCAGTGGAGGGAGCGCCCCATGCGGTGATCCATCTCTATAATTCCACTTCCGTGGAACAGAGGGAGCAGGTCTTTAAGAAGGACAAAGAAGCTATCCGGAAGCTGGCGGTGGATGGGGCGGATCTGCTGCGCAGGCTGGCGGAGCGGACGGAGGGAAGCTTTACCTTCGAGTACAGCCCGGAAAGCTTTTCTCAGACGGAGGTAGATTACGCGCTGGAAGTATGCAACGCCGTGCTGGATGTATGGCGGCCTGACCCGGAGCACAAGGCGATCATCAATCTGCCCACTACCGTTCAGGTGGCTATGCCCCATGTGTTTGCCTGCCAGGTAGAGTACATGCATAAACACCTGAAATACCGCGACAGCGTCGTGCTCAGCGTCCATCCCCATAATGACCGGGGATGCGGTATCAGTGACGCGGAGTTTGGCGTACTGGCGGGAGCTGACCGCGTGGAAGGAACTTTGTTTGGAAACGGGGAGCGCACGGGGAATGTGGACATTGTGACCCTGGCGCTGAATATGATGTGCCACGGTGTGGACAGCGGGCTTGATTTTTCCGATATCATGAAAGTGAGAGAGGCTTACGAGCGGTTTACCGGAATGAAGGTCCACCAGCGCACACCTTATGCGGGCGATCTGGTCTTTACCGCTTTCTCCGGTTCCCATCAGGACGCGATCAGCAAGGGCATGACCTGGCTGAAGGAGGGGAAAAGCGGCAAGCGCTGGGATGTGCCGTATCTTCCCATCGACCCTTCGGATGTGGGAAGGGAATACGAGTCGGATGTGATCCGTATCAACAGTGTGTCCGGCAAGGGCGGCGTGGCCTTTGTGCTAAAGCACCAGTTTGGCTTTTCGCTTCCCGAGGCCATGAAGGAGGAGGTAGGATACTTGGTAAAAGGCGTTTCCGACAGGCGCCACCAGGAACTGCTTCCCGCAGAGATCTACGCTATCTTTGAGGAAAATTACATGAAACCGCGCAGCGTGTTCCGCATTCCGGAGTGTCATTTTAAGCAGGAGCGGGGGATCCAGGCGGAAGTGACAATAGAACAGAATGGCGAGACAAGGGTGGTGCGGAGCCAGGGGAACGGGCGGCTGGACGCCATCAGCAACTGCCTGAAGATCTTTTTCGGTATCAGCTATGAGCTGACGGTCTATGAGGAACATGCCATATCCAGGGGTTCCAGCGCCAAAGCTGCGGCGTATGTGGGCATTGTCCATGACGGGCAGTTTTACTGGGGTGTGGGCGTGGATGAAGATATCATAAAGGCGTCCATGGCAGCCCTTGTGTCGGCGGTAAATAAACTCGCGGTACAGCAGCACATTACGCAGGGCCGGGAGGAACGGATCGTGGAAATCATCAGCTTTATCCAGAATGATTACAAAAATGTGACCCTGGAGAGCCTGTCCGAAGCCTTCCACCTGTCAAAGCCTTATCTCTCTAAATATATTAAGGAAAAGGCCGGCACCACTTTTCAGGATGTGGTAAAAGAAGAGCGCATGAAAAAAGCATGCGCCCTGTTGAGAGAGACGAACCAGACGGTAGAAGCGGTGGCTGCGGAGGTCGGTTATGAAAACGTGGAGCATTTTAACCGCCTGTTTAAAAAGAGCTATGGAATGACGCCGGTGCAGTACAGAAAACAGGAACTGTCATAAGCTGGGATCTGTCATATCCCCGGCTGAAAAATTCTCGAATCCGGGTTCTACAGCTATATGTTCCACCGTGTTGTAGCGCAGGTCGAGGAACTGGGAACGGTTCTTGTTGAACATGTTCTTGAGTTCATTGGAATAACCAACTACGACCCAGGGCAGGATGGCGTTGATCCGCTTCAGCACTTCCTGGGTGACGGCCTCGTTTGGCATCGCCAGGTTAAGGCAGTTTCTCTTGTCATCCACATAGATGGTGACGCTGTATGTAGTGGCTACCTTGATGCCGTTTCGGCGGTGCGTGGTGGAAGACTGGTATGCCCACAGCAGTTTGCTGTTCGGGATCAGCCTGGGGGTGGATCCGTTCATGTAATAGGTGAACAGCCGGCCGATCTTGACCTCGTCGTTTTTTGTGAAAGAAACGGCTGAGCTGAAATCGGACTCGACAGTAGCGTCAGAGTGGCCGGATTCCGCGATGTCTTCCCTCAGCCTTTTCAGGGAAGCGCCAGTACCCGCATAGATCAGCCGGATCAAGGATATGATCACAAGGATAAGGCCGGCAAGGGTGAGGATGTATGCCATGCCGATCATGCTGCCGCTGTCCTCTGTGGCGTCTATCACATAGGGTATGCAGTACTCGTCAAATTCCGCGTCCGTGTACTCCAGGACCTCCCTAAAAGTAGACAGTTCGTCGCTGTGCATTTTTCGGATCTCCGCATTCTCAAAGTATATGGGTTCCTCGCTCCAGCCGTAATCATTATAATATTCTGCCAGATCCTCCATAGAACTGTGGAGGCTGGCAGGAACTTTGATAGCCATGAGGGCATAGTCTATGTCAGCATTCTCGCCGCCTGAATAGATCGCGTAGTAATATGCGGTGGTGGAAAGCTTTGTGCCGGATGAAGTCTCTTCGTACTCGTACATAAATGCGCCGAGCGCTCCGGTAAGGGCCACGTTTACGCGCTGGTGGTTATGGATTTCATCGGGGGTCAGCTCCTCAAATGTCTTGGGCCCCATGATGGCATACAGCGCGGACATACCCTGGAAAGCCAGCAGGGCGCCGCCGATCAGTATCATAAGGATGGATTGGACCAGTACCTTTTTCAGGGCCTTTTTTTTAAGTGAATTCAGCATATCTCTCCTCCAAATATCTATTTTTTCTCAAAATAACAAGTAACGTTAAAATTTTAATACCGGGTAATTTAAAATGCAAGTGAAAATAACATAGTTTTAAAAAATGGATAAAAAATGCCCTCCTGAAATTGTGAATTACTTATACCATTTGGAAATAATTATGATATAATAAAAACGATAGGCTTTGCACACGGTAATTGGCAGGCAAAAATGACATAAAAAGGAGAAATCATATGAAATTTAAGGACATGCCCTACGAGCGTGTGGATTTTGCGCAGGCAGAGAAGGAAATGAAGGAGCTGATGGCGGCTTTTGACCAGGCGTCCGATGGAGAGGGACAATTTGAGGTCCATAAGAAGTTTTATGAACTTACCGACAGGATCGACACGCTGATGACGATAGCCATGATTCGTTTCAGCGGGAATACAGCGGACGAGTTTTATACCGCGGAGGAAGAATATTATGATAAGGAAAGCCCGGCATACAGAAATCTGCTGCTGGAATACAGTAAAAAGCTTTATCATTCTCCTTATCGGCCCTATTTACAGAGCGTGATCGGCCCTGTCGCGTTTAAGAATATGGAGCTGGATCAGAAAGCCATGGATGAAAAGCTGATCCCCCTGATGCAGGAGGAAAACACCCTCACCACAGAATATGAGAAGCTTATCGCGGGGGCGAAGATCCTGTTTGACGGCAAGGAGCTGAATCTTTCCCTGATGCGGCCTTATCTGACCGGGCAGGACCGGGGCGTGAGGGAGGACGCCTGGAAAGCTGTTACCGTATTCTTTAAGGAGAATAAGGAAAAGCTGGACGAGATTTACGATAAACTGGTGAAAAACCGCACACAGCAGGCCAGGACTATGGGATATGAGAATTATCTGGAGCTGGGCTATTACCGCATGAACCGCAACTGCTATGGCAAAGAGGAGGTAGAAGCCTTCCGCGGCCAGGTAAAAGAATACCTTGTGCCCTTTGCGGAGAAGCTGCATCAGCGCAGGAGAGAGCGGCTGGGATTGGACCATCTGATGTATTATGACGAAAGCGTCTATTTCCCTAACGGGAACCCGGCGCCGATCGGAACGCCGGAAGAGATCCTGGCGTCCGGCCAGAAGATGTACAGCGAGCTCTCGCCGGAGACGAAAGAATTTTTTGATTTTATGCAGGAGAATGAACTTTTTGACGTGCTGGGACGCAAGAACAAGCGTACCGGCGGTTACATGACGTATCTCC
The DNA here is from genome assembly GCA_947588705.1 of uncultured Acetatifactor sp. Classification (GTDB taxonomy): domain Bacteria; phylum Bacillota; class Clostridia; order Lachnospirales; family Lachnospiraceae; genus Acetatifactor. Next base: position 10,203 of record CANPYT010000007.1, on the reverse strand, counting down.
CCCTGTACCATTCGCCCTTTATTTTTGCTAACTTCAACGGCACCAGCGGGGATGTGGATGTGATCACCCATGAGTGCGGACATGCTTTCCAGGGATTCCTCTCCGGAAAGGACCCGATCCGGGAACATTCCGACATTACCATGGAGACGGCGGAGACCTATTCCATGTCTATGGAATTTTTTGCGGAAAAGTGGATCCCGCTTTTCTTTGGCGACCGGGCCCAGGACTATGTGGAAATGCACTTGGAAGACGCTGTGATGTTCATCCCCTATGGCTGTATGGTGGATGAGTTTCAGCACATTGTCTACGAGAATCCTGACCTGACCCCGGCGGAGAGGAATGCGGCTTGGAGAAAACTGGAGAAGGAGTACAAGCCTCATCTGGACTATGGCGACAACCAGTACCTGGAGGAGGGCGGTTACTGGCAGCGCCAGCACCATATTTATTCCAGCCCCCTGTACTACATTGACTATTGCCTGGCTCAGACCTGTGCCCTTCAGTTCAAGGTAAAGATGGACGCCGACTTTGAGGGGGCATGGAAGAGCTATCTGAAGCTCTGCCGTCTGTCTGCCAGCGATTTCTTTACCAATATGATCAAGGAAGTGGGCCTGGACAGTCCTTTTGAGAAGGGATGCCTGAAAAATATTGTGGAAAAACTTGAAAAATATGTGAATTAACTTGGCTTTTCCCGAAAAATACTGTAAAATAGGCAGGACGGCCCGGAGACGGCAGCCGGGCCGGAACGCGCACTGCGGGAGCAGGGGTGCGGATAAATCTGAGAAATAAAGAAGGAGACATGTTATGTCTGAGACGGGAAAGAAGAAGAAAAATACAGCGGAAACACCGGAGAAGGTGCTGACGCGGTATGACAGGAAGATGCAGAAAAGAGAGGAGCAGAAGAGAAAGGAACAGCGGGATAAGCGCATTTTCTCCGTTGTCGGTATTGTGCTGCTGGTGGGGCTGGTATGTTTTGTGCTTTCCTTCCCTATCCGATCCTGGCGGTCTGTTTACGGCACTTATATCGTGGCGGCGGATGAAAAAGTGACACGGGTGGAGTTTGACTATAACTACAGCCTTGTGAAAAACAACTATATATCGCAGAATGCTTACATGCTCAGTTACTTCGGGCTGGATCTGTCGGGGGACCTGTCAACGGAGATGTATTCCGAAACCATGAGCTGGAAGGACTTTTTTGAAGAATTGGCGGTGAGGAACCTGCTCAGCGGCAAAGCCATGAGAAGGGATATGGAGGCTGCCGGTTTTTCCTATGACGAATCCGCAGATTATGAGAGATTTATGGATGCGTTGAGGGAAGCCGCCTCGGAAGAAGGAACGTCCTTCGGCGAATACCTCCGGGCGCTTTACGGCCAGTATGCTACGGAAAAACGTGTGGAGGATTACATCCGGCTGGATCTGAAGCTCAAGGCGTATTCTGATGAGGTGTCCGAAAGCAAGGCTCCTTCAGAGGAAGAAATTCAGGCATACTATGAAGATTCCAAGAACAGTTATGATTCCGTGGATTATCATCTGCTCACGATAAACGCGGAACTTCCCACCGAACCCACCGAACTGGCGGATCCTGTGGAGGAGACGGAAGGGGAAGCCGGAGAGGAAGACGGGGAAGAGGCAGCTTATGAGCCTTCTGAGGCCGAAATAGAGGCGGCTATGAGCCTGGCAAAAACGCAGGCGGAAGAAAAGCAGGCTGTCGTGGCAAAAGAGGGTGAGGAATATGTAAATGTGCAATATTCCGCCGCAAATTATCACCTTACGGATTGGCTCTTTGACAGCGAACGAAAAGAAGGTGACACAACTGTCATAGAAGATACTGTCAGCCATTGTTACTACGTCGTGTCCTTCGACGGACGGTATCTGGACCAGACGCCTACGGTAACAATGCGGGCGATCATAACACAGAAAGGTAATGCCCAGTCCATTCTGGATGAGTGGGCGGCAGGCGAGGCGACGGAGGACAGTTTTGCGGCGCTGGCCGATCAGTATAACAATCCGCTGACTACGGCTCTGGAGGGCGGCCTGGTGGATGGGCTCGAGGAGGGTACCCTGACGGCGGAGCTGTCTGACTGGCTGTTTGACGAGGCAAGGGTATACGGCGACACGGCGGTGATCACTCCCGAGGGTGATTCCAATACCTATATCCTTTATTATGCGGGCACCGGCGATCCATCCTGGAAAATGAGCATCCGGCAGACTTTGCTCAGCCAGACCATGGATGAATATGTTTCCGGGCTGCAGGAAGGTTTGGAAGTAGAGGATCCTCACCACAACCTGGACTATATTGAAATTCGGGCGCAGGAAGAAGCGGAAGCCGCCGAAGAGGCAAACGATGCGGCAGATACTGACGGCGGAACCGAGGATGGTGACGCGGCGGACAATTCCTCCGCAGAGTGATCCGGAGAGGAACATTTTCAGGCGGTGAGAAATTCTCACCGCCTTTTTGAGGGAGAGGACATATGGACAATCATCAGACAGAGCAAAAGCTTCTGGTCCTGGACATCGACGGCACACTGACAAATTCCAGGAAAGAGATCACAAAAGCCACCAGGGAAGCGATACAGGATGTTCTCCTGCGCGGCCACAGCGTGATCCTGGCATCAGGCCGGCCCACTCCGGGTATGCGCAGATATGAGAAGGAGTTGGAGCTGGAACGCTACGGCGGGTATCTGTTGTCCTTTAACGGCGCCCGCATCGTAGAGTGCCGGACAGGGGAGGTGGTGTATCAAAAACTGCTGCCCCTGACCCTTTTGCCGAGACTTTACAAGTTTGCAGAGAGGAATGGCTGCGGATTGATCACGTATTTGGGAGAACAGGTGATTTCCGCGTTCCCGCCGGATGAATACGTGCAGATCGAAGCCCGCATCAACGGATTGCCTGTGCGGGAAGTGGAACATTTTCTGGATTTCGTGGATTTTTCCATCAACAAATGTCTGATGACGGCGCCGCCGGAAAAGGCGGAGCGCCTGGAAAGGGAACTTCAGGAAAAATTGGGGAATGTGGCCAGTATCTATCGTTCGGAGCCTTATTTTATAGAGATCATGCCTCAGAACGTGACAAAAGCCTCTGCTCTGGAGCGGATTTTGGAAGCGCTGGGCATGAAGCGGGAAAACATGATCTGCTGCGGAGACGGCTTTAACGATATCGCCATGATCCAGTACGCGGGTATAGGGGTGGCCATGGGAAACGCCCAGCCCGCGGTAAAGGAAGCGGCGGATTATATCACGGCTACCAACGATCAGGACGGAGTGGTGGAAGTGATCCGGAAGTTCATGTAGCGGCCCAGCAGGCAGCCAAATATTCGGCCGGGAGGTGGTACCATCAGGATCCAGATACCCAGAAATGCAAACTATATTATTGATAAGATCACAAAAGCTGGTTTTGAGGCTTATGTGGTGGGCGGCTGCGTCCGGGACTCCATTCTTGGCCGGACGCCCCAGGACTGGGATATCACCACCTCCGCAAGGCCGGAGCAGGTAAAAGCTTTGTTCCGCAGGACCATCGACACAGGGCTTCAGCATGGTACCGTGACGGTAATGCTGGATGGGGAGGGATATGAAGTCACCACATATCGGATCGACGGCAAATACGAAGACAGCCGCCATCCGACGGAAGTGACGTTTACCCCAAGCCTTGAGGAGGATCTGAGACGCCGGGACCTGACGATCAACGCCATGGCCTATAACCATGAAAAAGGATTGGTGGATCTTTATGGCGGCCTGGAAGATATACGGGATAAAGTGATACGGTGTGTGGGGGATCCTCTGGAGCGGTTCGGAGAGGATGCCCTGCGCATCCTGCGGGCTGTCCGATTTGCCGCGCAGCTGGGCTATACGGTTCATGGGGATACCGTGGAAGCGATTCGGCATTTGGCGCCGACGCTGGAAAAGATCAGCGCGGAGCGGATCCAGACAGAGCTGGTAAAGCTGGCCACTTCCAGCCATCCGGCGTATTTGAGGAGTGCTTATGAGTGGGGGATCACAAAAGTATTCCTGCCGGAATTTGACGCGGCCATGGAGACGCCGCAAAAGCACCCTCATCACCGGGGCAGCGTGGGGGAGCATACCCTGTGGGCGCTGGAGGAGACGAGGCCGGATAAAGTGATCCGCCTGGCCGCGCTGTTTCACGATATCGGGAAAGCGGCTACGCTTTCTGTGGATGAAGCCGGTATTACGCATTTTTACGGCCATGCCCAGGTGGGGGCGGAAATGACGGAAAAGATCCTGCGGCGCCTGAAATTTGACAGGGATACCATGCGGGCCGTCTGCAGGCTTGTGTTATATCATGATTATGGTTATGACCTGGAGCCGGATCTGAGACAGCTGCGGCGGATGGTAAATAAGATCGGGGAAGATGCCTTTCCCGGGCTGTTTGAGATCAGGCGGGCCGATATTCTGGCCCAGAGCGATTACCTTCGCGGGGAAAAGCTGGCGCGGCTGGACCGCTGGCAGGAGTTGTACCGGGAGCTTTTGGAGAAAGGCCAGTGTGTCTCCCTGAAAGACCTGGCGGTGACAGGTTCCGACTTGATCGGTATTGGAATGAAGCCCGGCAGGGAGATCGGGGCCATGCTTGAAAATCTGCTTGAGCTGGTTCTGGAAGAACCGGAACGCAACACCAGGGAAACCCTCCTGGCGGAAGCGGAAAAATTACGTTCTGGTTCTGCCCTGTAACATACTTTCAAAAAACCTCTCATAAGATAGGTTAGGAACCGAGCTATACGGTCGGTGACGGAAAACCATCAGGAGGGGCCGGAAGTGAATGACAGAGCAGTTGAGTTGCTGGAACAGTATGAAATAGAGGTGCTACGCACCAGAAAAGGCAGAGGCGCTATCGTGTGCGACACCGATCAAGGCTGCCTGATCCTGAAAGAGTATGTGGGAAATGAAGACAAGATCGCCCTTCAGGATCGGCTTCTGCGGAAGATAGAAGAGGCGGGTTCCGTGAAAGTGGAGCGGATCCTGGCTGCCAGGGACGGCTCCCTTTTCGTGCGGGATGGGGACGGCACGGCTTATGTGCTGAAGACCTGGCCTGAAGGCCGCGAATGCAACATTTATGACAGATCGGAGTGCAGTCAGGCAGTGCGGCTGCTGGCACAGCTTCATCAGTGCATGGCGCTGCCTGAAGACACCCCCGGGCTGCCGGAGCCCTTTTCCCCTGAGAGGGAATATGAGAAGCACAACCGGGAGCTGAAGAGGGTGAAAAAATATCTGAAGCAGAAGGGCCAGAAGACCTGGTTTGAGATCAGCCTGATGCACACCTTTGATTATTTTATGGAACAGGCCCAGGAAGTGACGGAGGAATGGAAGGAGTACAGCGGGCGGATGCCGGGAACGGAGGTGTCTGAAAATGGCCTTGTGCTTTTCTGCCATGGGGATTACCAGTACCATAATATTTGGAAGGGAAACGACGGTTGGTCAGTTGTAAATTTTGAGAGATGCCTGCCCGATAATCCTGTCAGGGACCTGTATCTGCTAATGCGGAAACTTTTGGAAAAGGGAAACTGGTCTGTCTCCCTGGGAAGCGAGCTGCTGGCGGCATATGAGAGGGAGAGCCCGCTTACGGCCATGAGCAGGATCGATCTGTATTACAGGCTGGCCTACCCGGAGAAATTCTGGAAGATCGTGAATTTCTATTATAATTCCGGGAAAGCGTGGATTCCTGGAAGAAATCAGGAAAAATTGGAAAAACTGATAGCGCAGGAAAAGGAAAAACAGCATTTTCTGGACGAAGTTTTTCGGGATGTGAGTTGCATGAACAGGGCGGAGCGGTAAGAGCTGCCGGGAACAGCGAGCCCGGAACGCGCAAAAACGGTTCCGGGTCATGAGGAGTACAGTGTGATACGAGGAATTGGATCGAGGAAAAAATGGAAAATGTGGGTACTGGGAGCGGCGGCATCTGTTCTGCTGACATCCTGCAGCGGTATCCCCGGAATCGGAGGGAATGGGGAAAAGGCGCCGGGGCCTTCTCCTTCCCCGGTCAATACAAATTTTGTTTTGACGGGGCCGGAAAGCTATGATTCCGCGGATACGGCGATCTTTATGGAGCGCAACGAGCAGGAAAACACCGTAACTTTTTTGAACCTGGACCTGGGGCGCAGATACACGCTCTCTGTAGACGGCACTACAGGGTTTTATGATAAATATGGCGACAGCGTGACACTGGAACAGATACAAAAGGGCGATATCGTAGATATCACATTCCTTAAGTCGAAAAAGCACCTGACCACGCTGCAGCTCTCTCCACAGGCATGGATATACAAGGATGCGGAGAGATATGAGATCAATACGATACGGAACGAGGTCACCATCGGCTCAGAAGTATTCAAGCTCACAGACAATACGCAGTTTCTGTCGGAGGGGAGAAATATTGAGAGCATGGACCTGAATCCCTCGGATGTTCTGACCTTTTCCGGCATCGGGAGCCAGGTGCTCACTGTCCAGGTGGAGAAAGGGCATGGGTACCTGCGGCTGGAAAACGATGAGAATTTTGTGGGCGGCTGGATCGAAATCGGACAAACCATGATCCAGCAGATCACGGAAGATATGCTGATAGTGGTGCCTGAGGGCAGTTATCAGGTCAACATTACCAACAAGGGCGGCGGCGGTATCAAGAGTGTGGTGATCAGCCGCAACGAGGAGACCATATTGGATATCGGCGACCTGGAGATCCCGGAGCCTCAGTACGGCATGGTGCTCTTTTCCCTGACGCCTTCTTCGGCGGAGCTTTATATCGACGGCTCCCCGGCGGATCCCTCCGAGCCCATATCCCTGGAATACGGGCTGCACCAGATGATCGTCAGGGCGGACGGCTATCAATCCATTACTCAGTATATCCGGGTGGGCCAGGAATCCACGGGCCTGGATGTGGTTCTGGATGCGGTGGAGACACAGCAGGAGGAAAGCGTTGAGACTACATCCCCGCCGGAGGAGACTACGGAAAATTATTATAAAGTCTATATTGACGCACCTGAGGATGTGGAAGTATACCTGGACGGCAATTACATGGGGATTTCGCCTTGTTCGTTTGTCAAGACTTCCGGAACGCATGTGGTAACTCTGCGGAAGTCCGGGTATACTACCCGAAGCTATACCATAGAGGTGGATGGCGAGGCGAAAGATATCTCTTATTCGTTTGCGGATCTTGTGGAAAGCTCTGTTCCGGATGACAACGGCGTGACGAATATACTGAATAGCGTGACTGGCCTGCTGGATACAGCGGTGTTTTGAGGACATTTTTCTTTAAAAGGCCGTAAAATCGGGGAAGAATCGCGTAAAATCGAGGAAAAAGCCTTGACAAACCATGAAAAAACGGCTATATATGTATATAGACGTTTCACAAGAAGCATCTACGAAAATACAAAAAAGGAAACTCATTAGAGGAGGAGTTCAATATGAACAAGACAGAGTTAGTTGTAGCGCTGGCTGAGGAAGCCGGTGTATCCAAGAAGGACGCTGAGAAGGTTCTGAAGGCTTTCACCGATGTTGTTGAAAGTGAGCTGAAGAAGGGCGGTAAGGTTCAGCTGGTTGGCTTTGGCACTTTCGAGGTATCCGAGAGGGCAGCTAGAGAGGGCAGAAATCCTGCAACTCTTCAGCCTATCAAGATCCCTGCTTCCAAGGCTCCTAGATTCAAGGCAGGTAAGGCACTTAAGGATGCGCTGAACGCTTAATGATCGGATGATTAAAGCGGAGGACCTTCACGGGTTCTCCGCTTTTCTACGCTGTGCTATCATATAAGGAGGAACGCTATGAGATTAGACAAGTACCTGAAAGTATCGCGACTGATCAAACGCCGTACTGTGGCAAATGAAGCCTGTGACAGCGGCAGGGTGCTCATCAATGACAAACCTGCAAAGGCTTCCGCAAATGTGAAGGAAGGGGATATTATAACCATCTCTTTCGGAAACAGGGAGGTAAAGGTGGAAGTGCTGGACGTACAGGAGACCGTAAGAAAAGAGGAGGCAGCAGAACTCTTCCGATATATTTAACACGAAGATCGGTGTTCTGCTCTTTACCGGGCCCGCATATACTCTTATAGAAGAAAGCCGGACAAAGAAGGCTTTCCGGATGGGAGGGGCCTATGGAGGACTTGAACAGCAGCGCACGTATGCACAAGATCATAATAACGAACCGGAAAAGCTGCGCAGTGAGTGGTGTAAACGATGTCCTGTCCTTTGACGAGCATGAGATCCTGCTGGAGACGGAGCAGGGAATGCTGATGATCAAGGGAGACGAACTGCATGTGAGCAGGCTTACGCTGGATAAGGGCGAGGTGGATATAGACGGAAAAGTGGACAGCTTTACTTATTCCGACGTATCCGCAGGCGGGAAGAAAAATGAGTCGCTGCTCGGGAAGCTGTTCCGGTAAAGCTTATGACAGGTGAAAATGAATTCCTTCTCCATGCCCTGTATATGGGCATTTTTATTACATTTGTGTATGATCTGCTGCGGGTATTCCGGCGGGTAGTGCCTCACAGGGGCTTTTTTGTCTCGGCGGAGGATCTGTTTTTTTGGATCTACTGCGGGGGAGAAGTTTTCCTGCTGATGTATCACGAAAGTGACGGAACACTGCGGTGGTTTGCTGTGCTAGGCGCGTTGGCGGGGATGTTTCTGTATCGAAAGCTGGTAAGCCCTTATTTTGTAAAGTTTGCGGCGCTGAGCCTGAGCCGGATATTGGAATTTTTAGGGAGAGCGTTGGAGTGGCTGAGCAGGCCAATCCGTTTTTTGTTCCGTAAGGCCGGTTCCGCTGCAGGCCGGACCGGGCGGAGGACAGGACGGTCATTGAGACGGCTGGAACGACGGATAAAAAACAAGTTGACGTATTTTATGAAACTGTTTAAAATGTCTATAAAGGCATGATTTTTCGGAAAGGAGCGCTTATGGCTGGAGCAAGGAGGAGAGTTGCATATCGCCGTAGACATCAAAACCGGTTCAGCATGTTCCTGGTATCGTTAGTGGTCATTATGATCATGGTGGTAGTGGCGATAAAGAGCATCGACCTTCGACAGAAGATAGATGCCAAGGCCCAGGAAGCGCAGATCCTGGATAGTCAGATCGAGGCGGAAACGGTTCGCGCCCAGGAGATAGAAGAGTTTGGGAAAGAGGTTCAGACCAAGGGCTATATTGAGAATGTAGCAAGAGAGAAACTGGGACTGGTCTATGAGGGAGAGATCATGTTTAAACAGAAATAAAAAGCCTTGCATCTCGGAAGCGGTGAGGAAATAAGAGCGGGAGCTGTGTGCCCCCGCTTTTTTTGTCGCAAAACTTTAAGGGAAGTTTTCCTGGTTTTGACAAAAAAAGTGGGGAGGGAAACCTATAATCTTAGTCTGACAGTTTCAAGTGAAAGGATGTGATACGAGATGACGGTATACCAGGAAAGACCCGCTCTCCGCAGGAATCGGAAAAAGGAGGGGAAGGATGAGATCCAGACGGCGCAGATCTCCGACCTGTGCAGAAGAAAGCTGTTAAATTATGCGGACACCTTTTATGAGCTTGCCAGAAGCTATGACGGGGAATTTTGTGCCGGAGAAGGAGACAGGCAGACTGTCTTGGACGCCCGGAGGCTATGGGAGAGCAGACAGATCATCAGAGGGCATTTGAAAGAAATGGCTAAGATCATGACAGAAGTGGCCGGGGAGGTCATGTGTTACCGGCCAATGGAAGAAAAAAAGAGCCGTATGCTGGCCCAGGCGCTGCGCGAAGAGGGGATCCGGGTGGAAAACCCTTGCTATGTGCCCCGGGAGGATGGGAAAAATACCGTCGTTCTCATGATGAGCGCTGAAAAAAGCACAGGAGTATCCGCAGAAGAAGCGGCGGACATGATCTCCGTACTGCTGGGAAAGCAGATGCAGCTGTCTGTGGGCAGTCCTTATGTGATAGAGAAAGAGCCCCAGAGCTTCGTGCTGGAGGAGGAGACGGAATATCTTGTCATCACCGGCTTTTCCAGGGTCACAAAGGAAAACGAGACGATTTCCGGCGATAATTACGCGGTGGTGGAAGAGGAAAAAGGAAAGCTTACGGTAATGCTGTCTGACGGGACCGGCTCCGGGGAACAGGCGGGAAAGGACAGCGGCCAGGTGCTGGATCTGATGGAAAAGCTTCTGGAAGCCGGATACGGCGCGGAGGCGGCGGTCGATATGGTAAATACCGCTATGTTTGCTACCGGGGAAGATCAAAAGCACCCCACGTTGGATCTCTG